>JBBRQA010000209.1:0-7348 GCA_038227085.1 Burkholderiales bacterium | reverse complement strand
CTCGAGCATCGACTGGTAGATGCGCGCCGCGTTGCCCACTCGCACCGCGACGAAATTGCCGAACGACGGTAGGTATTCGAGGCCGAGGCGCATGAAGCCGTCCACCAGCTGGGCGAGGCCGGCGGCGTTGACCGCGCGGCTCTTCGCGATGAAGTCGTCGTCGTCCAGCGCCGCGCATGCCGCGACCATCGCGAGGTGGTTTACGTTGAACGGCTGGCGCACGCGGTTCATCACCTCGGCGACCTCGGGATGGGCGAGGCCGTAGCCCACCCGCAATCCCGCCAGGCCGAATGCCTTCGAGAGGGTTCGCGAGATGATGATGTTGGGATGCTCGGCGATCCAGCCGGGCGTGGGCGACTTGAGGGCGTCCGGCAGGTACTCGCCGTAGGCCTCGTCAATTACCACCAGCACGCGCTTGGGCACGTGCCGCACGAGCGCGCGCACCTCTTCCCACGGGCTGAAGGTGCCGGTGGGATTGTTGGGATTGGCGACGAACACCATCTTGGTGTCGCCGCGCACCGCGCGCGCCAGCGCGTCGAGGTCGTTGCCGTAGTCCTTCGCGGGAACCTCTATGTGCTTGGCGCCGATCGACTGCACAGCGAGCGCATAGACCATGAACGCGTGCTGCGAGTACACCGCCGAGTCGTCGCGCGTGAGGAAAGCGCGCGCGGCGAGCTCGAGCACGTCGTTGGAACCGTTGCCGAGGACGATGTTGGCGGGATCGACGGCGTACTTGCGCGAGAGGATCGCCTTCAGGTCGAAGCCGCCGCCGTCCGGGTAGTAGTGCAAGACCTCCAGCGCGCCGCGGATCGCCTCGATCGCCTTGGGCGACGCGCCGAGGGGATTCTCGTTAGACGCCATCTTGAGGATATCGGCCTCGGCGAGGCCCAGCTCGCGCGCCGTCTCCGCGATCGGCTTGCCGGGAACGTAAGGGGCAATTTCCCGCACGTTGGCGGGGGCCAGGTCTTTGAGGTTCATCTAGAGGACGGCGACGGGGTAGGAGCCCAGCACCTTCAGGTATCCGGCGATCTTCAGCACCTCTTCGAGGGCCGCGGCGACATTGGCATCGTGGCGATGTCCCTCGATGTCGATGAAGAAGAGGTAGTCCCACAACGCCACCCTCGAGGGGCGCGATTCGAACTTGCTCATCGAAACGCCGCGCGTCGCGAACGGCGTGAGCATCTCGTAGACGGCGCCGGCGCGATTCTTCGCCGAGAGCACCATCGATGTCTTGTCGCGCCCGGAAGGCTTCGGCTCGTAATCGCCGAGGACGAGGAAGCGCGTGGTGTTGTTGGGCTCGTCCTCGATGTTGGAGGCGAGGATCGCCAGGCCGTAGTGCTCCGCGGCCATCTCGCCGGCGACGGCCGCCGAGCCCGCCTCCTCGGCCGCGCGCCGCGCCGCTTCCGCATTGCTCGACACCGCCACGCGCTCGACGTGAGGCAGGTTCGAATTGAGCCACTCGTGGCACTGCGCGAGCGATTGCCCGTGCGAGAAGACGCGGCGGATGTCGGCGAAGTCCTTGGGCGCGACCTTCGCCATGAGGTGATGGTGGATGCGCACCACCACCTCGCCGCACACTTTCATGGGCGTCTGCGGCATGAGGTCCAGCGAGCGGCCCACGGCGCCTTCCGTCGAGTTCTCCACGGGGACCACGCCGAAGTCCGCGGTGCCCGACTCGACCGCGCGGAACACTTCGTCGATCGAGGTGCACGCAAGCGCCTCGGCCGCCATGCCGAAGTGCTTGAGCACGGCGCGCTCGCTGAACGTGCCCTTGGGGCCGAGGTAGGCGACGGTGATCGGGCGCTCCAGGGCGAGGCATGCCGACATGATCTCGCGGAAGAGCAGTGCCACGGTCTCGTCGGAGAGCGGGCCCGCGTTGCGTTCCTTGACCCGGCGCAGCACCTGCGCCTCGCGCTCGGGACGGTATGCCTGCCCCGCCTTGAGCATGCCGACGGCACGCGCGAGCTTGGCGCGCTCGTTCAGGGCCTCGAGCAGGGAATCGTTGAGACGATCGATCTCCCCGCGCAGGCGCTCGAGCTCCTCGGAGCCGCTCACGCGTCGATGCCCATGTGCGGAACGCTGCGGATGGAAAGCACGCCAGGGATCTGCGCGATGCGCCGGATCACCTCGGGGGCGGCCGCGCTGTCCAGGTCGACGAGCGTGTAGGCCATCTCCCCCTTCGACTTGTTGACCATGTTGTGGATGTTGAGGCCGGCTTGCGCCATCGTAGTCGAAATCTGTCCGAGCATGTTGGGCACGTTGGAGTTCGAGATCGCGATGCGGTGCGCCGATTCGCGCGCCATCTCCACGCTCGGGAAATTGACCGCGTTGGCGATCGTGCCCTCCTCGAGAAAGGCGCGCAGCTGGTCGACCACCATGAACGCGCAGTTCTCCTCGGCCTCCTCGGTCGAGGCTCCCAGGTGGGGCAGCGCGATCACGCCCGGATGGCCGCGCAGCCTCTCGCTCGGGAAATCCGTGACGTAGCGCTTGAGGTGCTTCTGCGCGAGCGCCTGCACCACCGCCTCCTCGTCGACGATCGCGTCGCGCGCGAAATTGAGGAGCACCAGGCGCGGGCGCGCGAGCGCGAGGCGCTTCGCGTCGATGAGCCCGCGCGTCTTGTCGATGAGCGGCAGGTGCAGGCTCACGAAGTCCGCGACCTTGATCACCTCGTCGATCGAGGCCGCGCGCTTCACCGCCGAAGGCAGGCGCCACGCGTTGTCCACGGTGATCTCCGGGTCGTAGCCCACCACCTTCATGCCGAGCTTGATCGCGGTGTCTGCTACCAGGCCGCCGACGGCTCCCAGGCCGATCACGCCGAGCGTGCGCCCGGGAAGCTCGAATCCCGCGAACTGCTTCTTGCCGTCCTCGACGCGCGCCTCGAAGTCGGCGCCGGGCTCGAGCGCGTTCACGTACGCCACCGCGGGAACGACGTTCCTCGCCGTGGCGAGGATCGCGGCGAACACGAGCTCGTTCACCGCGTTGGCGTTGGCGCCCGGCGCGTTGAAGACCGGCACGCCGCGCTGGGAGAGCGCCGCCACGGGAATGTTGTTGACGCCGGTGCCGGCGCGCGCCACCGCCTTCACCGCGGCGGGAACCTCGCTCAATTGCAGGGCGTGCGAGCGCACCAGGATCGCATCCGGCGAGGGCAGCGCCTTGCCGACGATGTAGCTCGCGGCGGGAAAGCGCTCGAGGCCCTTCGCGGAAATCGCGTTGTAGACCGCGACCCGATACTTCAGCGTGCCCACCTCAGGAATTCTTCGCGCGGAATTCTTCCAGGAATTCGAGCAGCGCCTCGACGCCTTCCGGCGGCATCGCGTTGTAGATCGATGCACGCATGCCGCCCACCGAGCGATGGCCCTTCAACTGAGACAGCCCGCGCGCCTCGGCCTCGTGCAGGAACTTCGCGTCGAGGGCGTCGCTCTTCAGGCGAAACGGGACGTTCATGCGCGAGCGGTCCTCCACCGCCACCGGGTTCGAGTAGAACTCCTGCGAGTCGAGGTAATCGTAGAGGCGCTTCGACTTGGCGATATTCACCTTCTCGATGCCAGCCAGGCCGCCGCGCTCGAGGAGCCACTTGAAGGTGAGCCCGGCGAGATAGACCGAAAACGTGGGCGGCGTGTTGATCATCGAATCCGCGTCGGCCATGAGCTTGTAGTTGAGGACGTTGGGCGTGTCGGGGAGAGCGTTTCCGAGAAGATCCTCGCGCACGATCACCACCACCAGGCCCGCGGGGCCGATGTTCTTCTGCGCGCCGGCGTAGATGAGGCCGTACTTCGTGACGTCGATCGGCTTCGAGAGGATATGCGACGACATGTCCGCTACGAGCGGCGTCGCGCCCACGTCGGGGGTCCAGTGGAACTCCACGCCGCCGATGGTCTCGTTGGTGCAGACGTGCATGTAGGCCGCGTCCGCCGAGCGCTTCCACGTGGATTGCTTCGGGACGTAGGTGAAGTTCCTGTCCTCGGCGGAGGCGACCACGTTCACCTCGCAGAACTTCTTCGCCTCGGCCATCGCCTTCTTGGCCCACTCGCCGGTGTTGAGGTAGTCGGCCTTTTTCTTTCCGGCTAGGAGGTTCATCGGCACGGCGGAGAAATGCATCGTCGCGCCACCCTGCAGGAAGAGCACCTTGTAGTTCTTCGGGATCGCGAGCAGCGTGCGCAGGTCGGCCTCGGCCTCGGCGGCGATCTTCATGAACTCTTCGCCGCGATGGCTCATCTCCATCACGGACATGCCCGCGTCCTGCCAGTTGACCAGCTCCCACTTCGCCTTCTCGAGCACCTCGACCGGCATCGTCGCGGGCCCCGCGCCGAAGTTGAAGATGCGCGCGGCGGGCTTAAAGTGGTGCAGGCTTGTCGCCAGTATCGTTTGCGTGTCCGTTGCCGCCCGCGCCGTTCCCGTTCCCGTTCCCGTTTTCGCCATTTTCGTCGTCGCGATCCATGATGGTTTGCAGGCCCGAGAGCTTCTCGCCCTCGTCCAGGTTGATGAGCGTGACCCCCTGCGTGGAACGGCTCATCTCGCGGATCTCGTTCACGCGCGTGCGGATGAGCACGCCTCCCGAGGTGATGAGCATGATCTCGTCTTCCGGCGACACCAGCGTGGCGGCGACCACCTTGCCGTTTCTCTCGCTGGTCTGGATCGCGATCATGCCCTGCGTGCCGCGGCCGTGGCGCGTGTACTCCGCGATCGAGGTGCGCTTGCCGTAGCCGTTCTCGGTGGCGGTGAGGACGCTTTGCGACTCGTTCTCCGCCACGAGGAGGGCGATCACCTTGCCGCCCTTGGCGATGTTCATGCCGCGCACGCCGCGCGCGCCGCGACCCATGGGACGCACGTCGTTCTCGTCGAAGCGAACGGCCTTGCCTTCGTCGGAGAAGAGCATCACGTCGTGCTTGCCGTCGGTCAACGCCACGCCGATGAGGCGATCGCCCTCGTCGAGGTCCACGGCGATGATCCCGGATGGGCGCGGGCGCGAGTAGTCGGAAAGCGAGGTCTTCTTCACCACGCCTTCCTCGGTGGCGAAGAACACGTAGCAATCCTCGCGGAACTCCTTGACCGGCAGGATGGCGTTGATGCGCTCGTCCTCGTCCATCTTGAGGAGGTTCACGATCGGCTTGCCGCGGCTGGTGCGGCTGCCCTGCGGCACTTCGTAGACCTTGAGCCAGTACGCCTTGCCCTTGTTCGAGAAGCACAGAACGTGGTCGTGGGTGTTGGCGATGAAGAGCTTCTCGACGAAATCGTCTTCCTTGGTCGTGGTCGCCTGCTTGCCGCGCCCGCCGCGCTTCTGCGCGCGGTACTCGTCGAGCGGCTGGCTCTTCACGTAGCCCGCGTGCGAGAGCGTGACCACCACGTCTTCCGGCGTGATCAGATCCTCGAGCGAGAGCTCCTCGCCGTTCACCACGATCTCGCTCCTCCTCTTGTCGCCGAACTCGCGCTTCACTTCCGAGAGCTCGTCGCCGATGATTCTCGTCACGCGCTCAGGCTTGGCGAGGATGTCGAGCAGATCCTCGACGGCGGCGATCACCTCGCGATACTCGGAGAGGATCTTGTCCTGCTCGAGGCCGGTCAAGCGCTGCAATTGCATCTCGAGGATGCGCTGGGCCTGCACCTCGGACAGGCGATAGCCCTCGCCGGAAAGGCCGAACTCCTTGGGCAGCGATTCCGGGCGGAACTGCTCGGCGGAAGCGCGCCCGAGCATCTCCTCCACGAGTGGCGAGCGCCAGGCGCGGCCCATGAGGCCGCCTTTCGCCATGGCGGGCGTGGCGGCGGCCTTGATGATGGCGATCACCTCGTCTACGTTGGAGAGCGCGACGGCGAGGCCTTCCAATATGTGGCCTCGGTCACGCGCCTTGCGCAGGTCGAACACGGTGCGGCGCGTGACCACCTCGCGGCGATGGCGCAGGAACGCGTCGAGGAACTGCTTGAGATTAAGGAGCTTCGGCTGGCCGTCGAGGAGCGCGACCATGTTCATGCCGAAGCTCTCCTGCATCGGCGTGAGCTTGTAGAGATTGTTCAGCACGATCTCGGCGATCTCGCCGCGCTTCAGCTCGATCACCGCGCGCATGCCGGACTTGTCGGACTCATCGCGCAAGTCCGAGATGCCCTCGATCCTCTTCTCGCGCACCATCTCCCCGATCTTGATGAGGAGCTGCGCCTTGTTCACCTGGTACGGGAGCTCGTCGATGATGATCGCCTGGCGCTCGCCCTTGCCGATGTCCTCGACGTGGGTGCGCGCACGCATGATCACGCGACCGCGGCCGGTGCGATAGCCTTCCTGCAGGTCGGCCAGGCCGTAGATGATCCCCGCCGTGGGGAAGTCCGGCGCCGGGATGATCTTGATCAGCTCGTCGATGGTGGTTTCGGGATTGGCCAGGAGGACGAGACAGGCGTCGATCACCTCGGTCAGGTTATGCGGCGGGATGTTGGTCGCCATGCCGACCGCGATGCCCGAGGAGCCGTTCACCAGGAGATTGGGGAACTTGGAGGGCAGCACCAGCGGCTCGCGCTCGCTGCCGTCGTAGTTCGGGCCGAAGTCGACCGTCTCCTTGTCGAGATCGGCGAGCAGCTCGTGCGCGATCTTCGCCATGCGGATCTCGGTGTAGCGCATGGCGGCGGCGTTGTCGCCGTCCACGGAGCCGAAATTGCCCTGGCCGTCTACCAATGGATAACGCAGGCTGAAGTCCTGCGCCATGCGCACGATCGTGTCGTAGATGGCGGTGTCGCCGTGGGGATGGTACTTACCCATCACGTCGCCGACGATGCGCGCCGACTTCTTATAGGCCTTGTTCCAGTCGTTGGAGACCTCGTGCATCGAGAAGAGGCAGCGCCGGTGCACGGGCTTGAGCCCGTCGCGCGCATCGGGGAGTGCCCGGCCGACGATGACGCTCATCGCGTAATCGAGGTACGAGCGGCGCATTTCGCGCTCGAGGCTGATGGGGATGGTTTCTTTGGCGAACTGGTCCATGGTTTCCGGGCGCGCGCGGGGGGAGGGCCGCGGCAATAAGTGTTTGTTTTATCTATTATTTTGGCGAGTTGCCAAACGCAAATTCTAGCACAGTCCGGCGGCACTTTCCACCGTCGCGGGTGGTCAGAGGGATGTGGCGGAAATGCAACATGCAGGGCATCTCCTGTTGCGCAAAGCCCCACTTTTGCTTGTCGGACCGAAGCGCGTTTGTGTATGATGTTGCGAGCAGTTTTCGGCTTGCGCCTCAGGTGTATTCGGGCTTGCGCCTCTAGAGAAAAAAGTAAAGTTTCAAACAATCAACTCATCCTCTTGGGAGTTCCGAACATGAAGATTTCCTCGCTTGGCACGGCTACGCTCGGTTGCGCAATGGCGCTGGCCGCCGGCTCCGTT
>JBBRQA010000208.1:0-7367 GCA_038227085.1 Burkholderiales bacterium | reverse complement strand
ATCGCCCAGGTCATCTTGTCGACCTCTTCCGCGATCGAGGAGCCGAGCGCCGAATTGCCGATGTTGGCGTTGATCTTCACCAGGAAGTTGCGCCCGATGACCATGGGCTCGGTTTCCGGGTGGTTGATGTTGGCGGGGATGATGGCGCGGCCGCGCGCGACTTCATCGCGCACGAATTCGGGGGTCACTTCCGCCGGGATCGACGCCCCGAACGATTCGCCGCGGTGCTGGCGGCCCATGAGGTCGGCGAGCTTCCTGCCCATCGGGCCCGACGCGCGCAATTCCTCGAGGTACTCGCGGCGGCGCAGGTTCTCGCGGATCGCGATGTACTCCATCTCGGGGGTCACCACCCCACGGCGCGCATAGTGCATCTGCGAGACGTTGGCGCCGGACTTGGCGCGGCGTGGCGTGCGCTTCAGCTCGAAGCGCAGCTCCGCGAGCTTGGCATCGTCGAGGCGCTCGCGCCCGAAGCGGGAGCTGGGCCCCGTCAGCAGCTCGGTGTCGGCGCGCGCCTCGATCCACGCGGCGCGGACAGGCGCGAGCCCCGAGCGGATATCGATCTTCGCCTCCGGGTCCGTATACGGGCCGCTCGTGTCGTAGACGTAAACCGGCGGGTTCGCCTCCGCACCGAACGCCGCGGGCGTATCCGACTGCGAGATCAGGCGCATCGGGACGCGCACGCCGGGGCGCGTGCCGTCGATGTACACCTTGCGCGATTGCGGCAGCGGCTGGACCGCGAGCTCGTCCACGTGGGCCGAGGTGGCGACGAATTTCGGGATGGCGTTCATGGCAGCTCCTGTCGTCTCGCGCGAAGCGGGCGACGGCGTACGGAAGCGCAATGGGATGGGCATCTCACGCTCCCTACGCCGGCATGACCCGGATCAGGTTCCAAGGGACTCTCTCACCGCGGCGCCGACGGGCGCGCGGACCCCTGCGTATCGATTTTCAAGTATAGCAACGAAACGCGGCACTTCCTCAGCTCGGCGCGTTCCCGGCAGCCACGCGGAGCAGGGCCTCGGACAGCGCCGACACGGGTTCACGCCGCTCGTAGAGCGCCTCGCTGCGGGCGGCGATCGCTTCGCGCAGCGTTACGTTGAGCTCGCCGTCCCGGGCGACCTCCAGGGCGATTCGCACGTACTCTTCCGGCGAGGCGGCGGTGAGGCCCCCGATGCCCATGAGGGAAAGCATGCCGGCAGTCTGCCGGGCGCGCATGAAGCGCCCGGGGAGGGTCACCACCGGCACGCCGGCCGCGAACGCGTCGAGGCTGGTGAGCCCGCCGGACCAGCGCACGGTATCGAGCACGACATCGCAGAGCGCGAGCACCTGGCGGAACGCGCCGCGCTCCATCCGCGGCAGTATCTTCACCTGGTTGCGCGGTGCGATGCCGCGGGCGGAGAACGCGCGGCCCAGGCGCTGCGCGAATTGCTCGTTCACGAGCCGCGAGTCGGAGTGGAAGAAAAGCACCGTGCCGCTGGGATCCGCCTGAATGATGTCGGCGACCAGCGCATCCATTTCCGGGTGCAGCTTGAAGAGGGACTGCGGGCACGCGTAGAGGCGCCCTTTCGGCAGTCCGAGGTCCTCCCGCGTCGCGCGCGCGGCGGCAAGCGGCGCGGGGTAGTCGACGCCCGGGCCTGGCAGGCGGATCAGCCGCTCGACGTAGTGGGCGTCGCCGTCGGGCGGCTCCATCGCGCCGCAGGTCACGAACCAGTCGATCGCCGCGCTGCCCGTCGTGACCGGATGCCCCCAGCCGGCGACCTGCACGGGCGCCAGGCGCAGCGCCGCGAGCAGGTAGCTCATGTCGTGCATCCCGACCTCCGGGTGCACGACAAGATCGAGCGCGCCGGCTGCCACGAGCGCGGCGGCTTGCTCTCCATTCGGGGGCAGCATGACGAACCCGTCGACCGCGTCGCGGATGCGCCCGGTGAGCGCGTCGGGCACGTGGGGCGTGGCATAGACATGGACCTCGAAGCACTCTCGATCGAGCGTCGTCACCCAGCGCTCGAAATAGCGACCCGCGCTCGTGTCGCGGAAGACGCTGCTCACGAACCCCACGCGCAGTCGCCGAGCCCCGCTGAAGGTGTGCGCGGAGCGCTCGCGCCACTCGGGATGCACCGCGCCCGCGAGCGTGCCGAGGAGGGATGAATACGCGCGTTGCACCTCGAGGTCGTCCTCGCCCTGGTAGGCGAGGAGAAAGTTGTTGCGCTCGAGCTCGAAGACCGCGTGCGGGGTCGCGCGCCAGCGATCGATTTCCGCGGCGAGGCTCTCGAGCCCGGTGCGGTAACGCTCGCGCCATTCGCGCAAGTCGTCCAGGCTCGCGTACACCTGGGGCAGCATGAGGCGTTCGTTCGCGGCCAGGGCGAGATCGCCAGGATGGCGCTGCAGCGCCGGCGCGAGCGTGCGCAGGGCGCCCGCCGTGTCGCCGATCTCCTGGCGCGCGAGCGCCAGCAGCGCATGGCTGCGAGCGTTGCCGGGATCGAGCGCGCACGCATGCGCGAGCACGCGGTCCGCATCATCGAGGCGTTGCAACGCGGTGTATATCTGGCCCATGCGCTGCCATGCGGGCGCGGTGCCGGGGGCCGCGCGCTCGGCACCCTGCAGCGCGTGAGCCGCGCCGACGCGGTCGCCGAGCGAGATCTCCAGCTCCGCGAGCTGGAGCCAGAGCCGCGCATCGTCGCCATGGCCGAGAACTCCCCGCAACGCCGCGCGCGCGCCCTCCGAGTCGTCCGACGCGACGAGCATGGAGGCCAGCAACGACTGCGCCTCCGCCATGCCCGGCGACAACGCGACGGCATGCCGCGCCGCCGCGAGCGCCGCATCGAGCTCGCCGCCGCGTGCGTGAGCATGAGCGATATGAAGCTCGAGCATGGCCGTGGTGGCCGGGAGGCGGGCGCGCAGCGCGAGGAGCGCGCTGCATGCTTCGGCATGGAGGCCCTGCGCCGCAAGCGCTTGAGCGGCGAGGAACGCCGCCTCCGGGTCGCACGCTAGGTCGAGTGTCTGCAGGAGGTCGTCCGCCTCGCGCCAGCGCCCGACGGCCGCGAGCCGCTGCGCTTCCGCGAGAGGGGATGGCAGGGGAGGAGCCATGGCGGCATTGTGGCTTGCGTTCATAATTAGTCAAGTGTATAGTTTTGTGCATGCCGCCCCGTCCCTCGCGCAACCTCGACCAGGCCCTGCTCGGCGCGGGACGCGATCTTTTCCCCGCGCGCGGCTGCGCCGGAATGTCGGTTCGCGAGGTCGCGGACGCGGCCGGCGTGAACCTCGGCATGTTCCACTACCACTTCAAGTCGCGCGACGCGTTCCTGCGCGCGCTGATGCAGCAGGCCTACGAGGAGATGTTCGCGAGGCTCACGCTGCAAGTCGAGCCGGGCGCGCCTGCCGTCTCCAACCTGCGCGCGGCGTTGCGCGCCATCGCGCGCTTCGTGCGCGACAACCGCCCGTTCCTGGGCCGCGTCCTCGCCGACGCGCTTTCGGGCGAGAAGTGCGCGCGCGATTTCCTCGGCGCCAACCTGCCGCGCCACCTAGGCGTGCTGCAGGCGCTGATCGAGGCGGGGCAGAACGAAGGAAGCCTCGCGCCGATCCCCGTGACGCAGGCGCTTGGCACGTGCGCGGGAGCGCTCGCCATGCCGATCCTGTTCGGCGGCGCGCTGGTCGACAGCGGTTCGCTGGCCGCGCCGACGGCGAAGATGATCGAGACCACGCTTCTCTGCGACGCGGCCCTGAACCAACGCATCGAGCTGGTGCTCGCGGCGATCGCGGCGGGCGCGAAGGCGCCGGCGGCGATGCCGAAGAAGGTCGTGAAAGAAGCGAAAGGGAAATGATGAAACGCCATGGCACCGCCCTCGTCCTCGCGCTCGCGTTGGCCGCTTGCGGAAAATCGGAGCCGGCCGCGCTGCAGGGATACGTGGAGGGCGAGTACGTGCGCGTCGCGGCGCCCTTTGCCGGGACGCTGGTGACGCTCGACACCGCGCGTGGCAGGAATGTCGAGGCCGGCACGCCGCTCTTCGCGCTCGAAGCGGAGAACGAGGACGCGGCGCGACGCGAGGCCCAGGAGCGCGTGCGCAAGGCTGCCGCGCAGGTGGAGGACCTGAAGAACGGCAAGCGCGTGACCGAAATCGACTCGGCGCGCGCGCAGCTCGCGCAGGCCGAGGCCATGGCGGCCAACTCCGAGAAGGATTGGCGGCGCCAGCTCGACCTCGTCACGAAAGGCTTCGTGAGCCAGAGCCGCGCCGACGACGCCAAGGCCGCGCGCGATCGCGACCGCAACAAGGTGGTCGAGATGCAGAACGACCTTGCCACGACGCGCTCCGGCGCGCGCCCCGGCGAGATCCGGGCCGCCGAGGCCGAAGCGGCCGCCGCGCGCGAATCGCTGGCGCAGGCCGAGTGGAAGCTGAAGCAGAGGACGGTCGCCTCGAGCGTCGCAGGAACCGTTTCCGACACGCTCTTCGCACGCGGCGAATGGGTGCCCGCCGGCGCGCCGGTGGTCTCGCTCCTGCCGCCCGCCAACGTGAAGGTGCGCTTCTTCGTTCCCGAGACGCGATTGGGCGCAGTGAAGGTCGGGCAGAAGGTCGCGCTCACGTGCGACGGGTGCGCCGCGCCCATCGACGCGAGCATCTCGTTCATCGCGCCGCAGCCGGAATACACCCCACCGGTCATCTACAGCAAGGACAATCGCGCCAAGCTGGTCTTCCTGGTGGAAGCACGGCCCTCCGCGGCGGACGCGGCGAAGCTGCATCCCGGCCAACCCGTGGACGTTACGTTGCAATGAGCACCGGCCTCGCCATAGACGTGGAAGGCCTAACCAAGCGTTACGGCAACAAAGTGGTCGTGGACCATTTCACGATGCAGGTGCCAAGGGGCGCGATCTATGGATTCCTCGGCCCCAACGGCAGCGGCAAGACCACCACCATCCGCATGATCTGCGGCCTTCTCACGCCCGACGAGGGGCGCGGCGTGGTGCTCGGCCACGACATCGCGAAGGATGCCGGGCTTATCAAGCGCGAAGTGGGGTACATGACCCAGAAGTTCAGCCTCTACGAGGACCTCTCCATCGAGGAGAACCTCGACTTCGTGGCGCGCATGTACGAGATGACCGACCGCAAGCGCCGTGTGCGCGACGCCCTGCAAGGCCTCGGGCTCGCGTCGCGCAAGGACCAGCTCTCCGGCACGCTCTCCGGCGGCTGGAAGCAGCGCCTCGCCCTCGCCGCCTGCCTCATCCACGAGCCCAAGCTCCTGCTCCTCGACGAGCCGACCGCGGGCGTCGACCCTGGCGCGAGGCGCGAGTTCTGGGACCACATCCACGCGCTCGCCCACTCTGGCATCACCATTCTCGTGAGCACGCACTACATGGATGAAGCCGAGCGCTGCCACGCTCTGGCCTACATCGCGTACGGCAAGCTCCTCGCGCATGGCACCATTCGCGAGGTGATCGACCAGGCCGGCCTCTACACCTGGGAAATCGAGGGCGGCGATGGCGAGAGCCTCATGGAGCTCGCCGCGCAGATCCGCGGCAAGCCCGGCGTCGAGATGGTCGCGCCCTTCGGCAACGCGCTGCATGTGAGCGGCACGGATCGCGCGGCGCTCCTCGCCACGCTGGCGCCCCTCGAGAAACGCGCCTCGCTCACGGTGCGCGAGGCGGCGCCAGGGCTGGAGGATGTCTTCATCCACCTCATGCAGGGCCTCGGCGAGCCCGCTCGCTCCGACGCCGCGCAGGCGCAATGACCGTGTTCGCCTTCCACCGCTTCATGGCCGTCCTCATGAAGGAGTTCGTGCAGATGCGGCGCGACCGGCTCACCTTCGCGATGATGATCGGCGTCCCGGTGATGCAGCTCGTGCTGTTCGGCTACGCGATCAACATGGATCCGAAGGCACTGCCTGCCGCGGTGGTGACCGCCGACTCGAGCGTCTTCTCGCGATCGCTTACGCGCGCCCTCGAGAACACCGGCTATTTCAAGGTGGTCGCCACCCCCGCGACGGTCGACGAGGCCGACAAGCTGCTCATCCTCGGCAAGGTGCAGTTCGTGCTGCAGGTGCCGGCGGATTTCTCGCGCCGGGTACAGCGCGGCGACAACGCCGTGGTCCTCGTGGAGGCCGATGCCACCGATCCCGCCGCCACCAGCAACGCGATCTCCGCGTTGCAGCAGGTGGGACTCACCGGCCTCGACCACGACCTCACGGGACCGCTCGCGAGCCTCAAGTCCCGTGCCGCGCCCTTCGAGATCCGCGTGCACCGCCGCTACAACCCCGACGGCATCACGCAGTACAACATCGTCCCCGGCCTCATGGGGGTGGTGCTCACCCTCACCATGATCATGATGACCTCCATCGCGATGACGCGCGAGCGCGAGCGCGGCACCATGGAGAACCTCCTCGCCACGCCGGTGAAGCCGCTCGAGGTGATGCTCGGCAAGATCGTCCCCTACATCGTGGTCGGCTACGTCCAGGTGCTGGTGATCCTCACCGCGGCGAGATTCCTGTTCGACGTGCCGATGCTGGGCAGCCTCGCCCTCCTGTCCTCGGTGCTGGTGCTGTTCATCGCCGCCAACCTCGCCATCGGCTTCACCTTCTCCACCCTCGCCAAGACGCAGATGCAGGCGATGCAGATGACCATGTTCTTCTTCCTCCCGTCGCTGCTTCTCTCCGGATTCATGTTCCCGTATCGCGGCATGCCGCAGTGGGCGCAATACCTGGGGGAAGTGTTCCCGCTCACTCATTTCCTGCGCATCGTGCGCGGCATCATGCTGAAGGGCAGCTCGCTGGCGGAAGTCTCTGCCCACATCTGGCCGCTCGGGCTGATTCTGGCGGTCGTGACCGCCGCGGCGCTCATGCGCTACCAACGCACTCTGGATTAGGGGCCCGTTTGATACAATTGCCCCCCTCGCACCGGGACTTTTCATGAACTTCGAGCAAGCCCGTTTCAACATGATCGAGCAGCAGATCCGCACGTGGGAGGTGCTCGATCCGGAGGTTCTCGACCTCCTGTCCCAGGTGAAGCGCGAGGATTTCGTGCCGGCGGGCGACCGCGAGCTCGCCTTCGCCGACCTGGAGCTGCCCCTCGGGCACGGCGAGTCGATGATGCAGCCGAAGGTCGAGGCGCGCATCCTGCAGGAGCTCGCCATCCTCTCCCACGAGAACGTGTACGAGGTGGGGACGGGCTCCGGCTACCTCACCGCGCTCATGGCGCGACGCGCGCGCCATGTGACCAGCGCCGAGATCCACCCCGACCTCCTCGCGGGAGCCGCGCAGAACCTTCGCCGCGCCGGGATCGCCAACGTGACTCTCCTCGAGGGCGACAGCGCGCGCGCGCCGCTCGTCGAGTCGGCATTCGACGTGATCGTCCTCACCGGCTCCACGCCGATCCTTCCGCAGGCGCT
>JBBRQA010000207.1:0-7412 GCA_038227085.1 Burkholderiales bacterium | reverse complement strand
TGGATGACGCGCATTCTGTAAACCCTTAGCTGCAAAACGAGATTATACAGATCGGTCATAACCGGGACAACCGCGACCCCGGCTCGCGCGTTGTATAGCGGCGCCGCATTGACGCTCCAGTCGTTTCTCGATAAGGTAGCGTAAATGCTTGAAACTTCACGGCTTTGGTGGGTGGTTTTTGGGGTGCTCGTGGGAGGGTGCACGGCGCCCGCGCCGCAAGTCGTGGGGGAGCCTCGGGTAGAGCAGCCGCCGGTCGCGATCGCGCCTGCGCGCGACGAAACGGGGCTCGCAGAAGAAGCAAAAGCGCTCCTCGCGCAAGCGGAGACGGACGTGCAACGCGCGCGCGCCAAGCGCGCGCTCTGGCTCGGGGCTTGGGAAGATCTCCTCGCCGCGCGCCAGGCGGTCGCATCGCGCGACCACGGCACGGCGATCCGCCACGCGAGGCGCGCGAGCGAGTTGGCGCAACTGGGCCTCGAGCAGCTGGCCTATCCCGCCGTGAAGTGATCATAGGAGAAACAATGAAGCGTCTTCTCATCATCGCCATCGCCTGCCTGGCCGCGCCGAGCGCCTCGGCCGAGCTCTACAAGTACCTCGACAAGGACGGCAAGACGGTCTACTCCGACCAGCCGCCGGTCAACATCGACTCGAAACAGCTGAACATCCAGTCCGGCGCGAGCACGAACGCGGCGGTGCCCGCCGCACCCAAAACGGCGGTCGACCGCGACCGCGAGCTGCAGAAGGGCCGCGACGAGGTGCGCGAGCGCGCCAAGAAGTCCGATGACGTCGCGAAGCAGGCCGAGGCCAAGGAGCAGGCGTGCGCCCAGGCGCGCTCGGCCTACCAGCTCTACGCCGACGGCGGACGCATCACCAAGTACGACGCCAAGGGCGAGCGCGTCTACCTCGGCGACCAGGAGATCGACGCCGAGCGCGAACGTTCCAAGCGCGAGATGGACGAAGCCTGCAAGAAGTCGTGAACGGCGACCGGCCGCGCGTCGCGGCCCATAACAAGGAGATTTCTTGGCGCACTCATGGCATAGGGGACCGCGGCCGCTAGCGCTCCTCTGCGCAGCCTCCCTGGCGCTTGCCGCGCCCCAGGCGCTGGCGCTCGCGCTGGGCGAGCCCGAAGTCCGCTCCGCGCTGGGCGAGAGCCTGGACGTGCGCATCCCCGTGACGATCGACAAGGGCGAGTCGATCGAGCCGGCGTGCTTCACGCTCGCTCCGGATCCCGGCGCCGCCCTGCCGCGCCTTGCCACGGCGCGCGTCTCGCTCGAGCGCTCCGCCCAGGGCACGTACCTGCGCATCCGCTCGCAAAGCTACGTGAACGAGCCCGCGCTCAGCCTCACCGTCGTGGCGGCGTGCCCCGGCCAGTTCGCCGAATATCGCCGCGACTATTCGCTCCTCGTCGATCCACGCACCACGGGCCAGGTGCCCGCGGCTGCGTCTCCTCCCGCCACCCCTTTTCGCAGGCCGGAAGCGGCCACGCAAGGCATCGCCGCAGGCCTGCCCGCGGCGGTCGCCACGCTCATCGCGCGCATCGGGGACACGCTCGAATCGATCGCCAACGCGATCTTCCCCACCAACCGTGCGGCGAAAAAATCCTACATCGCCGCCCTGCGCGAAACCAATCCGCCGCTCGCGGCCCTCGGCGACGCCGATCCCATTCCGGTGGACACGCCGATCGCACTCCCGGACCTGCGCACCTTCGCGCGCGCGCGCCCCCCGTCCGAAACGAGCACGGCGGCGGCGCCGCCGCGCATCGCGCGCGCGCCCGGCGAAACTTCCGAGCGCGCCGCGCCTCCCCCGCCACGCGAACGCCCCACCCGCCCCGCGCCGCAGCAACGCGCCACCCCCGCGTCGCGCTCGCCGCCCGCGCCGCGCGAAGAGTTGATCGTATCCAAGGCGCCGGCCACCGTTCGCAAGCACCCGACGCAGGGCTACGCGCTCAAGCTTTCGTCCCCGGAGATCGATCTCTCACCGAGCCGCACCATCGACGACCGCATGCGTGCTCAGCTGCGCGATCGCCTGCTGGTGCTCGACGCGGACGACCAGGTCGCCGCAGTCCTCGCATTGCGAAACAGCGTTCGTCAGCTCGAGTCGCGCGTGGCGGAGTTGCAGCTGAAGCTGGCCGGCATGCCGAGCTCCTTCCCGCCGCCGAAGGCCGCGGAAGCGCCGAAGGTCCTGCCCCCGCCCGCTCCGGTGAAGGCGGAGCCGGTCGTCGAGCAGGCCGCGCCCGTTATCGAGAAGCCCGCGGCGCTCAAGCCGGAGCCCGTGGCGCCCAAGCCGGAGCCCGTAGCGCCCAAGCCCGAGCCGGTCGCGACGGCCGAGACTGCGCCCGTCGCTGAAGCCGCGAAGCCCGCAGCGAGCGAGCCGATCGCCCCCAGCGTGACCGCCGCCGAGACCAGGCCGGAGCCCGTCGCGAGCGCGCCGCCCGAAACGAAACCGCAACCACGCCCCGCCTCCAGGGGTTCGCCAGAGGCGCCGTTCGACTGGCTCTACTACGGCCTGTGGCTTCTCGCACTCCTTCTCGTGGCCGCCGCGGCGACGCTCGCGTGGAGGCTCGCGCGCCGGCGCCGAGAGGAGACCTACTACGAGGAGGAGCCGGTAGCCGCGCACGAGGACGATCGTATCGTCGTGGCCGACGAGTTCAAGGCCGAGGAGGTGGCGTTCGCCCCTGAGCTCACGCCCGTAGACCTGCCGCGCCGCGAGCTCGACTCCGACGTCGAGCTGTCCACGCGCCTTCCCGACACCAATACCGACGACCTGCGCCGGCGCTACATCGAGGAGCGCTTCCCGGAGATCGGCAAGGGCGCGATCACGCTCGAAGATCCAGCCTCGGTGGTGAAGGGCGCGCGCCTCTTCTACGAGGACGGAGCGCTGGCGCGCGCGGTGGAGCTCCTGCACTACGCCATCGAACGCAACCCCGAAGAAGTGCGCAACTGGCTCGCTCTCTTCGAGATCTTCCGCCTGGAGCGGCTCACCGGCGAGTTCGCCGAGCTCGCGCGCCGCTTCCGCACGCAGCACGCCAAGAGCGAGTACTGGCGCAAGGTGCAGTACTTCGGCCGCGAGATCGACCCGGGCAATGAGCTCTACGCGCAGGCGCCGGTGAACACTTTCGAGACCATCGGCCCCAGCCAGGCCAGGCGACTCGCCGCCGAGGCGAGCTTCGACCCAGTCGCGGAGAACTGGCTCGGCATGCCGATGGACTTCCAGAACGAGGTGCTGGCGAACGAGCTGCGCAACGCGCTGATGGCCCAGGCCGGGATCAACGAGCAGGACCTGGTGCCCAACCCCATGCCGGCGTTGCGCAACATCGAGATGTTCTCGGTCGCCTGACATGTCGAGCGAATTCGCCGACGCCGAACGCGTCCTCTCCCTCAAGACGGTGCGCGAGGCGGCGTCGCGCGCGCTCTTCCTGTCGTCGATCCGCGAGCTCGGCAAGGACGGCTCGGAGTTCACCCTCGGGCGCCTGCAGGAGCTGATGCGCATCGAGGAGCATTTCCAGGCACTCCTCCTCTACGACCAGATCGACTTCCTGCGCCAGCCGGCGGCGGTGTCGGAGGCCGACCGCGATTTCGCGCTCAACATCCAGCGCATCTGCCTCGAAGCGGCCAACGGGTTCCAGCGCTTCCTGCGCAACCGCAACTCGTGGGCGACCACGCGCGAGGCGCTCGACACGATGTTTCGCGTCACCGGCCTCGCGCTGAACTCGATCCACAGCTTCGTGAAGTGGGGCTACTTCCTGAACGAGCCCGGGCGCGCGGCGCCGTGGAAGCAGCTGCATGCGCTCTACGCGCTCTCGGAGGCCGACGGCTACTCCCAGGTGCCGTTCGTCCTGCACCCCTCGCAGCCGAGCTTCAAGCCCTCGGTGCAGTCGCTCTACCTGCGCACCCTGATCCTCGACATCCTCAACACCGGCAACCTCTCCAAGATCCAGATCGAGATCGCCGACGGCTGGTTCTCGTCGTGGTGCAACGACTACTCGCTCGACACCGAGTACTCCACGCGCAACCACCTGTTCTTCGTCGACCTCGCGTCGGACTCCGGCATGCATCTCATGCGCAAGGACAGCCACGGCGAGTCGGTGCGCTACGTGCGTGTGGACGGGCTCAAGGCGCAGATCGAGGAGGTGCAGCTGGGGCTGCGCCATGGACGCCTCTACGCGGGCTACGGCGCGGGCGCGGTGTTCCCGGTCGAGGAGCACGTTGCGCTCCTCGCCATCATCGAGAAGCTCTATCACTCGATCCTCGCCGGCAGCGAGAATCGCATCGAGGAGCGCACCCATTTCGAGGACCGCGAAGTCGACGTCGTGATCGGCATCGACCGCGTGATGCGCAAGATGCGCGACGCGCCGTCGCGAGCCACGGCGCCGCGCCCCGCCGCGCCCGCCGCGGTCGCCGAGACGATCGAGCTCAGCCCCACCGGCCTTTCGATGGTCGCGAGCGAGACCGCGCCGGCCGCGAAGGACGAGCCTGCTGCGGATCCCGACATCGAGCGCTGGAAGGTCTACGACCTGAGCTCCAAGGGGTACGGCCTGCTGGTGGACCGCGCCGCGGCCGAGATGATCCTGCTGAACGGCATCATCGCGCTGCGCAACCACGACACCGGCGGATGGATCGTGGGCCAGGTGGTGCGCAAGCTCGCCAACCGCGTGCGCGGCGAGATCCTGGTCGGCATCGAGGTCCTTGCCTACCGGCCGATCCCGGTGGACCTCTCGCCCACCTCGGGTGGCGCCGCGCTGCAGGGCCTCTACATGCCGGGGCTCGACACCAACGGCAAATTGGACTCGGTGATCGTGCGAGTGGCCGACTTCCGCTCCGACCTGAGCCTCGCCATCAAGGCCGGCGATGCGCACTACCGCGTGCGGCTGAACCGGATCATTCGCAAGGGCGCGGACTGGATCAAGGCCCGCTTCGAGATCGAGTCGAAGGCTTGAGGCGCGCGCGCCGCCGGCGCATATCCTTGGGGTCGGCCCTCAGCTCGCGATAGAGCTCCACGCGGTCTCCTTCGCGCAGCACGGACGCGCGGCTCGCCGGGCGCGACCAGATTCCCACCTTGAACGCGGCCGTGTCGACGCCCGCCAGGCGCGGATCCAGGCGCGCCGCGGCGATCGCATCTTCCGCCGTCGCGCCATCGCGCACTTCCAGCTCGATCACCTCCTGGCGGTCCGCAAACGCGATCGCGACGGCGACGCGCATCACCCAAGGGCCTCGGCGCGCGCGACGAAGCGGTCCACCAGCGTCTCGATGATATGGCCGAACACCGGGCCCAGCAGCGCCGCCATCGCCGCGTTCGAGAACGTGTAGTCGAGCGCGAACTCGACGCGGCAGCCGCCCTCGCCCAGCGCGACGAAGGTCCAGCGGCCCTTGAAGGCGTCGAAGGGGCCCTCGACGAACTCGAGATCCATGCTGCGCGGCGCGTCCTTGCGGTTCATCGTCGAGAAATGGCTCGCCAGGCCGTGGTAATCGATGTCGATCCGCGCGCGCGTGATCGCCTCCGTGCGCTCGAACACGCGCGCGCTCGAGCACCAGGGCAGGAACTCTGGATAGCGCTCCACGTCGTCCACAAGGTCGAACATGGTGCGCGCGGGACACGGGACGAGGACGCTCTTCAGGACGGTTGGCATGGTGCGACCGGTAGAATAAACAACTTATGTCGATCGTCGAAAACAAGAAGGCCTTCCACGACTACTTCGTCGAGGAGCGCTACGAGGCCGGGCTGGTCCTCGAGGGCTGGGAGGTCAAGGCCATCCGCGCCGGCCGCGTGCAGCTGAAGGAAGCCTACGTCACGCTGATGGGTGCTGAGCCTTTCGTGATCGGCATGCACATCAGCCCGCTCGCCTCCTCGTCCACCCACGTGCACCCGGACCCCACGCGCTCGCGCAAGCTCCTCCTCAATTCCGAGGAGATCCGCAAGCTCATCGGCAAGGTCGAACAGAAGGGCTACACGCTGGTGCCGATCGACCTGCACTACACCAAGGGGCGGGTAAAGATCTCCATCGGCCTGGCGAAAGGCAAGAAGCAGCACGACAAGCGCCAGGTCGAGAAGGAACGCGACTGGCAGCGCGAGCAGGCGCAGATCGTGCGAAGGCGCGTTTAGCGCGATCCGGACGGAGCATACCCATGCCGCTACCCTCTCCGCAGCATACCGTCCATTCCGCGGCGGCATTCCTGCTCTGCGCCTGCACCTCCTTGGCCACCCATGCGGCCGCCTCAACCGCCGAGGAACTTCGCGGAGTTCGCGCATTCACGGTCAGGGTCGAAGGCCTCGATGGGCACGCGCTGAAGTGCGCCATTTCCACGCAGGCCATCGAGAGCTCGGCCACGTCCGTCCTGCGGCAGTCGAAAGTGATTCTCAGGCCGTCCGCAAGCCCGAGCCCGGACACGTTTCTCTACTACAACGTCAACGTGATCGCGCTTCTGGACGGTCAATGCTTCTATTCGTTTTCCCTGGACGCGCAGCTCGTCGGCGCCCTGAAGATCGGGGCCCGTGTGAACGTCGGCGCGTACACGGCCTGGCACAGGGGAGGGATTCGCTCCACGTTCAACGCGAACGCCGCGCGAACGCTGAGTTACGACATCGAGGATGTGACCAGGTCCTTCGTGGCCGCGTGGAGCGAGGTAAACCCGGACGGCGCCGCGGGGACCGGAGAAAAGAAAAAGCCCTTCTAACTCGAAGGGCCCTGAAGAATGGGGTGGCTGATGGGACTCGAACCCACGACGACTGGAATCACAATCCAGGACTCTACCGCTGAGCTACAGCCACCATAATCGAGAAACCTTGGCGCGCCCGACAGGATTCGAACCTGTTACCCCCGGCTTAGAAGGCCGGTGCTCTATCCGGATGAGCTACGGGCGCATGCGGAATCGAATTGTCGGTGGTCGGGGTAGAGGGATTCGAACCCCCGACATCTTGCTCCCAAAGCAGGGGGACATTCTACCTTAACCCACTGATCCGACGGCGTTCCAAGCGGAGCTCTTCGCTAAATATGGCTGAAAATCAATACTTCTGCGCTAGGCGTAGCATTGTGTCGGCCAGCAATTCACGAAAGGTTCCCGAATTTCGGGAAAGTCTTGAATTGAGGTGGCGTCCCCACGGGGAGTCATCGTTATCTCGGTGACTGGTGCGCCGTTCAAGGCACCGTGGCATCGGAGCGATACTGGCCAAAGATTCAATAGGGCCGTGAATAAGGGGGTAACGCGCCGAGGGCACTTGCGCGGAATCATCGAAATGCTGGAGTCCGGCGATCGTGCCTGGACATAGTGCAGCAACACCACCCCGTGGAAAAAGCGCTGGTCGCCGCGAAGAAGACGATCATTCACGACCACGTCGACCATTGCCTCGAGCGCGCGGCGGGTGCCGTTGCCGGAAGAAAACGCGCCTGTATCGAGGAATGCAAGGAAATCACCAAGTAC
>JBBRQA010000206.1:0-7469 GCA_038227085.1 Burkholderiales bacterium | reverse complement strand
GGTATTCGCCGGCGAGGAAGACGCGATCCCACGGCACGAAGACCCTGTCGAAAAGGCACACACCCGTCGATTGCCCGTACTTGCCGCTGAATGTGGCTGCCGCCTCTCCCGGCCGGCCCGCTGGGCGCGCGACGATGGTGAGCCCGGGCGCATCGACCGGCACCGCGCAGCACACCGCGAAATCCTTGTCGGCCTCGGTCATGTTGCGGCACGGCATCACCAGGAGCTCGTGCACGTATGGGGCCGAGGTCACGATCGCCTTGGTGCCGGAGATCACGATTCCATCCGAACGCCGTTCGACGATGTGCACGTAGGCATCGGCGTTGGGCTGCTCGGAAGGGCGCAGCGTCCGGTCGCCTTTGGCGTCGGTCATCGCGATACCGAGTGTGAGGTCGTTGTCGTAGACGTGGCGCAGGTACGCGTTCACGCGTGCGTGGTGCTCGGTCCCCTCCTCCGCATCGAGCTTGAACGTCCCGTGAAAAATTGCGGAGAGTGCGTCACCGCCGAGGTAGCGTTGCGCGCAGCCGGTCTCCTGGCAGACGAGCCGCACCGCTTCCAGCTTGTTCAGGAGGTCGGCGCTCGAGCGCGGGATCGCAAGCATGCGGTTGACCGGCCCGTCGTACCCGGGCGCCGTGGTGCGCATCAGCACTTCCGAGGACTCGCGCAGCGCGAAATCGTAGGTGACGCCGATGCCGTTGATGCCGGGGGCGAGCGCGGGCTCGTCGGCGACCGACTCGACCTTCCTCCCGTCGACGTACACGACGGGATGGTAGCTGCGCAGCGACTCGCGGTAATCGGCGGCGGACATCAACATGGAGACCTCCCGAGCGGATGAAATCACTATACCCAATCGGCCGGAACCGGAAGGTGTAGCATCGCCCGACCGTATGCTCCGCGGATCCGATCGTCGTTTCCTCGGTAGTGGCGTGGGGCGAAGTCCGCAGTGCCGACAGCATCATCGACGCCGAAACCGGGCCTGAATCCGGCAGGCCGGTTCCTGCGTATGCCGTCCGGGGTAGCAGCACATTCGAATACGCGCAGTTCCACCTGAGGAGTTCCAAATGAGCAAATCGAAATCGGCCGTTTTCGCGGCAATCCTGAGCATCGCCGCTGCATCGGCCATGGCCGCCGACGACAAGGGCATGGGGATGGACATGAAGATGATGGACGCCAACAAGGACGGCATGATCTCGAAGGACGAGTTCATGAAATATCACGAGGGGATGTGGGCCAAGATGAAGAAGAACAAGAGCGGCATGGTGGACATGAAGGACATGGCCATGATGCACGACGGGATGATGAAGGGCGACGGGATGATGAAGGGCGACGGGAAGATGAAGGGCGACGGGATGATGAAGGGTGGCGTCGAGGACAAGATGAAGAAGGACTCGATGGGAGGCAAATAAGCCGCGCCACGCTCCCTGGTTGTAAGGCTGCCCGGGGGTTGGCAGACTAACCAGCGCAACCTCGGAGCGAACCATGGACGAACCCCTTTCGCATAGCTATCTCTACCAGCGCCACAAGCTGGCGATCCGTGTCATGCACTGGATCAACGTCGTGTCGGCGACGATCCTGCTGATGAGCGGGCTGCAGATTTTCAACGCGCACCCGGCCCTGTACTGGGGGAAGTCCTCGTACACCGGCCGGCCGCCGATCCTCGCCCTCACCTCGAAAGAGGAAGGCGACGACACGATCGGCATCACGCGCATCTTCGGCCACGACTTCGTCACCACGGGCTTCCTCGGCGCCTCGGCGAATTCCCAAGGCGAGATCGTGGCCCGCGGCTTTCCCTCTTGGATGACGGTCCCGGATTCCGCGTGGCTCTCCATGGCGCGTAATTGGCATCTCTTCTTCGCGTGGCTCTTCGCGATCAACGGCATCTGCTACGTGGCCTACTCGATTGCGACCCGGCACGTGAAGAACGACCTCGCACCAACCCAGCGCGATTGGAAGTCCATCGGGCGATCGATCAAGGACCATGTCCGCTTCCGCCATCCGAGCGGCGAAGCGGCCAGGGAATACAACGTGCTCCAAAAGCTGGCCTACCTCTCGATCATCTTCGGCGTGCTGCCGCTCTTGATCCTCATGGGCCTGGCCATGTCGCCGTGGGCCGATACCGTGGTGCCGAGCTGGGTCGCGCTCTTCGGCGGGCGGCAGTCGGCGCGCACCCTGCACTTCACGGCGGCGTGGGTCCTGGTGGGCTTCGTGCTCATCCACGTCTTCGAGGTCGTCATTACCGGGCTCTGGAACAACCTGCGCTCGATGATCACCGGCAAGTATCGCGTCACCGTGGAGGCTCCCGATGCGGAAGCAAAGTAATAGACGGCACTTCCTGCTGCGCGTCACCGGCGGCGTGGGCCTCCTCTTCACCGCCGGCTGCGAGAAGCTGTCGCACACCGAGTGGTTTCCCAAGGTGCTGTCGGCCGGCGAGAAGCTGAGCAGCGGTGCGCAGCACCTCGTGACGTCGCGGAAATCCATGGCCCAGGAGTTTTCCGAGGCGGACATGTCGCCGACCTTCCGCAGCAACGGCACGGCCAGTCCGAACAACCCCGAGTACCAGGCGCTCGCCGCCGGCAATTTCGCGGGCTGGTCGCTTCAAATCGACGGTCTCGTCGAGAAGCCGATGAAGCTCACGCTCGCGGAATTGCGCGCGATGCCCTCCCGCACTCAGATCACGCGCCACGATTGCGTGGAGGGTTGGAGCGCCATCGGCAAGTGGAAGGGCGTGCCGCTCGGCGACATCCTCGCGCAGGCGCAGCCCAAGGCCAACGCCAAATTCGTTGTCTTCCACTGCGCCGACCCCATGGAAGACGATGGCTCCCACCCGTACTACGAGAGCATCGACCTGGAAGACGCGCACCATCCGCAGACCATCCTCGCCTACGAGATGAACGGCGCGACGCTTCCCGTGGCCAACGGCGCGCCGATCCGCGTGCGGGTGGAACGCCAGCTCGGCTACAAGATGGCCAAGTACATCATGCGCATCGAGCTGGTGGAGAGCTTCGCGCACATCGAGCGCGGCAAGGGCGGCTACTGGGAGGACGAGGGCTATCAGTGGTATGCGGGGATCTAGCCCCGAGTTTGCGACGAAACGGCCTCCCTGCGGCGCCAAACCCGAGCTTGGAGGATGCGCTCCCCCTACTCTTGCGGAATAATGGGTGCCGGGAGGGGTGATGGGCAGGATGGCGGCGCTGGCGAGGGAATTGTCGTGGAAGCGCTTCGCCATCGTGGTGGCTCTATGCCTCGTCATCTCGACGGAGATCCTGTTCCAGCCCAGCGTCTACAAGGATGGCGATGCGGCCGCAATTTGGCGGGGCTGGATCGACTTCTTCCTGGAAGTGCTGTTGTGCGGCCTCGCCATGTGGATCGCCGTGAGCTGCGTCGAGGCCTTCCTGCCAGACGGCCGAATGCGCGATGTCGCGCTGGCGCTGGCGGTGCTGGCGGGTGCCGCGAGCGGATACGCGATCGCGACGTGGTGGCTGCAGCCCGCGGGTTTCTACCCGCCGCCGCTTAACATGTCGGGCGACATCTTGCGCTGGGCGCTCTTCGGCGGCGTGATCACGCTTGCCCATGCGCACGTGAAGCGCGCAGCTGACGTGCCGAAAGAATTGACGCTTTCGACCTGGACCTCGCCGTACCCGATCGACAGCGTGTAGTAGACGTTGCCCTCGAAAGTTCTTCGATCGGCGCTGAGCGCCCCGCCCGGCATCACGAACCACCGCGGTGTTCCCACTCCTTCCACATAGGAGCACCAAACCACGAAGAGATCCGTTTCGTGGTCGATGACGATAAGGCCCTTCCCGGATTCCGCGGGGTTCCACCAGATATCGGATTTGTTTTCGGCGAGCGCCGGAGCGCTCGCCACGGCGATGACTAGCGCAAGGAGGAGCGCTCTGAGCGAGCGATGGAGCCTTGGGGGATGCATGCCGCGCCTCTTGGTTGGAGATGTCGCGCCACCGTAGCCCAGGCGCTCAGGGCAGGAGGGGGCTTGCGACCAATCGGGCGCCGAACGGATGAAACCGCCTCCCCGGGGAGTGAACCGGCGGGCGCTGGTACGATGCTTCACCGCTCCCAAAGGAAGAAATACCCATGCGCTTGCTTGCCGTGAGCCTCATGCTTGTCGCGTCGTCCGCCTTCGCGCAACCGCTTCCGCCGATCGCCCCGGAGCAAGCCGGTTTCTCCGTCGATGGCCTGGCCCGCATCGACAAGTTCTTCGCGCGCGAGATCGAGGCCAATCGCGTCGCGGGCGCGGTGGTCGCCATCGCGCGCGACGGCAGGCTCGTCTACTACACGTCGTTCGGCTACCTCGACAAGGCGGCGGGCACGCCGATGCCGTTGGACGCCATCTTCAACCTCGCTTCCATGACCAAGCCGATGGCGGTGGTCGGCGGGCTCGTGCTGAACGAAGAAGGACGCCTCCCGTTGAAGTCGCGCCTCGACGAATACTTCCCCGCCTTCCACGAGATGAAAGTCGGCGTCATCGGCACCAACGTCGATGTGAAGGTCGAGTCCGCGAAGCCCATCTACATCCAGGACCTGATGCGCCACAGCTCGGGCCTCACCTATGGCGGGCGCGGCAACTCCCCGGTGCACAAGCTCTACCCGGGTGGCTCCGCGACCGCCGCGGCCGAGTACGACGGCCCTGCGTTCCTCGCCAAGCTCGCCACGCTTCCCCTGCTCTACCAGCCGGGCACCGTGTGGGACTACGGCTTCTCCATCGATGTCCTCGGGCTCGTGATCGAGAAGCAGACGGGACAACCTCTCGGTCGCTACCTGAAGGCCGCGGTGTGGGACAAGGCAGGCATGCCGGAGACCACGTTCCAATTGCCCGCGGAGAAACGCAAACGCCTCGCGCGCCCGCTGCCGGTCGATCCGATCTCCGGCAAGCCGCAGCGAATCGCGAGCCTCGACCAGACGATGAAGTTCGATTGCGGCGGCTCGTGCGCCTACAGCACCGTGGGCGAATACCTGCGCTTCGGCCAGATGCTCCTCGACGGGGGCACCATCGACGGCCACCGTGTGCTGAGCCCCAAGACGGTCGCGATGATGACCACCGACCAGCTCGGCCCCAACATCAAGACGCAGGTCGAGGGCACCGAGCCGCAGCGCGGCGGCTACGGGTTCGGCTACGGCGTCGCGGTGCGCGTCTACGACGGCATTGCCGCGGTGCCAGGAAGCCAGGGCGACTACACGTGGAACGGCGCCAACGGCACGGGATGGTGGAACGATCCGAAGGAACGCCTCGTGGTCGTGTTCGGCACCGCGGCACCCGGCGACATCCGCAAGTACTACCGCGAGCAGGTGAGCGCGCTGGTGTACGGCGCGATGACGCAACTGCGCACGCCCGCGCGCTAGGACGTCAGCCGGAGTTACGCAGCCCCGCGGCGAGGCCGTTGATGGAAAGGTGGATGCCGTTCTTCACGCGCTCGTTGTCGCTGCCGGCGCGATGCCTGCGCAGGAGCTCGAGCTGGAGGTGGTTCAGCGGATCGAGGTAAGGGAAGCGGTTGCGGATCGAGCGTGCGAGCGCGGGGTTCGCCGCGAGGAAGGTCGTGGCGCCGGTGATCTCCGAAAGAGCCTTCACTGTCGCCTCGAACTCCCCCTGGATGCGCCCGAAGATTCGATCGGCGAGCGCGGCATCGGCAAGGAGCTCCTTGTAGCGCGCGGCGACCGTCATGTCCGCCTTGGCGAGCAGCATGTCGAGGTTGGAGAGCATCGCGCGAAAGAACGGCCATTCCCTCCACATGCGCTCGAGCAATGCCCTGCCCTCCGGGCCGCGCCGCTCGACGAACGCCTTCGCGCCAGCGCCGAAGCCGTACCATCCGGGCAGCATCACGCGGCATTGCGCCCAGGAGAACACCCACGGGATCGCGCGCAGGTCCTCGATGGCGTCGGACTTCTTGCGCGACGCCGGGCGCGAGCCGATGTTGAGCTCGGCGATCTCGCCGATCGGCGTGGTCGCGCGGAAGTACTCGACGAATCCTTCGGTGCCATAGACCAGGTCGCGGTATGCGGCCATCGCATCGCGCGAAAGCTCCTCCATGGCGCCGTGAAAGCTCTCGTGAGCGGCGTGCGGCGCACGGTCGAGCGTGGCGCGCACCGTGGCCGCGAAGAGCGCCTCGAGGTTGCGCAACCCGATCTCGCGGTTCGCGTACTTGCTCGCGATCACCTCGCCCTGCTCCGTGAGCCGCAACTCCCCCTGCACGCTCCCCGGCGGCTGCGCGAGTATCGCGTCGTAGCTGGGGCCGCCGCCACGTCCCACGGTGCCGCCGCGCCCGTGGAAGAAGCGCAGCCGCACGCCCGCCTCGCGGAACACCTGCACCAGCGCGGTCTCCGCCTTGTAGAGCTCCCAGTTGGAGGTGACGTAGCCGCCGTCCTTGTTGCTGTCCGAATAGCCGAGCATCACCTCCTGCACCCCGCCCAGCGATGCGATGAGGCTCTTCACCGCGGGGATCTTGAACCACGCGCGCATCGTCTTGGGCGCGCGCTCCAGGTCCCCGATGGTCTCGAAGAGCGGCACGATCTGAAGGCGCGAGGATGGCGCCGTGCCTGGCGTGACGAGGCCCACCTCCTTCAGCAGCAACGCGACCTCGAGGAGATCCGATACATTGTCGGTCTTCGAGATCACGTACTGGCGGATCGCATCGGGGCCGAGGCGCGCGTGCACGGTGGCGGCCGCCTCGAAGATGGCGAGCTCGCCGTGCGCAAGCTCGGAATACTTCGCGAACCGCGAGCGCAATGCGCGCGGCGATTGCAGCTCCGCGAGCAGGAGGCGCCGGCGCTCCTCCTCGTCGAGCGCTCTGTAATCCTCCACCACGCCCGCATGACGCAGCATCTCGGCGACGACGGCCTCGTGCACGTCGGAATTCTGGCGCAGGTCGACGCGCGCCAGGTGGAATCCGAAGGCACGCGCCGCATCGCGAAGCTGGCGTAGCCGCCCGTCGGCCAGCAGGGCGCTGCCGCCCACCCGCAGGCTCGCGTCGATCACCTCGAGGTCGTGCTCATACTCGTGCACCCCGGCATAGGGCGCGGCCTTGCCCACGGCGGTGCGATGCTGGAGCTTCAATCCCAACGCCGACGCCGTCGCGTCGAGGCGCGCGTAGACGCCGGTGAGCGCCCTCCTGTACGGCTCGTCCTGCCGATGCAGAGAGCGGTCCGGCGAATGCTCCGCGAGCGCCGCCAATTGGGGCGTGGTGCGCGTGAGGAGCCCGGAAAGCGGAAGCTCCGCGCCCAGCGCATGCACCTGCGCGAGGTAATGGTCGAAGATCACCTCGCTCTGGCGGCGGAAGGCGACTTCCAGCATCTCGGCGTCTACGAAGGGATTGCCGTCGCGATCGCCGCCCACCCAGCTTCCCACCGAGACCAGCGTCGGCAGCCGGGGACGAGCACCCTCGCCCGACAGCGCGGCAATGGAATCCTCGACCTCCTCCACCAGGCGCGGCACGGCGTCGATGAAGGTGTAGTTGAAGTAG
>JBBRQA010000205.1:0-7507 GCA_038227085.1 Burkholderiales bacterium | reverse complement strand
TAGCGACTCGGTGCTGCTCGGGAAGATCGCCGCGGTTAGACGAGACGAGGTGGCGGGCGAAATCGAATTCACGATCGAGGTCGAGCGAACGTTCAAGGGCAAGGCGGGACGACTCGTGAAGGTGCGCACTGAAGATGCATCGGCGCGTTGGACGGCCGAGGTCGGAGAGCGTCGCGTCGCTTTCATTCGAGGGGGAATGGTGGGTGGCTGTGGTCCGATCGACGAGCCCGGCTACGTTCGGGAGACGATCCGCGAGATCCAGGCCTTGCCTCTTGCCGCCGGCGCGACCATCGAGGGCGAGGTGACCGAGGGCACAGGCCCGGGGTGGCCGCCTGCGCAAGGTGTGGAGATTCTGATTGCCGGCGGCGCCGTGGAATATCTAACGCAGACCGATCGAAACGGCGCGTTTCGGATCAATGCCCCGCCGGGACGCTACCGAATCGAAACGGCCGGCCTCGGCCCGACTTTCTACAGTCCGACTTGGGGAATGGAAGCCGAGCTCGCGTCGGGCCAGTGCGCGCAATTCCAGCTATCTACGAAAGGCGACGTGAGATAAGTTCGACGATCACCGGATCCCCGCCCTCATGAACGACTGCACGAACTGGCGCTGGAAGAGCAGGAACGCGAGGAGGAGCGGCGCGGAGGTCATCAGCGTTGCCGCTGTGATCACCGACCAGTCGATGCCCTGGTCGCCCGAGGAGAACACCTGCAAGCCGACCGTTACCGGGCGCGACGTCACCGAGCTTGTGACGATGAGGGGCCAGAGGAAGTTGTTCCAGTGATAGCTCACCGAGACCAGGCCGAAGGCGAGGTAGGTGGGGCGCGCGAGCGGCACGTAGACCTTCCATAGCACCTGGAGCGGCCCCGCGCCCTCGACGCGCGCCGCCTCGTCCAGCTCGCGCGGGATGGTCTTGAACGTCTGGCGCAGAAGGAAGATGCCGAACGCGGAGGCCATGTACGGCAGGCCGATCGCGGGTATCGAATCGAGGATTCCCAGGCGCCCCAGCGTGCGGTAGTTTTCCACGATGAGCACGTCCGGCATGATCATGAGCTGCACCAGCACGAGGACGAAGGCCACGTCCTTGCCGGGAAATTCGAAGCGCGCGAAGGCGTAGGCGGCGAGCGTGCAGAGGAAAAGCTGCGCGGCGAGCACCATCGTCACCAGCATGAAGCTGTTCAGGAAATAGCGAGCGAACGGCGCGGCATCCCACGCGCGGGCGAAGTTCTCGAGCGTGAGCGGAGCGGCGAGCGCGAGGCGCGTGGAGAACTCGGGCGGATGGAACGCCGTCCAGAACGCGTAGAGCAGCGGCAGGATCCACAGGAATCCGAGGAGCCAGGCGGCGGCGGTCTCGACGCGCCTCATTGATAGTGGACGCGCTTGTCCAGGAAGAAGAACTGCGCGAGCGCCACGCTACCCAGGATCACGAGGAGCACCACGGTCAGCGCCGCGGCATACCCGGTATCCCAGAAGCTGAATCCCACCTGGTAGATGTGGAAGAGCAGCAGCGATGTCGCGTTGTTGGGCCCGCCCTTGGTCATGACGACGATGTGGTCGACGAGGCGAAACGAGTTGATCACCGCGTTCACCAGCACGAAGAGCGTGGTCGGCATGAGGAGCGGGAACACCACGCGGCGGAAGTAATACGGACGCGAGGCGCCCTCGATGGCCGCGGCCTCCGCGAGCGATGGCGGGATCGATTGCAATGCGGCGAGGAAGAAGATCATGAAGAAGCCCGCTTCCTTCCAGATCGCGACCACCGTCACGCAGGCGAGCGCGGTCTCCGGATCGCCCAGCCAGTTGCGTCCCGCGATGCCGAAGAGCCGAGTCAGCTGCTCTAGCAGGCCGTACTGCGGCGTGAAGAAGAAGAGCCAGATGTTGGCCACCGCGATCATCGGCAGGACCGTCGGCGTGAAAAACGCCATGCGCAGCCACGTGCGCCCGCGCATCGTGGAGTTCACCCAGAGCGCCATCAAGATGGCGAGCGCGATGGAGAGCGGGATCGTGCCGAGGCAATACCAGAGGTTGTTGACCAGCGACTTCCAGAACACTTCGTCGGCCACCATGACCTGGTAGTTCTCGAGACCCACCCATGGCGCCGGCCTTCCGCCTTTCGGTGTCGCGTGGAAGCTGTCCCAGATCGTGCCGACGATGGGCCAGTGGGTAAAAAGCGCGAGGAGGGCGGCCGCCGGCAACAGCAGCAGCCAACCATGGATCCACGCGGCGGACTTATGCATGCATTATTTGTACGAGCGAAGGATGCGCGAAGCCTCGGCCTGTGCGTCCTTCATCGCCTGCTCCGGAGTCTTCGCCCCGGTGAGCGCAGCCTGGATTCCATCGTTCAGCGCCTTGGTGACGCGTTGGTTATCGTGCGTGGAGAGCTCGGCGACGGAGTATTGCAGCTGGTCGCGCGCCACCGCCGCCACCGGGAAGGCCTTCACGTACTCGGTCATCCTCGCGGTCTTCCACGCATCGGGACGCACGGCGACGTAGCCGGTGTCGATGCCCCACTGCGCGGCGCGCTCGGGCGTCGTCATCCACTTGGCGAGCTTCAACGCCGCGGCCTGCTGCTCCCCCGAGGCCTTCTTGAAGACGTAGAAGTTGCCGCCGCCCGTGGGCGAGCCGCGGCGCTTCTTCTCGGGCAGCATCGCCACGCCGAAGTCGAACTTGGCGTTGGTCTTCACGTTGGTGAGGTTGCCCGTGGTGGTCCACATCATCGCGATCTTCTTCTCGAAGAAGTCCTTCGGCGTCGTGCCCCACTCGATCACGCCCGTCGGCATCACCTTGTACTTGCGCCCGAGGTCCACCCAGTACTGCAGCGCCTCGATCACCTCGGGCTTGCCGAAGTAAGTCTCGGTGCCGGCGGAGTTCATGAGCTCGACCCCGTTGGGCGTGGTGAGGCCCTGGAACAGCCAGTACGGGAATCCCGAGGACGGAATCTGCACGCCGTACTGGGTGATATTGCCCGCGGCGTCGCGCTTGGTGAGCTTCTGCGCGAAGGCGAGCATCTCGTCCCAGCTGGCCGGGCCCTTGTTTGGGTCGAGGCCGGCTTCCTTGAAGAGCTCCTTGTTCCAGTAGAGAACGATGGTGGAGCGCTGGAACGGCAGGCCCCAGGTCTTGCCGCCGGTCTGGCTGTTGGCGAGGAAGGCGGGGAAGTAGGGCGCGGCGTCGCTGTTCTCGAACGGCACGATCGCGTCCTCGTCGATCAGCGTGAACATGTCGGTGGAGAGCAGGATCGCGATGGTGGGCGGCGTGCCGGCTTTTTGCGCGGTCAACGCCTTCACGATCGATTCCTGGTAAGTGCCGGTGTAAACGGGCTTCACCTTGATGCCGGGGTTCTCCTTCTCGAAGTCCGCGGCCATCTGGTCGATGGTCCTGGTGATCGGGCCGCCCACCGCGACCGGGTAATAGAACGTGATCTCGGTGTCCGCCGCGGCGGCGAACCCCGCCATCGCCAGCGCCGCGATCCCCAGCTGCCAGGTGCTCTTCATGGTTTTCTTCCTCCGGTTTGTGCGTCGAAATGATGCTCGTGTGGCTTGTCCCACGCGATGTGTACCGCGTCGCCATGACGGGCGCGTGAATGTCCCGGCACGCGGACCAATAGCGATTGCCCGTCGATACGCGCCGCCACCAGCGAATCCGCGCCCAGGTATTCCACCGACTCCACGCGCGCGGCAATGCCGCTGGAATCGAAGCGCATGTCTTCGGGGCGAACGCCCGTGACGATGTCCGCGCCGTTCACCCGCACGAGGTTCATCGGCGGCGCGCCGATGAAGCTCGCGGTGAAGGCGGTCGCCGGCCGCGCGTACAGGTCCTCGGGCGAGCCCACCTGCTCGATACGGCCGTTGCGAAGCAGCACCACGCGGTCCGCCATGGTCATGGCCTCGGTCTGGTCGTGCGTGACGTAGACCATCGTGATGCCGAGGCGCTGCTGCAGCGCGCGGATCTCGCGGCGCATCTCGCCGCGCAGCTGCGCGTCGAGGTTGGAGAGCGGCTCGTCCATCAGGCACACCGGCGCTTCCGCGACGATCGCCCGCCCCAGCGCCACGCGCTGCTGCTGGCCGCCGGAAAGCTGCGAGGGCTTGCGTGCAAGGAGCGGCACGAGCCCGAGCATTTCCGCCACGCGTTTCAATTTCGCGTCGCGATCGGCCACCTTGCGAACACGCAGGCCGAAGACGATGTTCTCGGCCACCGTGAGGTGCGGGAAGAGCGCGTAGGACTGGAACACCATCGAGAGCCCGCGGCCGGCCGGCGGAAGGTGGGTCACGTCGCGCCCGCCAATGTGGATCGTGCCGCCCGTGGGCGTGTCCAGGCCCGCGATGAGGCGCAGCGTCGTGGACTTGCCGCAGCCCGAGGGGCCCAGGAGGACCACGAACGAGCCCGCCTCGGCCTCGAAGGTGATGCCCTCGAGGGCCCGCGACTCACCCCAGTGCTTGGAGACGTTCTCTAGCTGGATGGACGACACCGCGGCATTCTCTACCAAAATTCGGTGGGCCACGGACGTATTGCGATACGTTTGCGCTCGCGCTGTTAGAGCGAAGCATCTTGTACCAACGTTCTTCTGGGGCGCAGCTAGGTCCTTGCCCGCCGGCGCCTCAGAACAATCCTCGCCAATTGCCAGCCCAGAAAAAGCACGGCAAGACCGACAACGCCGGCGATAACGGGCCAGTAGTTGAGCACGAACCGCGCGGTGGCATAGAGCCGATCAATCTTTTTGAGGTTCGACTCGTTGGGCAACTCGCCGGCGCGGACGTCGTCGCCGATCAGGAGTGCGGGATTGCCGGACGCGTTGGCTTCCGGCCAGACCGGCAGGCCGTCGCCATTGGGATTGCCGGTTTTGGCGAAATTGGTCCAATAGGCCGCCATAGTCTCGGCAAGTCGATGATCCGCCTTCGTCCAGGTACCGGATTTTGGGCCCGGATGGCCGAAGACATAGGGCATCTCGGCGCCGTGCGAGGCGCCTTCCTCGCCCGGCCGTGCGGGCGCGAAGTGATAGAGATACGTTCTTCCCTTTCGCGCGCTGGCGTGAAGGCGCGCCCACGCCCACATGTTCCAGCCAAAGCGCATGTCGCCTTCGAGAGCGATGAAACCTGCGCGCGCTTGTTGATCGTCGCTGGTCGGCTCCGGCCCGACAAGGGACACGATAAACGGCGGAAAGTCGCGCTTGAGTTCGATCAGCAGATTTGCGGCGGTAATGTTGCGTCCACCAAGAAAGTAGAGCCCTTCGGCGCCGTTCGATCCAACCAACAGGTCGGCATCGTGTTGGCGCCGGTCTGCGTAAATTGCATAGGGCGTCTGGGTGAGGACATAGCCGTCGATATTCGGCTGCGCGGGGTAGTGTTTTTCGACGAACTTCGCGGCCGGCAACGCGCGAAGTGCTTCCAGCGAGGCCGCGCCAAGCCGACGGCCGAGGGCGCTCCCCACCTGTTCCGCGCCGTCGAGCTTGAACTCCGGCGCGGCATCCAGCGGCTCGAACAAGCCGCCGCTTTGGCCGATCGCTCTCCGGTAGAGCCCTTTCGCCAAGGGCGACGCGCCCAGCGCGCTGATCGAGATCGATCCCGACGATTGCCCGAATACGGTGATGTTATCGGGATCGCCGCCGAAGGCCGCGATATTGCGCTTCACCCATTGCATGGCCGCAACTTGGTCGAGCAATCCATAGTTTCCGGACACCTTTTGCGGCGATTCGCGGGTCAACTCGGGGTGCGCGAGAAACCCGAGCGCGCCAAGCCGGTAGTTGAAGGTAACGACAATCACGCCGCGCCTGGCCAGCACATCGCCCGCGTAAAGCGGCGTCGATGCCGAGCCGTTGAGTAGTCCGCCGCCATAGATCCAGACCATGACGGGCAATCGGACATCGCGCGCGCCTGCAGGCGCCCAGATGTTGAGGTAAAGGCAGTCCTCGCTCATCGGCTCGGGCGGCGAGTCCTCGGGGTAGGCGCCTTTTTGCATGCAGATCGGCGAGAAGCGGTCGGCCTTTCTCACGCCGGTCCACGCCGCGGGCGGACCCGGCCCGCGCCAACGTAGCGGCCCGACGGGCGGCGCGGCAAAGGGAATCCCCTTGAATACCAGTGAGCCGTTGTCCTCGATTCCCTCAACGAGGCCGCTATGGGTCTCGATCGGCCCCGCGATCGCGTTAGGCAAGGTCAAAACGACGAGCGCCACGATCGCGAATGCCGATCGCCACCTGGAGGCTAGCCGTAAGACGTCGGTCATTACTCGCGCTCTCAGTGATTGGTTGAACCGCCTCTATGGACACCCGCGGCAGACACCCTCGGATACTCTTTGAGGCGTAGCTTGGCGGCCGTATTTCAGGTCCGATTCAGGATCAAAAATTGACGGTTAGGCACGATTGGTCGAAGACCGCGTCCGTGCATTACGAGCCCGGTCCAATCAATTTCTCCTAAAATGGCGCCTTACTCCCACAGCCCATTGGCGGAACGCTCCATGCTCCTCTGGTTCGTCATCATCTACTGGATCATTTCCGTCGCGATCGGCATCTACGCGGCGAAGTGGGTGCACAACACCAGGGACTTCGCGGTCGCGGGCCGGCGCATGCCGATGTACATCGTGACGGCGACGGTGTTCGCGACCTGGTTCGGCTCCGAGACGGTGCTCGGCATCCCGGCGACATTCATCAAGGACGGCTTCTCCGGGACCATCGCGGACCCCTTCGGCTCGTCGCTCTGCCTGATCCTGGTGGGCCTGTTCTTCGCCCGCCCGCTGTATCGCATGAACCTCATCACCATCGGCGACTACTACCGCAAGCGCTACAGCCGCCCGGTGGAGATGCTCACCACGCTCTGCATCGTGATCTCGTACCTCGGCTGGGTGGGCGCGCAGATCAAGGCGCTCGGCCTCGTCTTCAACGTGGTCTCCGAGGGCCAGATCACGCAGCCCTGGGGGATGGTGATCGGCGCCTCCACGGTGCTCGTCTACACCATGCTGGGCGGCATGTTCTCGGTGGCGATCACCGACTTCATCCAGATGATCATCATCGTCCTCGGCATGCTCTACATCGGCTGGGAGGTGAGCGGGCTCGCGGGCGGCGTCGGCACCGTGGTCTCGCACGCGGCCGCGGCGGGCAAGTTCAACATCCTGCCGGCCCTGGAGCTGAAGGACGTCCTCTGGTTCTTCGCGGCGTGGATCACGATGATGCTGGGCTCGATCCCTCAACAAGACGTGTTCCAGCGCGTGCAGTCGGCCAAGTCCGAAAACATCGCGGCGCGCTCCTCGATCCTGGGCGGCTGCCTCTACTTCTGCTTCGCGTTCATTCCGATGTTCCTCGCCTATTCGGCGAGCCTGATCGACCCGAAGATGGTCGCTGCCAACCTCGACAAGGATCCGCAGCTGATCCTGCCGAACCTGATCCTGTCGCCGATCGTGCCGATCTTCGCGCAGATCATGTTCTTCGGCGCGCTGCTCTCGGCGATCAAGAGCTGCGCGAGCGCCACGCTCCTCGCGCCTTCGGTGAGCTTCAGCGAGAACATATTGAAGGGCTTCTTCCCG
>JBBRQA010000204.1:0-7522 GCA_038227085.1 Burkholderiales bacterium | reverse complement strand
GGCAACAACATCCGGCAGGTCGCCAAGGACGAGGGCGTGACCGATGCCTTCGCGTTCCCAGGCTTCGTGCCCGCGTATATCCGCCCTCTCTTCTGCGAGGGCAAGGGGCCATTCCGCTGGGTCGCGCTCTCCGGCGATCCGGAGGACATCTACAAGACCGACGCCAAGGTGAAGTCGCTCTTCCCGCGCGACAAGCACCTGCATCGCTGGCTGGAGATGGCGCGCGAGCGCATCAGCTTCCAGGGCCTGCCCGCGCGCATCTGCTGGCTCGGGCTGGGCGAGCGCCACGTGGCCGGCCTCGCCTTCAACGAGATGGTGGCTAAGGGCGAATTGAGCGCGCCCATCGTGATCGGCCGCGACCACCTCGACACGGGCTCGGTGGCGAGCCCCAACCGCGAGACCGAGGCGATGTTGGACGGCAGCGACGCGGTGTCCGACTGGCCGCTCCTGAACGCGCTCCTCTCCACCGCGGGTGGAGCGACGTGGGTGTCGATCCACCATGGAGGCGGCGTCGGCATGGGCTACTCGCAGCACGCGGGGGTGGCGATCGTCTGCGACGGCACGCCGGCGGCGGCCAGGAGGATCGAACGCGTGCTGTGGAACGACCCCGCGTTGGGCGTCGTGCGCCATGCGGACGCGGGCTACGAGAAGGCGATCGAGGTGGCGCGGCGCAAGAAGCTCGATGTTCCTCTCTGAGGGCTGTGTCTGGCCGTACCGCTACCGGCGCGGATCGAGCGCGCTCGTTGTCTCGATGCCCCACGTCGGGACCTTCGTGCCGCATTCGATGGGGCGCGCGCTCCACGATTGCGCGGTGCGCCGCCCGGATACCGACTGGCACCTGCCGAGGCTCTACGATTTCCTCGAGGAGGTCGGCGCGTCCGTGATCACGGCGAATTTCTCGCGCTACGCGATCGACGTGAACCGCCCGCCCGACGGGGCCAACCTCTACCCCGGGCGCGACACGCCACGGCTGTGCCCGACCGACACCTTCGAGCGTCAGCCGCTCTATCGCGAAGGCGCGCCCGACGACGCGGAAATCGCGCGGCGCGTGGAAAAGCTGTGGCGGCCCTATCACGCGCGCGTTGCGAGCGAGCTGGAGCGCGTGCACGCCGAGCACGGCGTCGCGATCCTGTGGGACGCGCACTCCATCGTGTCGGTGCTGCCGCGCCTTTTCGAGGGCAAGCTCACCGATTTCAACCTGGGCACCGCCGACAACGCCGCGTGCGATGCGGGGCTCGCAGGGTCGCTGCTTGTCGCCCTGCGCCGACACTCCCGTTACACGGCGGTGCTGAATGGCCGCTTCAAGGGCGGCCACATCACGCGCGCCTTCGGCGACCCCGCGCGCGGCGTGCACGCAATCCAGCTCGAGATGGCGGAATGCCTCTACATGGACGAGGCGTCCCCGTATACGTTCCGCGAGGAGCGCGCCCGGGAAATCCGCCCCATCCTGCGCGAGCAACTACAGATCGCCGTGGGCTGGGCGGCCGCGAACCGTCGTCAACCGCCGTGAGGCTCGGGGCGTTTAAGCTTGCAAAGACTCTGAACCCGGGCTACAGGCCCGGGTCCAAGTTCCAGATTTGCTCAACCCGAGAGGTGCTCGATGAAGAAGACCCTGTTATTGGCCGCGATGGCCGCCGCTTTCGCGTCGATGGGCGCGTCCGCGGAATCGTTCACGGATTCCGCGCAGGTGACGTCGGTCCGCGCGACCATGGACCGCATCCCGGTGAACCGCGAGGAGTGCTGGAGCGAGCAGCGCCGCGGCTATGAGGAGCGCACGGTCACGCGCCAGGACAACGGCGCCCCGATCGGCACCGTGCTCGGCGCCATCGCCGGCGGCGTGCTCGGCCACCAGGTGGGCGGCGGACGCGGACGCGACGTGGCCACCGCGGGTGGCGCGATCGTCGGCGGCCTGGTCGGCAACCAGATCGACCGCGATAACGGTAACTTCGGCGGCGGCGCCACGACTGAAGTCGAGCGCCGTCCCGTGACGCGCGACGTCGAGCGCTGCCGCACCGTGCAGGAAGTGCGTGAGGTGCCCGTCGGCTACGACGTGACCTACCGTTACGGCGGGCGCGAGTTCGTGACGCGCATGCCCTTCGATCCGGGCCGTCGCTTGCGGGTCGCCGTGGACGTTCGTCCGATCGAGGATGCGACCCCCCCGCCGCCGCAATATCGCCGCTGATACGCGAGATACCCGGAACGGCGCCGCATCCCGGCGCCGTTTTTCATGGCGTAGCCCGATCGCTACAGCTTGGCTCGTCTGGTCTTACATCGCAATCCGAACTTTGTTCCGAACCGCGATGCCTGCCGGCCGGTCTATCCACCAGATTCGCCTTTGTTCCGAAGGCGCCCCCTATTGGAGGATTGAAATAATGAAGAAGCTCGCCATCGCCATGGCCTCGATTTTCACCGTGATCGCCCCGGTGGCGCACGCCGCTTACGATAGCTACGGCAACTGGTACAACGAAGGATATCAATCGCCGCGCGAGCGCCAGGATTACGCGCGCGTCCTCGAGTCGCGCCCCGTTTATGAAGCGTCCAATGGCCGCGAGGAGTGTTGGAACCCGCGCGCTGGGCACTATGAAGAGCGCCGCGATGGGAACAACAACTCGAACGGCAAGGGCGGCGCGGTCGCCGGCGCGGTAGTGGGCGGCGTGGTCGGTCACCAGTTCGACAACGGCAGCGCGGGAGCCACGATCGGCGGCGCGCTGTTGGGCGGCCTCCTCGGCAACAAGATCCAGAAGGACCGCAACGACGACGCTCCCCAGAACGATCTCGACTATTCGCGTTGCCGCGTCATCGGCGAAAATTCGGGAGGCGCCCTGCAGGGCTACGACGTGCGCTACTTATATCGCGGCCAGGAATACACCGCGCGCATGGCCCAGGCTCCCGGCCAGCGGCTTCGCGTGGGTGAGGACATTGGCGATGACGGGTTGCCCTTCAACTAACCTTCCCGCTGGCCAGCGCAAAAGGGCCGCGCATCGCGGCCCTTTTTATTTACAGCATCACGCGTTGTAACGGGACCCTAGGCGGCCTTCGAAAGCGACAGCGCGGGGGCGCAACCCGGCGATCTGCCACGAGAGGTGCGTGGGATGGTCGACATCCCAGATCGCGAAATCCGCGCGCTTTCCCACTTCCAGGGTGCCGCGATCGTCGAGCCCAAGCGCGGCAGCGGCGTGGCACGTCGCGCCGGCAAGCGCTTCCTCGGGCGTGAGGCGAAAGAGGGTGCACGCCATGTTCATCATCGTGAGGATCGAGGTGCATGGCGAAGTGCCCGGATTGCAGTCGGTGGCGATCGCCATCGGCACCGCGTGCTTGCGCAGGAGATCGATCGGCGGGAGCTTCGTTTCGCGAAGGAAATAAAAGGCGCCGGGCAGCAGCACAGCGACCGTTCCCGCGCCCGCGAGAGCCGCGATGCCCGCCTCGCTCGCGTGCTCGAGGTGATCGGCGGAAAGCGCGTCGAACTCGGCCGCGAGCGCCGCACCGCCCGAGTCGGTGAGCTGGTCGGCGTGCAGCTTCACGCGCAGGCCGTGGACGTGCGCGGCTTCGAATACGCGCCGCAGCTGCTCGCGGCTGAAGGCGAGGGTCTCGCAGAAGCCGTCCACCGCGCTCGCGAGCCCCTCGGCGGCGGCGCGCGGGATCATCTGCGTGCACACGGCGTCGATGTATTCGTCGGCCCGCCCCTGGTATTCCGGCGGGATCGCGTGCGCGCCGAGGAGCGTGGTGCAGATCGAAACCGCGTGGTCGGCAGCGAGGCTCCGCGCGATGCGCAGGCACCGGAGCTCGTTCTCCACGTCGAGCCCGTAGCCGGACTTGATCTCGACGGTGGTGACCCCCTCGGCCACGAGCGCTGCGAGGCGGCGCGCGGAAGCTGCGCGCAGCTCGGCATTGCCCGCGGCGCGCGTCGCCTTCACCGTGGAGATGATGCCGCCGCCCCCCTTTGAAATGTCGGCATAGCTCATTCCCGCGAGGCGCATCTCGAATTCGCGCGCGCGGTCGCCGGCGTAGACGAGGTGGGTGTGGCAGTCGACGAGGCCGGGCGTGACGAGCGCGCCGCGGGCGTCGATCACCTCCTCGTCGCGATGGCGGCGGGGGTTCACATTCGCCGCCGCGCCGATCCACGCGATGCGCCCGTCCTCGACCCGTAGCGCGCCATCCTCGAGGAGGCCATAGCGGGCGCCCTGCATGGTGGCGATGCGGGCGTTCATCACGAGGAGCCGGGTCATGGTCGGTATCATAGAGAACTTCATGGCCGACCTCTTCGCTTCCCATGCGCTGCTGCCTTCCGGGTGGGCGCGCGACGTCCTGGTCGAGTGGGACGGCGCCGGGATCATCACGAGCGTCGTGAGCGACACCGAGTCGGGAACCGCCGCACGCGCCGCGGGACCGCTGCTGCCAGGCATCGCCAACGTCCACTCGCACGCCTTCCAGCGCGCCATGGCCGGCCTCGCCGAATTCCGCGGACATCCCACCGATGATTTCTGGACCTGGCGCGAAGAGATGTACCGCCTCGTGCAGATCCTCTGGCCCGAGGATGTCGAGGCCATCGCCCGCCACCTCTACATCGAGATGCTGCGCCACGGCTACACGACGGTGGCGGAGTTTCACTATATGCATAACGACCGCGATGGCCGGCCCTATGCGGACAAGGCGGAGATGGCCAACCGCATCGTCGGCGCCGCGGGCGAGAGCGGCATCGCGCTCACGCTGCTGCCGGTGCTCTACGCGCACGGCGGCTTTCGCCACAAGCTGCTTTCGCCCGCGCAGAAGCGCTTCGGAGGCGACCCGGCGTTCGTGATCGGGGTCCTGCGCGAGGTGGCGGCGTTTCACCTTCCCAATCCGCTGCTGCGCCTGGGCGTGGCGCCGCACTCGGTGCGCGCGGTGGATGCGCTCCTATTGACCGAGCTTGTGGACGCCGCGGCGCGCCTCGATGCGACCATGCCGATCCACATGCACGTCTCCGAGCAAGTGGGCGAGGTGTCGGACTGCATCGAGACGCACGGCACCACGCCGCTCGCCTGGGTGCGCGATCTCGTCAACGTGGACGGGCGCTGGTGCTTCATCCACGCGACCCACTTGACGCAGATCGAGATGCGATCGCTGGGGGCGACCGGCGCCTGCGTCGGCCTGTGCCCGATGACGGAGGCCAACCTCGGCGACGGCATCTTCGAGTTCGTGCCGTGGTTCGAGGCGCGGCGGGCGTGGTCGATCGGGGGCGACAGCCACGTCTCGGTGAGCCCGTTCGAGGAGCTGCGCGCGCTCGAGTACAGCCAGCGGCTGCGTCATCGCGTGCGCAACGTGATCGCCGACGAGGAGGCGCCGGACGTCGCCGCGAATCTCTGGCGGGGTGCCGCGGCGGGGGGCGCGCAGGCCACGGGGCAGCCAGCGGGGATGATCGCGGTGGGAAATCGCGCGGATCTCGTGGTGCTGGACGGGCAAGACCTCGATTTCGAGGGGCTGGACGCTCCCGCGATGCTCGGGGTGGCAATCTTTTCCGGAAACTCCAACCGCGTGCGCGACGTCTTCGTCGCAGGGACGCGCGTAGTGGAGAATAGGCGCCACGGCGCGCAGGATGCCGCGGCCGCCGCGTTTCGCAGTACCCTCAAGAGGCTCCGCGCTACCTCATAGCCATCGCCAATCGCGCGCATCGGAACAATCAATTGGACGGCTGTTGCGCGCGCCCAATACGCTTGGATAGCAAAGTTGCATCCTCGCAATTCCGCACGATTTTCACACTGGAGGGACCCATGACACCACTCAAAGGCACAAAGACCCACGACAATCTCAAGGCCGCATTCGCCGGAGAATCCCAGGCGAATCGCCGCTACCTCTATTTCGCGAACAAGGCCGACATCGAAGGCCAGAACGACGTCGCGGCCCTGTTCCGCTCCACCGCCGAGGGCGAGACCGGCCATGCGCACGGCCACCTTGACTACCTCGCCGTAGTGGGCGATCCCGCCACCGACCTGCCGATCGGCAGCTCCCGCCAGAACCTGAAGGCCGCAGTCGCCGGCGAGACCCACGAGTACACCGACATGTACCCCGGCATGGCGAAGGCCGCGCGCTCCGAAGGCTTCGAGGAAGTCGCGGACTGGTTCGAGACGCTGGCGAAAGCCGAGCGCTCGCACGCCAACCGCTTCCAGAAAGCCCTCGACCAACTGGCGGACTAGAGCCACCACCGGGGTCAAAGCGGGGTCAGACCCGCTCTGACCCCGCTCTGACCCCGCTCTGACCCCGTTCTGACCCCGCTCTAACCCTGCTCTGACCCCGGTCTTGCCATGACGCAACGCGAAGGCAGTCTCGAGGCGCCCACGCGCCATCCGATTGACTGGAAGAACCCCGATTATTGGGACGAGGGGAAGATCCTGGCCGAGGCGGAGCGCGTCTTCGACATCTGCCACGGATGCCGGCGCTGCGTGAGCCTGTGCAACACGTTCCCGAAGCTCTTCGACTATGTGGACGAAAGCGCGTCGGGCGAGGTGCACGACGTGCCGAAGGCGAAGTACTGGGCCGTGGTCGACCAGTGCTACCTCTGCGACCTGTGCTACATGGTGAAGTGCCCCTACGTTCCGCCGCATCCGTGGAACGTCGACTTCCCGCACCTGATGCTGCGCGCCAAGGCCTACCAGTTCAAGGAAGGAAAGATGACGCACCCGGTGCGCGACCGCCTGCTGTCCTCGACGGATCGCAACGGCAGGCTCGCGACGATTCCCGTCGTGGTTCAAATCGTCAACGCCGCCTCGCACTCCAAGCCATTGCGCGCGCTGGGCGAGAGTGTCGCCGGCGTGCACAAGGACGCGTGGGTGCCGGATTTCGCGCCGCGCAAGTTCCGCCCCAACGCCGCGCCGAGCAAGCCCTACCCGGTGAATGACGGCCAGCGCACGCCGGGCAAGGTCGCGATATTCTCCACGTGTTATGTGAACTATAACGAGCCCGGCATCGGCCACGACCTGATCCGGATCCTGAAGCACAACGAGATTCCGCACATCCTGGTCGAGAAGGAGAACTGCTGCGGGATGCCGAAGCTGGAGCTGGGCGATCTCAAGGCCGTGCGCAAGCTGAAGGACGGCAACATCCCGGTGCTCGCGCGCCTCGCGCGCGAGGGCTACGCGATCCTGACGGCGGTGCCGTCGTGCACGCTGATGTTCAAGCAGGAACTGCCGCTAATGTTCCCGGACGATGCCGACGTCAAGGCCGTTCAGGACGCGATGTTCGATCCGTTCGAATACCTGGTGCTGCGGCACAAGGACGGGCTGCTGAAGACCGACTTCAAGCAGCCGCTCGGCAAGGTGTCGTATCACATCCCGTGTCATCTGCGCGTGCAGAACATGGGACAGAAGACGCGCGAGCTGATGGAACTGGTGCCCGGCACCAAAGTCAATGTCGTCGAACGCTGTTCGGGACACGACGGCACCTGGGGCGTCAAGACCGAGTTCTTCAAGGACTCGATGCGCATCGGCAAGCCGGTGTTCAAGGCGATGGCCAAGGACGAGCCCGACTACGTCAGTTCCGACTGCGCCAT
>JBBRQA010000203.1:0-7526 GCA_038227085.1 Burkholderiales bacterium | reverse complement strand
ACCAGCGCCTTCACCTCGGCGAGCGTGATGTAGGTCGAGGTCTCGGTGTCGTACAGGCGCCGGTTGGGGTACTTCTTGATGATGCGGGGCGAGGCCATGGGAGAGTTTCCTGTCGATGCTGCGCTACATCAAATCCGGATTGTGCACGAGCCCGGGACTGGTTCCAGCCCGCGGCACCAGTACTTCATTTTATTACAATTTGGCATTTTACTGCACTGCGCGCGTCACGTCTTGGTGCATCGCACCAAAATTTCCTTGACAGCAGGGGTTCTGCTTCCTAGAATGAATTTGTTGCGGCGCACCATGGATGTGCCGGGACGTACCGGGCACCCCTACCGCTTGAGGAACGCACCATGACCGCCAATTCGTTCGCCGACATCGCCAGCCGCGGCATCGATTCCGCCGCCCGCGCCAGCCGCATCTCGATGGACAGCGCCGAGCACGCCGTCGCGGTGCAGCTCGAGTACGCCAAGGGCGCGATCACCCAGGCCGCGCACACCGCGCGCGCTGTCAGCCAGGCCAGGGACGTGCAGGAGCTCCTCGCGCTGCGCTCGCGCATCGCCGAGAACACCATCGAGAACCTGATGGGCTACTCGCGCAGCCTCTACGAAGTCGCCTCCAACGCGCAGTCGGAATTCGGCAAGCTCGCCGAGGAGCGCATGACCTCCTTCCAGCAGGCGATGAGCGAACGCGTCGACCTCGCCGCGAAATCGGCGCCCGCCGGCAGCGACGTCGCGGTCGCCGCGATGAAGTCCTCGCTCGCCGCCGCGACCGCCGCCTTCGACAGCTTCGCCAAGGCCGCCAAGAACGCCGCGAGCTACACCGATGCGGGCGTCCGTGCCGCGAGCACGAGCAGCAGGCGCAAGTAAGCGCCGCCCACCCCTTTCAAGGCTCCTCCTCCTTTATCGCAGATCGGGATAAAGGTTCTAACCCCAGGATATAACCTGGGGTTTTTTTTGGCGAAGCCAAGCGACGAGGATGAAAAGAAAATGAAGAAAGTGACTCTGGTGACGGGCGGGGTCGGCGGCATCGGCACCGCGATCTGCAAGCGCCTCGCCGCCGATGGCCTCTTCGTCGTGGCGAATTGCGCCATTCCGGGCAGCCAGGACAAGTGGCAGGCCGCCATGATCGCCGCGGGCCTGGAGGGCGACTCGGCTCTCGCCTTCGGCGACGTGACGGACTTCGACGCGATGGGCGCCATGGTGAAGAAGATCGAGGCCGATCACGGCCCGGTCGCGGTGCTGGTCAACTGCGCCGGCATCACGCGCGATTCGACCTTCCGCAAGATGACGCCCGAGCAGTGGCACGCGGTGATCTCGACCAACCTGGACAGCGTCTTCAACGTGACGCGCCACGTGATCGACGGGATGATCGAGCGCGGATGGGGCCGCGTCGTCAACATCTCTTCAGTGAACGCGGTGCGCGGGCAGTTCGGCCAGACCAACTACTCCGCGGCCAAGGCCGGCATCCTCGGCTTCACCAAGTCCCTCGCGCAGGAGGTGGTGAGGAAGGGCGTCACCGTGAACGCCGTCTCGCCGGGCTACGTGCAGACCGACATGGTGATGGCGATCCGCGAGGACGTGCGCGACAAGATCGTGGCCGAGATTCCCGCGGGCCGGCTCGCGAGGCCCGAGGAAGTCGCCGACGCCGTCGCCTTCCTCGCCTCGGACAATGCCGCCTACATCACCGGAACCAACCTGTCAGTGAACGGCGGCCTGCACATGTATGCCTGAGGAGGGCAAGGCCGGGCGCTGCGGGTGTCGCAGCCATTCGACATAGGAAGCCTGGTCCATGGGCTTCGCGGGAAAGGCGATGCGCGGCGCCATGTCGACGATGACGTTCATGCAATGGCTTCGGGCGTGGTGCCCTGGTGGAGGCTTCGCAGGTACCGATCCAGGCGTTCAAGCTCATTGTCGAGCAGGACCATGCTGGCAGCGATGCCGCTGAAGCCTTCATTGGCGCGCGCGGCGCGCTCGATCGTCTCGCAGATATTGGCGAGTGCCGTCGCGCCGACGGTGCGCCCGGCGCCCTTCATGCGGTGCGACGCGTGCGCGACCTCGGGCATGTCGAGATCGGCCACGGCGCGCTTCAGCGCCTGGGCGTCGGCTTCGTTGAAGCTCTGGAAGCGCGCGAGGAAGGTGCGCACCGCAGCGGAATCGCCCGCGCATACCTCGGCGAGGACGGCGGGATCGATGGGCGTCTCGCCCTCCTTCGCCGGCCTGATTTCCGCCGCATCCGGCACCGTCGGCAATCGCGCTTCCCCGGTTGCCATCGCCACCGGAATCGGCGCCCACTGGCGCAGCTTGTCTTCGAGATGCTTCAAGTCGGTGGGCTTGCAGAGATAGTCGTCCATTCCCGCCGCCAGGCACTTCTCCACCTCGCCCACCAGGGCATATGCCGTATAGGCCAACACGACCGTACGGGAGCGCTCGGCCCGGCTTTCCGCGGCGCGAATCTGCCGCACCAGCTCGTAGCCGTCCATGAGCGGCATCTCGCAGTCGGTGATCACCAGCGCGAAACGTCCGCTGCGCCACGACGCGAGAGCCTCGAGCCCGTTCTCGGCGACCTCCGCCGCGTAACCGAGAATCGCGACCTGCCGGGAGAGAATCATCCGGTTGGTGGGATTGTCATCCACCAGCAGGAGCATCGTTCCCTCGGCTTGCGCCAGCACCGCGGCCGGCGGCACCCGGTGCCGGTGGAGCGCGAATTTTCGGGCCGCGTCGCCGCCCGTCGCGGCGAGCGGGCTGTCGGCCACGGCCATCGGGATCGTGACCGTCATTGTCGTTCCCATGCCTGGCCGGCTCGCCATCTCGAGCTCCCCTCCCATGAGGAGCACCAGCCGCCGGCAGATGACGAGGCCCAGCCCGCTGCCGCCGTAGCGCGCCGCGCCCGTCTCGGCCTGCACGAACGGCTTGAACAGGAGCTTCTGCGTCTCCTCGGAAACGCCGATACCGGTGTCCGTGATCGTGAAGCGGACCACCTCCCGGCCCCTTTTGCGGCCGGCGAGCGTCGTCGCGAGGTCCACGCTGCCGCGTGGCGTGAACTTGATCGCGTTGGCGACGAGATTAACCAGTACCTGCCGCAGCCGATGCGCGTCGACCACGAGTGCCGGGCCGATGCGCGCGTCGAACGATTGGGTCAGGGTGAGTCCCTTCTCCGCGGCCGAGACTCCGTAGGTGGCGACCAGGCTGCGCACGAGCTTCGCGATAGACGCGGGCTCGGGGGCCAGGTCGAGCTTGCCGGCCTCGATCTTCGAGAAGTCGAGGACGTCCTCGACGATGCGCAGGAGGCTACGCCCCGATTCATCGATGACGCGCAGCATTTCGCGTTGGTCGTCGTTGAGATCGGTTCGTCCGAGGAGCTCGAGCATGCCGAGGACCCCGCTCATCGGGGTGCGGATTTCGTGGCTCATGGTAGTCACGAAATTGGTCTTGGCGACGTTGGCCGCCTCAGCCGCCTCCTTGGCCTCGACGAGCTCGCGCCGCAGCTTGAGGTGCTTGGTGACGTCGGTCCAAAGCCCGCTCCAGAGCGTGCTGCCGTCCGGAAGGCGCTGTTGCGTCGCCTCCGAGCGCAGCCACCGGATCCCGCCGTCCTCGCCCACGACGCGGTAGTCGTGGCGAAGCTGGGTGCCGGCCTCCTCCGCCAGCTGGAGCGCCTCGCGCAGCTCCTTGCGGTCGCCCTCATGGATCGTTGGGAGGACCTTTTCCGGATCCGCGAGCGCTTCCTCGCGCTTTACACCGCGCAGCCCCACCGTCTGGCCACTCAGGAATTCGTAGCGCCCCTTGCCGCCCGGAAAGGTGCGCCATTGGAACACCGCTCCCGGCAGGCTTTCCGCCAGATCGCGAAGCTTGCGCTCTGCGTGGCCGCGCGCGCGCCCCTGCCGGACGAATGCGAAGTACGAGGGGACCAACAGCGCGAGGAAGACGAATACCGCCGCGGCGAGTATCAGCAGGACAGAATGGAACACGCGCTGGCGCTCGCCGCGATGGGCGAGGCGCGAGGACATCTCGGTCGCGCGGACCTGCGCGGCGAGGGCAGCCATGCCGGCCTGGAGATCGGCCGCGACGTCGCGCCAGACGAGCGCCGGCGCGCCTTCGCCGGCACGCCGCTCGGACTCCTCGCGCAAGGCCCGTGCCCACCGCGGAAGGAGCGCCGACACCCCGCCCAACAGCTCCGACTGCCACGGGTTTTCGGCGCTCAGGATTTCGAGGCTTCGAAGCCGCTGCTGCGTCTCGTCGATGGCGCCGTCGCGCTCGGTCGCGAAGCGCGGCGCCCGCGAAAGCAGCAGCCCCCGGTGGGCCGCGTTCGCGCGCACCAGCGCGAAATTCAGCGCGTCGACCTCGTCGATCACGCTCGCGTTGTGCTGCAGGAGGCTCGTCAGGGCGCGCGCCGTGACCGTGGATTGGTAGATCGCCCAGCCCATGAGCAAGAGCACGGCCACCGCCGCCCAGAATCCAAGCCGCGCGAACGAGCGCATTTCGAAAGGCTTCATGCCGTTTCATCGCATGCGACCAGCCGATCCGTCTGTGCGGCTGCGCACCATGCGACAGCAAGTGTTCGCATGGCGCCTACGCGCTCGCCTGCTGGCGGCCGCGCACCCACTCCATGAACTGCGCGGCTGGCATGGGCCTGGCGATGAAATAGCCTTGCGCGAGCGGGCAATCGAGGCTGCGCACCAGGTCCCACTCGACCTGGGTCTCGACGCCTTCAGCGACCGCGTCGATGCGCAGCTTCAACGCCATCTCCAGGCTCGACTCCAGCATCGCGCGCGAGGAGGCGTTGGTGGACGCGTTCTTCACGAACGACTGGTCGATCTTCAGCTCCGTGAACGGGATTCGCGCAAGGCGCGACATGGACGAGTAGCCGGTGCCGTAGTCGTCGATCGACAGGCCGAAGCCCTTCATGCGCAGGCGCGAGAGGTTCTCCAGGGTCCTGCCGAGGTTGCTCCCCGCGGCCGACTCGGTGACCTCGAAAATCACGTGGCGCGGCTCGAGGCCCTCGGCCTCCACTCCCGCGACCATTCGCTCGGCGAGGCTCACGTCGGCGAGCGACGGCAGCGACAGGTTCACCGATACCGATATGTCCACGCCCGCCGCTCGCCACGCGAGGCAATTGCGCGCGGCCTGCGCGAGGATTAGGTTGGTGAGCCGATCGATCATGCCGCTCGCCTCGAGCGCCTGCAGGAAGGAGCGCGGCGAGATGATGCCCTTCTGCGGGTGGCGCCAGCGCGCAATGGCCTCCGCGCCCTTGATGACGCCCGTCTTCGGGTCGACCTTGGGCTGGAAGAACGCCTCGAACTCGTTCCTCAGGATGCCGGCGGCGACCTCCGCGGTGCTCGCGAGCTCCACTGGCGGCTCGCCGCTCCTCGCGGGAGTATGGCGCTCGATCGCCGCCAGCAGCTTCGCCGCGCTGGCGGGCTTTTCGACGGCGGCCAGCAAGCGCACGCCGTACGCATGCGCCATGTTCTCCACGGAAGCCACCAGCGACGAATCGAGGCCGCTGAGGAGGATGAACGAGGCGCCGCTGCCGCGCTCGCCCAAGTGGCGGATGAACTCCATGCCGTCCATGCCGGGCATGTCGAGGTCGCTGATGATCACGTCTATGGGCGGCTCGAGGGTGGCGAGGATGTCGAGCGCGGCCTGGCCGTCGCCGGCCGAATAGACCGCGGTCGCGCCGAGCTTCTGCAGCAGGGAGCCCGCCATCCAGCGCTGGAACCCGTGGTCCTCGACGACCAGAAAGCGGAGGGACGCGATGTCGGTCACGGCACGCGCTCCCGCATCGCGGCAGGGTGGGCCTCGAGGCAATGCATTCCATCGCGGGGCATATGGCGATGCTACGGGGAAGCGCAGAGGCTCGCTCCTACCCGCGCGCGTAGGGTCGTGCGGGTCACCCCCTGGGGCGAACAGCCCCAAAGGCTCACGACATATGCTGCCCCCCGTTGATGGCGATGTTGGCCCCGGTGAGGAAGGCCGCCTCGTCGGAGGCGAGGTAGGCGCACAGCCCCGCGATCTCCTCGGGCTTGCCGAGCCGGCCGATCGGAATCTGCGGGATGATCTTGGTGTCGAGCACGTCCTTCGGGATCGCCAGCACCATCTTGGTCCCGATGTACCCGGGCGAGATGGTGTTGACGGTGACGCCTTTGCGCGCGACTTCGAGCGCGAGCGCCTTGGTGAATCCGTGCATGCCCGCCTTCGCCGCCGAATAGTTGGTCTGGCCGAAGGCGCCCTTGGAGCCGTTCACGCTGGAGACGTTGATGACCCGGCCCCAGCCGCGCTCCACCATGCCGTCGACCACGGGCTTGGTCACGTTGAAGACGCTGTCCAGGTTGGTCTTCATCACCGCGTCCCAGTCGACCTTGGTCATCTTCTTGAAGGTCATGTCGCGCGTGATGCCGGCGTTGTTGATGAGGATATCGACCGGGCCGTGGTCCTTCACAATCTGCTCGATCGCCTTCTGGCACGAATCGAAATCGGAGACGTCGCAGGCGTAGGCGTGGAACCTGTGCCCGTGCGCCTCCATCTCCTTCAGCCACTCCTTCGACTTGGCGTTGCCCGGCGAATAGGTGACGATCACCTTGACGCCCATGCCGTCGAGCTTGATGCAGATCGCCTCGCCGAGCCCGCCCATGCCACCAGTCACCAGCGCGTTGCGTTGAGCCATTTCACTCCTCCGTTGTTTTTTCCGATCGCCGGAGCCTAGAGGCGCTCCTTCGCGTAGCGGCCGGGCGCCGGCTCGATCGGTTTCTTCCTGCCATCGCCCGGCTTCTTCGGCGCCGCGACGAGCTTGCCGCCGTGGGGCTTCACCCATTTCGACCACGCGCTCCACCAGCTGCCGGGCATCTCCTTCGCCTCGGCGAACCACTTGTCGGCGTCCACCGTGAGCTTGTCGTTGACCCAGTAGCTGCGCTTGTTCTTCGCGGCCGGGTTGATGGTGCCGGCGATGTGTCCGCTCGCGCCGAGCACGAAGGTCACCTTGCCGCCGAGGGCGCGGGTGCTCTTGTACCCGCCCTTCCACGGCACGATGTGGTCCTCGCGCGCCGCGAAGACGAAGGTCGGCATCCGGAGGCGCTTCAGGCTCACCTTCTCGCCCAGCATCTGGAGGGCATCGGGCTTGCAGAGCTTGTTGTCCTCGTAGGTATTGCGCAGGTAGTACGAGTACATCGGGCCCGGCAGGTTGGTCGCGTCGGCATTCCAATAGAGGAGGTCGAAGGCCGGCGGCTGCTTGCCCTTGAGGTAGTTGTTGACCACGTACGACCAGACCAGGTCGTTGGCGCGCAGGCTCGAGAAGGCGCTCGCCAGCTCGTTGCCGGGCACGATGCCGCCATTGGCGAGCTGCTTCTCGCGCTTCTCGACGAAGTTCTTGTCGATGTAGACGCGAATGTCGCCCACTTCCGAGAACTCCAGCAGGGTGGTGAGGAGCGTGAGGCTCTCCACGGGCGTTACTCCCTTCCGGTCGAGCACCGCGAGCGCGGAGGTGAGGAGCGTGCCACCGATGCAGAAGGCGAGCGCGTTTACCTTCGGCGCCTT
>JBBRQA010000202.1:0-7536 GCA_038227085.1 Burkholderiales bacterium | reverse complement strand
GGCATCCCTGTGTCCACCACGCACACCATCACCGGCGCCATCGTCGGCGTCGGCTCCACGCGCAAGTTCTCGGCGGTGCGCTGGGGGGTCGCGGGCAACATCGTCTGGGCGTGGATCTTCACCATTCCCGCGTCGGCCTTCATCGCCGCGGTGAGCTGGTGGGCGGGGCGCCAGTTCCTATGATCGGCTGAATCCTCGCGGGCAAGGCCCTGTTTAACCAACCGGGGTCAGACCCCGCTCTGACCCCGCTCTGACCCCGGTTCAGCGTTCGAAGAGTTTGTTGGCTTCGGGGTAGGGGATGGCGTCGGTATGGAAGCGGGCGTAGGTGCCGGTGGTGAGGAGGTCGTGGGCGATCTTGCGGGTGAGCATCATGGAGGCGCGCATCGGGCCGGAGCCTTCGCTCACGCGGCGCACGCCGAGGGCTTGCAGCTCGGCGATGGAGGGGCAGCCGGGGACGGTGAGGATGTTCAACGGGCCGTCGATCTCGCCCACCAGCGTCTTGATGGCCGCCTTGTCCGCGGCGGATGGCACGAAGAGGCAATGGGCGCCGGCCTGGCGGTAGCGATTGGCGCGCTTGATGCTCTCGGCAAGCCGCGTTTTCTCGTCGCCCAGCTTCAGCCAGAAGCCGTCGGTGCGCGCGTTAATGACGATGGGAATCCCTGACTCGTCCACCGCCTCGCGAATCGCCCGGATCTTCTCCACCTGCTCTTCGATGTCGAAGAGATGCACGCCCCCGGTATCCGAGCCGTCCTCGATGTTGATTCCCACGGCGCCCATCGCGATAACCGCCTTCACCGTCGCGACGATCTCATCGATCGTCACGCCGAGCCCCGAGAGAAGATCCGCGGTCACCGGCACGTCCACGATCCTCACGATCTCGCGCGTCGCATCGAGGATCACATCGCGCGGGACCGCCTCGTTGTCGGGGTAGCCGTGGCTGAAAGCGATGCCCGCGCTGCCGGTGCCGATCGCCTTCATGCCCGCGCGCTCGAAAACCCGCGCGCTCGCCGCATCCCACGCATTGGCGATGACGAGGATCTCGGGCCCGAGATGCAGCTTCTGGAAGTGATCCGCCTTCGCGCGCTGGTCCATCATGCGGCCCGATCGTCGGGGAGGGCCTTGCGGTCGTCGTAGCTCTTCACCTCGGTGCCGCGATAGAGAATCTGCGCGTTGCGATCGGCGATCTTGCGATGCAGCTCGAGGAAGGCGGGCTCCATGTCGCGCGCGGGCCTGGGCTCGTGCGCGAAGTTGTGCTCGTTGTCGACGCCGCGCACCAGGGTCGCGCTGTCTTCTCCGGCCACCTGCTTCACGCAGGTAGGGATGTAGCGGATCGCGAAGCCGATGCGCCGGTCGTTCGAAGGGTTGGGCGGCGAGCCGTGCACGAGGCGCACGTGGTGCAGCGACATCTCGCCGGGCGCGAGCGCGATCGTCACCGCGTCATCCTCGTTTACCGCGACCGCAACCTCCTGCCCGCGCGTCAGCAGGTTGTTCTTGGCGAACGTGTCGCGGTGTGGGATCTGGTCCTTCTTGTGCGTGCCGGGGATGAAGCCCATCGCGCCGTTCGCCGTATTGCTCGGCGTGAGCGCGACCCACGCGGTGACCACGTCCGGGCGGTCGAGCCCCCAGTAAGTCGAATCCTGGTGCCACGACACGAACGCCGGGTTGTTCGCCTCCTTGATGAAGAAGTTCGTGGTCCAGCAGAAAAGGTTGGGACCGTACAGGTCCTCCACCGCGTCGACGATGTGGGCGTTGCGCACCAGCTCCGCCAGCCACGTGAAGAGCAGGTGCGACTTGTGCCGTAGCGCCCCTTTAAGTGGGCCGCCGGATTCTTTCTCGTACGCCTCAAGCCGGGCGCGGATCTCGATCGCATCGGCGGCGCTCATCACGCGGATCGGGAACACGCAGCCGTCGCGCCAGAAGGCATCGATCTGGGGTTGGGTGAGGATCTTGGGCATAGCTACCTCCGTTAGGCGGAACCGCTGATCACTCTCATCACCCCCGGCGGATAGGCGTCGCCGGGCTTGCCGTGGTAGATGATCTCGCCGCGCTCGAGGACGTACAAGCTGTCGGCGTATTCGGGAATGTGGTGCACGTTGGATTCGGCCATCAGGACGCCGTGGCCCAGGCCGCGGATGGAGGCGATGCCGTCGGCGATGCTGGGGATGATCGCGGGCGAGAGGCCCTCGAAAGGCTCGTCCAGCAGAAGCAGTTGCGGATCGAGGGCGAGGGCGCGGGCGATCGACACCATCTTGCGCTCCCCGCCGGAAAGTTGGTTGCCGCCGCGCGCCGCGTATTGCGTGAGCTTCGGGAAGATCTCGTAGGCGAGCCGGATGCGCTCGGCCGGCGCGCGTCCCCCGGGCCGCGTCCAGGTCGGCATCTCGATGTTCTCCGCGACGCTGAGATCCCCGAACACCTGGCTCTCCTCGGGCGCGTAGCCGATCCCCATCTGCGCGATGCGGTGCGTAGCCATCCCGGCCAGCGGTTGTTTCATGAAATAAATCGCACCTGACACCACTTTCAGGTATCCCATGATGGCGCGGAAAGTCGTGGTCTTGCCTGCGCCGTTGCGGCCCACCAGGCACACCAGTTGGCCGGCGGCGACTTCCAGCGAGATGCCGCGCAGGATGCGGGAGCTCTGGATGTCGACGGTGAGGTTCGAGATGGCGAGCATGTCAGTGGCCGCGCACGAGCTTGCCCGCCATCCTTCCGACGATGGCCGAGACGATCTCCGGGTCGCGGAAGAATTCCGCGGGCGGCTTGTCGGCGAGCACGCGGCCTTCCTTCATCGCCACGATGCGGCTCGAATACTCGGCGACCAGGTCCATGTCGTGCTCGACCAGGATGATCGCTTTCACGCCCGCGCGCCTGGCCGCATCGACGACGCCGCGCATGAGGCCGTGCTTGTCGCCGGTGGAGACACCGCTGGTGGGCTCGTCGAGCAGGATCACCTCGGGGGCCAGCGCGAAGGCGCTCGCGATGTCGAGGAGCTTCTTCTCGCCCTGCGACAGCAACCGCGATTCGCTGCCGAGCTTGCCCTCCAGGCCGAAGATGGCGGCGACCTCGCGCACGCGCCGCTCCACCGCCTCGTCGCGCTTCATCGAGGCGAAGAGGTCGAGCGACTTGCCGGTCTGCGACACGACGGCTACGGCGATGGTCTCGGCCACCGTCATCGAGGGAAAGATGTGCACGAGCTGGAAGGCACGCGCCATGCCGTGCTTGGCCAGGGCCACGGGCCCGATCCCCGCGATGTCGCGTCCCTTGAAACGCACCACGCCCGATGTGGGCTTCAGCAACCCCGTCAGCACGTTCACGAGCGTGGTCTTGCCCGCGCCATTGGGCCCCACGATCGACACCAGCTCCCCCTCCGAAATCGTGAGCGACACGCTGTCCAGCGCGACGAAGTCGCCGTAGGCCTTGCACACCGCGGTGGTCTCGATGAGCGCGCTCATGCGCGTCTCACCTTAGACCACGCGTCCTGCGCGAGTCCCACCAGGCCGCGCGGGAAGAGCACGACGATCAGCACCAGGACCACGCCGAGCGCGAAGCGCCAGTACTGGGTCACGCCCATCAGTTCCGACTTGAGGAAAATGAAGGCGAGCGCGCCTACCAGCGGCCCGAAGAAGTTGGCGAAGCCGCCCAGCACCGTCATGAACACGAGCTCCCCGGAATGCGTCCAGTAGGCGAGCTCGGGGTCCGCTTGCCCGGTGTTGATGGCGAGGATCACGCCACCGATCGCGCAGTAGAACGCGGAGATCAGGAACGCCATCAACCGCAGGAGCCGCACGCGCACGCCAAGATACTCGGCCTTGCGCGCGTTCTCGCGGATCGCGGCAAGCTGGAGCCCGAAGGGCGAATGCACGATGCGCCACATCAGGAGGGCGAGCACCACCAGCAGCGCGAGGCAGTAGTAGTAGAAGGGGCCGACCAGAAAAGAAGTCTTGTCGAGCTCCTTGTAGTCCATGCCGAAGAGCGAAGGGCGCAGCACCCGGATGCCGGTATCGCCACCGGTCAGGTCGTAGAACTTGAAGAGGAACGAATGGAACAGCATCCCGAAGGCCAGCGTGAGGATGCCGAAGAAGATCCGCACGTAGCGCACCGAGAGAAGCGCCACGGGGATCGCGGCGACGATCGCGGCAAGGCCCGACAGGAGCAGCACCAGCTCGAAGCTCTTCACGCCGAGCTTGCTCGACAGCACCGCCGCGCCATACGCTCCGATCGCCACGAAGAGCGCGTGGCCGAACGAGAGGAGGCCGGTGTAGCCGAAGAGCAGGTTGAACCCGAGGAGGGCGATGCCGTAGGCGAGCGCGGGAAGCATCAGGGTCACGTAGTAGGGCGTGGCGAGCTTCGGGAAGGCGGCCAAGGCGAGGAGGGCGATGATCACCAGCGTGACCTTCATTCCACCCGCCTGCCGAAGAGGCCCACGGGCCGCGCGATCAGGATGGCGATCACAACCAGGTAGATGGCGAGCATCTCGAGCTCCGCGTAGTAGCGGATCGCCAGCGCGCGCATGAGGCCCACGATGAGCGCGCCGGCGAGCGCCCCGCGCATGGAGCCAAGCCCGCCGATCACCACCACCGCGAAGGCCTCGACCACCAGCTCCACCGGCATGTCGAGCGAAGCCGCGGCGGTGGGCACCACGAGCGCGCCGCCGACGGTGCCGAGCACCGTGCCGAGCGTGAAGACGCTCGCGTACATCCAGCGCACGTTCACGCCGAGGGCCTGCGCCATCTCGCGGTTCTCCGCCGTGGCGCGCAGGATGCGCCCGAAGCGCGTGCGCCGCAGGAACGCGCCGATGCCCACCGCGATCGCCACGCTGGCGAGGATGACCAGCACGTTGTAGGTGGGAACCTGCACCGCACCCACCTCGATCTTGCCGTACTCCATCACGAGGTTGCCGAGCTGCTGCGGGTTCGCGCCCCAGAAGAAGCGCAGCACGTCCTGGAACATCAGCACCAGCGCGAACGTGAGCAGGAGCTGGAACGCCTCGTCGCGGTCGTACACCGTGCGCAGCAAGAGCTCGATCACCGGTCCGATCAACCCGAGGACCACGCCCGATGCGAGGAGCACGGGAAGGAAGAGGGGCGCGGGGACGCCGGCGGCGATCGCCCAGTTCACCGCGGCGATGCCGAAGTAGGCGCCGAGCGCGTAGAACGAGCCGCAAGCGAGGTTGACGATCTTCTGCACGCCGAACACGAGCTGCAACCCGGCGGCCACGAGAAAAAGAACGGCGGCGTGGAAGACGCCGCCGATCAGGATGTCGAGGAAAGCGGTCAAGTTACAACTTGATGGTCGCCGTCTCGATCCACTTCCAGAAATCCATCCCCGTCGGTTTCTGCAGCTGGTCGGAATACATCACGTCCACGGGATTCGCGAGCGTCGGGAAGTCGTAACGGTTGTTGTGCGTGGTGATCCCCTGGTAGAAGGTCTGCTCGGCGATGTGGTCCTTGCGCATCATTCCGGGGCCGCCGAGGGACTCTACCTTCACGCCCTCCATGGCGTTGATGATGTCTTCCTGCCCGGGCCACGCGTTCTTCGCCTTGTACGCGGCCTCAACGCCCGCCTGGTAGACCTTCATGGCGAAATAGGCGCGGTCGGCCTCCCAGTGCGGGTAGTCCTTGTACTTGTCCTCGTACTCCTTGACGAACTGCTTCTGCAGCGCGGAGGCGTTGGGAAGGTCGAAGTAGAGCGTGTTGTGGCCGAAGATCATGCCCTCGGGCGTGAAGGACTTCTTGAGCCCCGTGTGCTGGAAGCCCGCGGCGGGAAAGACGAACTTGGTGCCGCCGTCCATGAGGCCCGCGCCGTGCGCCGTGCGCATGAAGATCGGCAGGTCGGCGAAGAGCAGGGAAGAGAACACGAGGTCGGGCTTGGCGGCCTTCAGCGCCGCGACGTGCGAGTTGAGATCCGTGGTGCCCACCTTCGGCCACTGGTCCGCGACCACGGTGTGCTCGATGCCGAATTTCTTGAGGAGCGCCTGGAAAGCCGCGAAATTATTGCGCCCGTATGAATAGTCCGGGTTGATGCCCGCCACCGTCTTGAACTTGCCCTTCCAATGCTTTACCGCGAGAAGCGATCCCATCACCGCCTCGCACTCGTTGTCGGTGCTCTTGAAGACGTAACGCGGGTTGACCATCGTCTCCTTGACGCCATCCTGCGTGGTGCCGTCCCAGAAGATGGTGAGCGCCTTCATCTCCTCGGCGACCGCGCCCATGGCGAGCGACACTCCGGAAGACACGATCCCCTGCACGCAATCGACCTTGTCCTGGAGCACCAGTTTCCTCAGGCGCTCGATGGAGTCCTTGGGATTGGTCTCCTCCTCGACGATCAGCTCGACCTTGCGGCCCGCGATGCCGCCCGCGGCATTGATGCGCGCGACGGCGTACTCGGTGCCGCGCAGGCCGCACTCGCCGATGGTGCCGGCGATGCCCGCCTTGGGCGCGATGATGCCCACGCGCAGCGGCTTCGCCTGCGCGAACGCGGGGAAGCTCATCAACGGTTGCGCCGCGAGCATCGCGCCGGCGCCACCGATGGCCTTCAGGACCTTCCTGCGGCTGGTCGTCATCGTTTTCTCCTCGGTATTGTCATGAGTCAAGTCTAAACGTCGCTCGCTACGGTGTCGCGGGTAAATTTCTCGATGGCGTCGAGGAGCTTGTCGCTCGCCTTCGCGGCGCGCTCCTCGTCGCCCCCTGCGATGGCGCGTGCGATGTCGCCGTGCAGCTTCGCCGTGGACGGCATGTCGGCGGCCTGCTTGTAGTGGCTGTACCAGAAACGCCGCGACAGGGAATGCATCAGGCTCATCGCCCCGGCGGCGAACTCGTTGTGGGCGGCCGCCGAGCAGAGCGTGTTGAACTCGCGGTCGGTGCGCATGAACGCCACGTCGTCGTTGGCGCGGGCCGACTTCTCGAAATCGCGCACCAGCGCGCGGAACCGCTCGCGCTCCTGGTCGGTGGAGCGGCGCGCGGCGCTCTTCGCGATGAGGCGCTCCAATTCGCGGCGCACTTCGAGGAGCTTCAGCTGGCTGCCGACGTTGATCTCCGTCACGACGATGCCGCGGCGGGGCAGAATCGAGACCAGCTTCTCGCGCGCCAGGCGCTGCAGGGCTTCGCGGATCGGCGTGCGGCCGATGCTGGTCATTGTCGAAAGCTCGCCTTCCGAGACCACGCGGCCGGGCTGGAGCTTTAGCGTGACGATCAGCTCTTCCAGGTGCGCGTAGGCGAGCTCGGTGAGGCTTGCGGCCATGTCGTCATTTCGCGTAGGCGGCGATCCAGTTTGACTTATGAGTGATCGACAACTAATATATCAGGGATGATGACCGATCGCCAGCGCAAGTTCCGCGAGCAGTACGTCGCGCAGATCAGCCCGTGGTACCAGGGCTTGCTCCACATCGGCGTGATGTACTCGGCAGGCATTGCGGCGATCTGGTGGTGCGTCTCGCGGATCCAGGGCGCGACGTGGGAGTGGCTGCTCATCATCCCGGTCGCCATCGCCGGCAACTTCGTCGAGTGGGGGATGCACAAGTTCGTGATGCATCGGCTGCGC
>JBBRQA010000201.1:0-7638 GCA_038227085.1 Burkholderiales bacterium | reverse complement strand
CGCGGCGCGTGCCTGCTGGTGGCGCAGCGCGAGTGGGAGCCGCGCAGCTTCGCGGCGCTGCGGCGCGCGGGAAGGTGAGCATGCCCCTGGAAGTCCGCCACGCGAGAGCCGAGGAGTTGGTCCGCGCCGACCGCGTGGTGTGCCGCGCCTACGCCGCGTACGTAAGGGAATTTCCCGAATGGGTCCCGTACCTGCGCCGCGGGCTTCCGATGACCGAGCTCGCGCGCGAGGCGCAGGTGCTGGTGGCCGAATTCGACGGCGCCATCGCGGGCGCGGTGGGCTATGTCGCGCCGCATCGCGAGAAGCACGCCGCCTTCCCGCGCGAGTGGGCGGCGCTGCGCTTCATGGCGGTCGATCCGGACTATCGCGGCAAGGGTGTCGCGCGCGCCCTCGCCGGGGAATGCGTGCGCCTCGCGAGGGGTGACGGCGCAGCGGTCCTCGGCCTTTTCACCAGCCCGGCGATGACGACCGCCTTCGCGCTCTACCTGAAGATGGGGTTCCGCCGCGAGCGATCGATGGAGCCGGTGATGGGCATGCCGGCCGAGGTGCTCGTGTTGCGGCTCGAGGCCTAGCGGTCGACCCGCTTCAGGCAGCGCTCGCGGTCTTCGCTGTTGACCACATTGTTGCATTCCGCGCGCTGCCACTCGCGCGCGGCGGCCTCCTTGGGGTCGACGGCACAGGCGGGCAGGAGCAGCGTGCAGAGGGTGGCGAGCGTGAGGATGGCGGCTTTCACTGGGGCGTCCTGCCTCGAGCGATGGGAGCCGTCCACGATAGCAAATGTGCGCCCCCGGTGCGTATCCGCTCCACCGTGGGTGTGAGGTCCAGGCCGGTCTCGGACTTGAGCCTTAGCGCGGCGGCATGCAGCCCGTCGGCGGAGAGCAGGGTGGGCGAGTCGCGGGTCGCGATGGCGACGACGTTGCCGGCCTCGCTCGGCGGTAGCACCAGGAGGTGCTCGAACGCCTCGCGTATGCGCGCGACGCTCGCTGGGATGCCGCCCAGGCTTCGCAGCAGGTTCACGGCAACCATCCCCTTCGCCGCCAGGCGCTCACGGCAGTTGTGGAGGAAGGGCGCGGTGTCGAGCATGCCCGCGTGCCCGCGCTCATCGAAGCCGTCCACCACGATCAAGTCGAAGCGCCTTTTCGTCGACGCCATGTACTCGTGGCCGTCGGCGAGCTGGATTCGCAGGTGCGCGGACTCCTCGGGCAGCTTGAAGAATTGGCGCGCGGCCGCGACGACCTCGGGCAATATCTCGATCACGGTGACGCGCGCGTCGGGCCGGTGGCGATGGAGGAAGCGTGTGACCGACGCGGCGCCGAGCCCCACTTGCAGCACGCTCGCCGGCCATGCATCGGGATGCAGCAGGAGCGGAAGCATCAGCTCGCGGGTGTACTCGAGCTCGAGCGACCACGGGCGCGCGATGCGCATCGCGCCCTGCACCCACTCCGAGCCGAAGTGCAGGTAGCGCACTCCCTTTTCCTCGCTGATCTCGATGGAAGGCATTGGCGTACGATAGGACGTCATTTTCCAGGAGACTCAACAATGCCCTACTTTTCCAGCAAAGCGTCGTCCGCGATCGCGGCACTTATCCTCGCCTTCGCGTCGGCCATGGCGTTCGCACAGGCGGATGACAAGGCCGCGCTCGGCGACATCAAGGACGTGAAGGTCGCCTTCGACGTGCACGAGGGCGACGGCAAGGCGCTGCTGAACCGCCTCAACGTGATCGACGAGACGCGCCAGTCGCTCATCAAGCAGGGCGTGACGCCGCACTTCGTGATCGCGATCCGCGGCCCCGCGACGAAGCTGGTGCAGACCGATGTCGAGAAGATCAAGCCCGAGGATCGCCCGGTCGCGGTTCAGATCGCCGCGAAGATCGCCGAAATGAGCAAGGCGCCCGGCATCCAGGGCGTGGAGCAGTGCTCGGTGGCCATTCGCCAGCAGGGCACGAAGGCGGAGAACGTGTTGCCGGAAGTGAAGGTGATCGGCAACAGCTGGATCTCGCTCATGGCCTACCAGGCGAAGGGCTACGCGTACATTTCCCCGTGACCTAGAAGCGCTGGCGCTGCAGGTTCGCCGCTGGCCTTAGAAAATCTGGCGCGTGAGGGTCTTGGTCGCCGTGATGCCGTCGACCGTGGACGAGAGGACCGCGTTGTTCGCGTCACTGAACTTCACGGTCGCCGAGCCGACCGCGACCGCATGCACTTGGGTGGGATCCAGTGGCGGCCCGAAAGCGGGCGCGGTCGTGCGGTAGAGCGTGCCCGAGCAACTGCTGCCGCTCACGGTGCAGCTGGGGGCCACATACCAGAAGGGCTTGCCGGTCGCGTCATACACGTACCACGCGAGGAAGATGTTGCCGAACTGCTGGGCGATCGCCATGCCCCAGCCCGATTCGTTCGGATTCCACCAGAGGTCCGTGTAGTCGACCGCCGGGGGCGAGGTTGCGGCGACGGGGAAGATCTGCCGGACGATCGCCACGGTCCTCGCCTGGCTTCCGATGACGTAGGTCATCGAGGCCGCGTTGGTGTTCTGGAAGGTCAGCTGCAAGGTTCCCACCTGGCTCGGGTGGTAGAGCGTTGGATCGAAGTCGTGACCGAAGAAGGCCACGCCCGACACCTCATAGAGCGCACTCGTGCAGTTGCCGTTTACGGCGTTGCTCGATGAAAAGGTGCAACTCGGCGCAACGTACCACTTGGGATTGCCTTGCGCATCGTAGGTGTACCAGGCCGCGAAGAGGTTTACGCCGCGTTGCGTGAAGTGGATGCCCCAACCCGACTCGGAAGCGTTCCACCACAATCCCGACAGTGCCGCAGGCGACTTTGCGGCGGGCGCCGAAGCCACGCTTGCGGTGCATTGCACCGCGCCCGGAACGCTCACCGCGCTCTGGTAGACGCCGTTCGACAGCATGCTCGCCGCGCTGGGGCCGTATCCCACGTATACGGAGGCTCCAGCCACGTTCGGCGTGGAGACATTATTCAGGACGTTGACTGACTGTCCCTGGGCCGACAGGACGTTGGTCGTGTAAGCCTGCAGGGTCGAAGCCGAGGCCGCGGTGAGCTGGCCGTCGGCACCCACTTGCGCGAGCACACAGACCACGGCATCGGCGGGCGTGGACGGCACCGACGGAGCGACGCCGACGCGCTTGGCCGGCACCGCCCCGCGCACGAGGGTGGACGGCGCATGGGCGAAGACGAAGACGCTGGCAGTCGTTCCGACATCCTGCGGGCGAGGCTGGAACGTCGCGCTGATGTTGGCAACGGTTGGCGTGATGCTGCCCGTGATCTCGATTGGAAAGACCGCGGGCGCGGCGGACACGTCGGCGTAGAACGCACCGACGAGGACCACGGTTCCGGCTCCGCCTCCGGGGTCCGCACCGGTGTACGAGATGGTGCCGCTCGATCCGTCCCAGGTCCCGGTGTAGGGAATGTTCAAGCTGCGATTCACCAGCCTGTAGGTGCAAGTCCCGCCGGGCAGTACGTTGCTGCTCCAGTCGCGGGGGATCGTCAGTGTTCCCGCGAAGGTTCCGGGACGCGAGACATCGATTCCGGTGATGGTGAACGCGTCGTTCAGGGCAAAAGTGTTTGAGCAGTCCGAATCCTGGGCCTCCCCGGCATAGAGCCCGGTGCAGGTCGGCAGGCCGAAGCAAGTGAAAGTGGCCGATACGTAGCCGCCGCCCGTTCCCGCGGCCGCAAAGCCGCCCGTCACTCTCTCGTTGGCGGCGAAGCCGGCGAGAGGCAGCAGGAGCGTGACCCCGGCGGCGCCCCACCGGCACAGGTTCTTGATGGCTTGCGGCATTTCACCCCTCCCAGAGACACGACTACGTGCATTGTGCGCTGCTCACCGCGCCCGGCACACGGAAACTTGCCTAGAGCGCATGCGTAAAAATCCGCTCGAAGTCGGCCGCCGACACGGGTTTCGGGTTGGTCTGGTGGCAGGTGTCGTCGATGGCGATCTCGACGAGGCGCGCGATATGGGCCTTGGTGACGCCCTTGCCACCGAGCCTGGCGGGAATCCCGATGCGCGCCTTGAGCGCGGCCAGCCACTCCACGAAGGACGCGGGCGTATCGCCGGCGCCGCACGCACGCGCGAGCTCCGCCATCTTCTTGCCGGCCGCGTCCGCGTTGAAGCGCATCACGTGGTCGATCATGATGCCGTTGGCCAGGCCATGGTGCATGTCCACCACCGTGCCGAGCGCGTGGGCGCAGGAGTGCACCGCGCCGAGGTCCTTCTGGAACGCGATGGCGCCCATCATCGACGACATCATCATGTCGGAGCGCGCCGCGAGGTCCCTCGGCTGGGCGACCGCGGTCTCGAGCGCGTGTGCCGCGATGCGCGCGCCTTCCAGCGCAATGCCGTCGCACAGCGGGTGGTACGCCGGCGAGAGGTAGCTTTCGACGTTATGGGTGAGGGCGTCCATGCCGGTCGCGGCCGTCACCGCGGGCGGAAGGTCGAGCGTGAGCTCCGGATCGGCGAACACGGCTCTGGCGAGCAGCACGGGATTGAAGATGATCTTCTTCACGTGCGTCTCGTCGTGCGAGATCACCGAGGAGCGGCCCACCTCGCTGCCGGTGCCGCTGGTGGTCGGAAGCGCGATGAAGTACGGGAGGGGATTTTTAATCGGCAGGACCTGAGGGTGGTCCCATGCGTACTGGAGCACGTCGCCCTCATGGACCGCCATCATCGCAACCGCCTTGGCGACGTCGAGCGCCGCGCCTCCGCCAAAACCGATCACGCTATCGGCCTTGTGCTCGCGATAGGCGGACGCGCCGTCGACGACCTGCTTCTTCACCGGGTTGCCGTGGACGCCCGCGTAGACCTTCACGTCGAGCCCCGCGAGGCTCGCTGCGAAGTCGTGCAGGATCGGCAGCTGCGCGAGGCCCCTGTCGGTGACGATCAACGGGCGATTCAGGCCCTGCTGCTTGAGGTGCTCCGCGACCAGCCTGCGCGACCCGGCGCCGAAATGGATGGTGGTGGGAAAAGCGAATTTCGTGATGGACATTGTCTAGGGCCGGGTCATCCTGTAGATGAGGATAGCGGCGCGGATGGCGCCACGCTCGATCGAGGCGATCTCGAGGTCCTCGTTGTCGGTGTGCGCGCCCGAGCCGGAAGCGCCGAGGCCATCGAGCCCCGCGATGTAGGGCGCAACGAACTGCACGTCACCCGCGCCGCGGTCCGCCGGCGGCAGCGCGCCGATCGGCCCGAATCCGGCGTCGACGCTCGCCTTCGAGTACATCTCGAGCAGGCGCGCGCCGGCCTCTGTCGGCGCCTGGGGCGGATAGGATTCGTGGAATTCGATCACCGCCGTCGCATGGGGAAGGTTCTGCGCCACGATCTCCCGCATGAGCGCGCGGGTCCTCTCCCCTTGTTCCGGCGTGAGGTAGCGCATGTCCCCGTGGACGATCGCTTCCTTGGCGATCACGTTGCTCTTGCCGAAGGCAGTGGCTTGAGAGGTGCCCTCGTCGTACCTGGCTTCGGTGCCGCCGACGAAAGTCCCCACGTTGAACGTGAGGTTGGGCTCGATCAGCCTCTCGCGAAAGGTGTTCACGATGCGTGCAGCCTCGTAGATCGCGCCGTAACCGTAGTTCTCGCGGAACACCTGGCCCGAGTGCCCGGATTTGGCCGTGACCTTCAGAACCCAGCCACCGGAGGAGCGCCGCGCGTAGCTCGCCATGTCCTGCCCTTCGCCCCCGTGGCCGCGCCGGATGCTGCCCTCGAAGGCGAGCGCGAAATCACTCTTCTTCGCGAGCTCGACCATGTCCCTGCGGGCCGTGTCGAGCGGCGCGCCGGCGCGTTCCTCGTCTCCGGAGTAGATCACCGCGATCGACGCGCCGTCGAGCACGCCCACCTTCTGCAGCGCGCGCAGGGCCTCGATCGCGATCACGTCGCCGCCCTTCATGTCGCTCACCCCTTGGCCTCGGACCCGGTCGCCGCGCGGGTCCCACGCGATCACCGGGCTATTCTTCTCGAACACGGTGTCGAGGTGACCGATGAGAAGCAGGCGCTTGCCTTGCTTGCCATCGCGAGTGGCGATGAGATGCCCGGCGCGCTTCATCCCCGGCGGCATCTCGGCCCAACGCGTGGCGAACCCCAGCGAGTCGAATTCGGCGGCAAAGATCCGGCCGACCTCGCGCACGCCCTCGGGATTGAGGGTGCCGCTGTTCACTCGCACGGAGCGCTCGAGGAGCTGCATCGCCGCCGGCGAGCGCTCCTTCACGGCCGCGACGATGCGCTCCTCGACGTCGGAGAGCTGGGCGTGCGCGGCGCAGGCCGCAAGGCAGAAACCGGCAAGCAGGATTCGCATCAGATGATCTCGAAGTAGCGCTTCAATTCCCAGTCGGTGACGGCGTCGAGCCACTGGCGCCATTCCCACTCGCGCGTGGCGGCGAAATGCTCGACGAAGTCGTCGCCGAACCAGTCGCGCGCGACCTTCGATTCCTTGAAGATGCGCGTGGTCTCGATCAGCGTGCGCGGCGCGCGTGGGACGTTCTCGGCGCCCTGGTTGGTGCCGGTGATCGGTTTGGTGGTGAGTTTCATGCCCTTCTCGATGCCGTTGAGGCCCGCGGCAAGCACGGCGGCGGTGGCGAGATAGGGATTCATGTCAGCCCCCGGGCAGCGCGTCTCGAGGCGCGTGGATTTGGCGCCGCCCACGATCACGCGGAAAGAGGCAGTGCGGTTGTCGACCGCCCATGTGGGCTTCACCGGCGCCCAGAACCCGTCCACCAGGCGCTTGTACGAGTTGATGGTGGGCCAGTACATCGGCGCCAGCTCCATGAGGCCGGTGACCTGTCCCGCGACGTAGCTCTCGAGGAGCTTCGACATGCCGCCGTTCCTGCCCTTGGGGTCGTGGAAGACGTTCTTCGAGCCGTCGGTGAGACTCTGGTGCAGGTGCCCGGAGCAGCCCGGGAGTTGGGCGTTCCACTTGGCCATGAAGCTCGGCATGATGCCGAAGCGCGCGCCGATCTCCTTGGCGCCGGACTTGAAGAGGATCGCGCGATCGGCGGCCTCGAGCGCCTCGGAGAAGAGGATCGCCGCTTCGTACACTCCAGGTCCCGTCTCGGTGTGCAAGCCTTCTATCGGCACACCGAAGAGCGCCATCTCGTCCATCAGCGCGTTGAAGTAGTCGCGATTGAGGTTCGCGCGCAGCAGCGAATAGCCGAACATCCCGGGCGTGATCGGCGTGGGACCCACGCCTTTCTTGTCGGCCCAGGTCTGCGGCGTCTCGGAGAAATTGAAGAACTCGAACTCGGAGCCCACCATCGCGGTGAATCCCATCTTCTCGGCGCGCTTGAGCACGCGCTTCAGCGTCTGGCGCGGGCAGAGCGGATGGGGCTTGCCTTCCGCGGTGACGAAATTGCCGAGGAAGAAGGGCACGCCGTTATCCCAAGGCACGGTGCGATAGGTGCCCAGGTCGATGCGCGCGAGCGCGTCGGGAAAGCCATGCTGCCAGCCGGTGAGCTTGGCGTTGTCGTAGCACTGGTCGCCGGAATCCCAGCCGAACACCACGTCGCAGAAGCCGAAGCCGCTCTCCACCGCGGAGAAGAACTTGTCGCGGTGGATGTACTTGCCGCGCAGCACCCCGTCGATATCGGCGCAGGCGACCTTCACCTTGCCGATGGTCGACTTGCGCAGCGCCTCGACGATGTT
>JBBRQA010000200.1:0-7650 GCA_038227085.1 Burkholderiales bacterium | reverse complement strand
GTGTTTTTCTACAACCTCAGCCGCGCCGCGAAGCTGCGTCGGCTTGGATGAATTATTAGAGCGCACATCTCTTCACGCGGCGACAAGCTCAGCAATTTTTGCAGCGACTTCCCTCCCCGATCCAGGAACGATCGCGCCGGCTCGAGCCTCACCCCCCTTCGGTGAGGCGATAGCGAAGGGTCGGGAGGGCGCGCGGGACGGTATAATTTCCGCTTCTGGAGGTAACGCCCATGAATGCCATCGTCAAGGACCGCGCCGCGGCCCCCGTCCTGAAGGACCCGAAATTATTCCGCGAGAGCGCCTACATCGACGGCGCGTGGGTCGAGGCCGATAGCCGCGCCCGCAGCCCGGTCGACAATCCCGGCAACGGCACCACGGTGGGTCACGTACCCAACATGTCCACCGCAGAGACCAGGCGAGCCATCGCCGCCGCCGAAGCCGCGCTGCCGGCGTGGCGCGCGCTCGCCGCGAAGGAACGCTCGAAAATCCTGCGCAAGTGGTACGACCTGATCGTCGCCAACGCCGACGATCTCGCGCTCCTCCTCACCACCGAGCAGGGCAAGCCGCTCGCCGAAGCCAAGGGCGAGATCCTCTACGGCGCATCCTTCGTCGAGTGGTTCGCCGAGGAGGCCAAGCGCGTCTACGGCGACGTGATACCGAGCCCGACCAACGACCGGCGCATCATCGTTCTGAAGCAGCCGATCGGCGTGGTGGCGGCGATCACGCCGTGGAATTTCCCCAACGCGATGATCACGCGCAAGGTTGCGCCCGGCCTCGCGGTGGGCTGCACCTTCGTGCTGAAGCCCGCGGGACAGACGCCGTTCTCCGCGCTGGCTCTCGCCGAGCTCGCCGAGCGCGCTGGCATTCCCAGGGGCGTGCTCAACATCGTCACCGGCGACGCGCGTGCCATCGGCGCGGAGCTCTGCGCGAATCCCGTGGTGCGCAAGCTCACCTTCACCGGTTCGACCGAAGTCGGCCGCATCCTCATGCGCCAGTGCGCCGACACCATCAAGAAGCTCTCGCTCGAGCTGGGCGGCAACGCGCCCTTCATCGTCTTCGACGACGCCGACCTCGACGCCGCCGCGGAGGGCGCGCTCGCCTCGAAATACCGCAACGCCGGGCAGACGTGCGTCTGCGCCAACCGGATCTACGTGCAGGACGGGGTGTACGAGGCTTTCGCCGCGAAGCTGGGCGAGAAGATCAAGTCCTTCAAGCTCGGCGCGGGTACCGAGGCCGGGGTGAACATGGGTCCGCTCATCGACGCCAACGGGCTGGCCAAAGTCGAGGAGCACGTGGCCGACGCGCTCGCCAAGGGCGCCAAGGTCGTGATGGGCGGCAAGCGCCACGCGCTGGGCGGCCTCTTCTACGAGCCCACGCTCTTGACCGGCGTCACTTCCGAGATGAAGGTCGCGCGCGAGGAAACATTCGGCCCGGTCGCACCGCTCTTCCGCTTCAAGACCGATGAGGAGGTGGTGACGCTCGCCAACGCCACCGAGTTCGGCCTCGCCGCCTATTTCTACTCGCGCGATGTAGGCCGCGTGTTCCGCATCGCCGAGGCCATCGAGACCGGCATCGTCGGCATCAACGTCGGCATCATCGCCAACGAGGTCGCGCCCTTCGGAGGCATCAAGCAATCCGGCCTCGGGCGCGAAGGCTCCAAGTACGGCATCGAGGATTTTCTCGAGATCAAGTACCTCGCCATCGGAGGCATTCAGTGAAATTCGCAATCGCAGCACTCGTCGCCATCTCCGCGCTCGGTTGCGCCTTCGCGCAGGACAAGGCACCTGCCAGCGCTACCTGCGCGCCGCCCCCCCAGGACCTGGTCGTGAAGGACCTCGAGCCCGGCACGGGCGACCTGGCGGTGGCCCCGCGCAGCGGCATCCTGGTGCACTACACCGGATGGCTCTACGACGGTTGCGCCAAGGATTTCAAGGGCGAGCAGTTCGACTCCTCGGTGGGACGTCCCGTGCCGTTCAGCTTCCTGGTCGGCGTGGGCAAGGTGATCAAGGGCTGGGACGAGGGCGTCATCGGCATGAAAGCGGGCGGCAAACGCATGCTGATCATTCCCCCCGACAAGGCCTACGGCGAGCGCAGCATGGGCGGCGGCAAGATTCCGGCGGGCTCCACGCTCGTCTTCGACGTGCAGGTCGTGTCGATCCCGATTCCGGCAGCGCCCATGCCGGGAGGCGCGAAGCCGCAGTGAAGCTTGCCAGCCCGAGCTTCACGGACGGCGCGGCGATCCCCGCGGAATTCGCGTTCTGCGCGATCGACGCGAAGACGCACGCGACGCTGTCGAAGAACCGCAATCCCCAGCTCGCGTGGAGTGAGGCGCCGGCCGGCACCCGGTCGTTCGCGATCGTCTGCCACGATCCCGACGTGCCGAGCAGGGGCGACGACGTGAACCAGGAAGGCCGTGTCGTCCCCGCGTCGCTCGCGCGCGTGGATTTCTTCCACTGGGTGCTCGTCGATCTTCCCGCGGCGATGGCGGGCGTGGCGGCCGGCGAGTTTTCCTCGAGCGTGGCGCCGCGCGGCAAGCCCGGGCCTGGGGCGCCGCACGGCGCGCGCCAAGGCATCAACGACTACACCGGATGGTTCGCCTCCGACAAGGACATGGCGGGGGACTACTACGGCTACGACGGCCCGTGCCCGCCGTGGAACGACGAGCGGGCACATCGCTACGTCTTCACCGTGTACGCGCTCGACGTCGCGAAGCTCGCGGTGGGCGAGCGCTTCAACGGCCACGACGTGCGCAAGGCGGTGCAGGGACATGTGCTCGCCGAAGCCGCGCTCACCGGGCGCTACACGCTGAACCCCGCCGTCAAGGCCTGAGGCCTGCGATGCGGCGGCGCGGATTCGTCCTCGCTGCGGCTGCCCTCCTCGCGACGCCGTGGGCGTGCGCCGAGGACGCCGCGCTCTGGCCGCGCCTTCGCCGCGGCGGCTGCGTGCTCCTCATGCGCCACGGCCCGACCGGCCCCGGCCTTGGCGATCCGCCCGGCTTCCGGCTCGACGATTGCACGACGCAGCGCAACCTCTCCGAGGAGGGGCGCGCGGAGGCGCGCAGGGTGGGCGAGCGCATGGCGCGCGAGAAAGTGCCGATCGCGAACGTCTATACGAGCCCCTGGTGCCGTTGCCGCGAGACCGCGATGGTTGCCTTCGGCAAGGCCGAGGATTGGATGCCGCTCGCCTCGTTCTTCGATTTTCCCGACCGCGACGCCGAATACACCCAGCGCGTGAAGAAGCGCATCGGCGCCTACTCGAGCCGCAACATGGGCGGCAATATCGTCATGGTCACGCACAACGTGAACATCGCGGCGCTTACGAAACTCTCCGTCGCCACCAGCGAGATCGTGGTGGTGCGCCCCGACGGATGCTGCGGGCTGCGGAGCGTGGGACGCCTCAGGATCTAGGGGCGCGCGATGATGCGCCCGCACGAAACGACGCCGATCCACAGCACGATCGACAGCGCCACGGACAGCCGCGCGAGCACCGGCGCCTTCATTCCCGTGTCCCACGCCTTCACCGTCTGGTAGGGCCCGGTGAGGAACATCGCCGCGTTGATCCCCGCCGCGAGGATGAGTCCCATCTTGGTGGCGAACACGCGGTCGTCGAGGAAGTGGTCGGCATGCGCGGCGAAGAGCACGAGCCCGGTGGGCACGATCAGCGCGAGCGAGCCCACGCTCCACGGCAGGAGCAGGCGCGCGAGCGCGCGCACCGGGATCGCCTTCGAAAGCCCGAGCACGCGCAGGTCGAACATCACCACCGACCCCACCAGGACCGAGAAGCCGACGATGTGCGCGATGGCGACGGCAGGGTAGAGCCATTGGTGGTCGCGCATCGCCTGCGCGACCGCGAAGGTCTCGATCATCTCGCCCGCGTTCACGCGCGCCTCACGTCTCGTCGTCGCCCGAGCGCAGCCACGCCTCGTAATCGCGGCGCGTCTTCTTGGTGGGGCGGCCCTTGAAGCGCGGCTGGGGCTGGGCCTTCATCTCCGCGGCGATGGCGGTGCGCTTCGCGCGGCTTTCCGCCGTCTCCTCGTAGAGGGTCGCGGCGATCGCGGCGGGCCCGCGCTTGTCGGACAATTCCTTCACCACCAGAACGTGCTCGAAGGGCGCGCGCCGCACGACCATGCTGTCGCCGGGCTTCACCATCTTCGCGGGCTTCGGACGCTCGCCATTGACCGTCACGTGGCCGGCGGCGATCGCCTCGACCGCCAGCGCGCGCGTCTTGTGGAAACGCGCCGCCCAGAGCCACTTGTCCAGCCTCACTTCAACCGCACCTCGTGCAGGGTGATCGGGGTCGCCGTCCCGGTATCGAACTCCGCGCCCGCCATCACGCCCGCCTGCACGACCGCGGCGGCGCTCTTCGCGTCGGCATAGAGCGCGTACATCGCTCCCAGCGCGAAGTCGCGGCCGGAGCCGATCGCCCAGAAGCGGTCGAACTCGAACACTTCGCGCATCGAGTACACCGCGAAGATGCCCGAGGGATTGGCGACCATCGCCGTCATCTGGCTCGACTCGTAGGGATCGTCTTCCTCTTCCTTCGGGTTGAGGAACGCCTCGTCCTTGAGGAGCGGGTGGAGCTTCCGAAAGCTGTCGTAGATCGCCGCTTTGCCGTGGAAGTCGAGGCCGGGCGTGCGCGCGAGGAGGTTCTCGAGCACCAGCTGGTGCGCGGCGCTGCCGGCCACGCCCAGGAAGGAATCGCCGTAGGTGGTGACCTTCTCCGGATAGCGGTCGTAGGCGGGCGCGAGGCGCGTGGTACCGAAAGTGGTGAGCGAATCGGCCGCGATGACCGCGGTGTCGCCCTTGCGGACGACGACGATGGTGGTCATTTCTTCTCGCTTTCCGGCTAGCGGGGGAGGGACTCGAGGAAGGCGCGGCGCTCGTCGTCTTCGTCGATGTGAGCGGCGAGCTGCCTGTAGAGCTCCTTGATATTGCCCGACTGGCTTGCGGCCTGCTTGATGAAGACGCGGGCGAGCGGCCCGACGTAGCTGGCGAGGCTCTTTTCCGCGGCGGCGAGCACTGCGGGCGTGAACGCCGGTTGAGCCTGCGCCGCGGGCTGAGTGACGGCGCTCGCCTCCCGCGCCGCGGGCGACGGCGTCGGAGCGGGCGTGAGGTTCGCCTTCACCGTGTCCATCTTCTTCAGGAACGCGCGCTGCTCGTCGGAGTCGGGGATCTGCTCGGCGAGCGTGCGGAAGAACTGCCCGACGCTCTGCGCTTCCCCCTGTGTGCGCTGGATGAGGATCTTCGCGAGCGGGCCGATGTGCCGCGAGAGCGAGCGCTCGATCTCAACCAACGTCGCCGGATCTATCGCGAGGAGCGCGTTCTTGCGCGCCTCGGTATCGGCGGCGGGGCGCTGCGTTCGCATCGCGGAGGCGGTGGGCCCCACGATCTTCCCTTGCAGCGCCTGCAGCAGGGCCGCCTGGAATTCGCGGGCCGACTGGAAGCGTTGGTCCGCCTTCTTGGCCAGCGCGCGCGCCATCACGCCGTCGAATCCCCTGGGGAGCGCGGCGTTCAAGGCGGACGGCGGCTCGGGCTCCTTCTGCAGAACCTTGTGCATCACCGCCGCCGGCGACTCCGCGAGGAACGGGCTCACGCCGGTGAGAAGCTCGTAGAGGATCACGCCGGACGACCAGAGGTCCGCGCGCCCGTCGGCCGTGAGGCCCATGAGCTGCTCGGGCGACATGTGAGTGGGCGTGCCGACCACGGTGCCGACTTGCGTCAACGAGGACGACTCGATGCGCGCGATGCCGAAGTCCATCACCTTCAGCTTCGGTCCCGGCGTGATCATCAGGTTGGCGGGCTTGATGTCGCGGTGCACGACGCCCTGCTTGTGCGAGTAGTCGAGCGCGCCGAGGAGCTGCTTCATGATCTCGAAGATCTCGATCAGCTCGAACTTGACCCCGTCGGCGAGCATGCGCTTCAGCTCCTTGCCGTCGCAGTACTCCATGACAATGAAAGCCATGTCGCCCACGTCGCCATACTCGTAGACGCCGATGATCGCCGGATGCTGCAGGCGCCCGCCCGCCTGCGCCTCGCGCTTGAAGCGCGCGCTCGCCTCCTGCATCTCGTCGGCCTCGAGGAACTGCGCGAGGATGGTCTTGATCGCGACGCGGCGCTCGATCACCGGGTCGAAGCCCTCGTAGACCATTCCCATCGCACCCTTGCCGAGGGCGCGCGTGACGCGGTACTTGCCGATCGTTTGCGGGACGTCGCTCACCGTTCGATCAGCTTGAGCGCCTTCTGCAGGCTGCGGCGCATGCGGTTGAACGACGTGCCCAGGCCCGCGATCTCATCGGAGCCCTTCTTGGCGAACTCGGGAACGTCGAAGTCGCCCTGCGAGACCTTGTCCGCGGCTTCCGACATGCGCGAGATCGGCCGAATGATCATCACCGAGAGCATCAAGTTCAGCACCACGAAGGTGGCCACGAAGATCGCGGCGAGGGAGCCCATGAACACCAGGAAGGCGTCGTTGGCCTTCTTGATCGGCAGCGCCATCGGCACCGAGACGATCTGCGCGCCGATGATCTCCATGTGCTTCCAGCCGAAGCCGTTGTTCTCGCCGTAGAGCTTGATCATCGAGGCGGGCGCCGCCGAGGGCACGCTGTGGCACGCGAGGCAGGCCGGGTCCTTGATCTGGATCGGGCGCGCGATGTAGACCATGCGCCCGCCGGGCGTGTCGCGCTCGCCGGTGAGCTCGTTCATCGAGGCGCTCGCGTTGCGAAAGTAGTTGACGGCGTCAGCTTCCCATTCCACCGCGCGGTCGCGCGGGTTGGTGGGGTTCAGCGTCGCTTCCTTGTAGGTGAAGTCGGGATACTTCTTGCGCAGCGCGTTGAAGATCTCGGTGGCCGCGAAGGCCGGCACCGTCTGCGGCAGGAAGGTCTCGGCCAGCTGGCTCTCGAGGTGCGGTTTCACCTGCGAGACGGTGTAGCCGCGGATCGACAGCGACGCTTCCATCATGAGGCCCGCGTTGTGCAGGACCTCTTCCTTGGCGTTGTTCTGCAGGAGCCGGTACGAGACCCACGCCGAAACGACCATCCCGCCCGCGAACACCAACACCAGGACGATGTTGAATTTGAGACGCAAGCCCATGTCTTCTCCCCTGAGGCACAATCCCTTACGCCGCATACTACCCCGCGGATTCAGCATCCCAAAGAGCCCGGCCGCGCCACTATGAACCTCGTCACCTGGCTCGCCCGCGCCGCCCGCGCCGACCCCGGGCGCGCGGCGGTGTATGCGGGCACCCGCAGATGGGCCACCTATGGCGAGCTCGCCATGCGCGTGGCGCGCCTCGCTGGCGGCATGCGCCACCGTCTGGGACTCGAACCCGGCGAGCGCGTCGCCATCTGCATGAAGAATTCCCCCGAGTACCTGGCGGCGATGTACGCGGCCTGGTGGGCGGGCCTCGTCGTGGTCCCGGTGAACGCGAAGCTCCATGACAAGGAAGTGGACTTCATCGCGAAGGACTCCGGCGCGCGCTGGGTGATCCGATCCGGCGCCGATCTCGACGCGGCCACCGGCGCCGAGCCGCTGGCGCTCACCCCACGCGTGTCCGCCGACCTCGCGTGGCTCTTCTACACCAGCGGGACCACCGGGCGGCCCAAGGGCGCAATGCTCTCGCACCGCAACCTCGCGCAGATGACGTTCAGCTACT
>JBBRQA010000199.1:0-7651 GCA_038227085.1 Burkholderiales bacterium | reverse complement strand
TGAGGAAGGCCTCGCGCCCGAAGAAGTCCTTCGCGTAGTCGATCTTGCCTTCCGCGGTGCGCGGCAGGTTCACCATGTCGAGTGTCGAGACGCGGAAGAGCTCTCCCGCGCCTTCGGCATCCGACGCCGTGATGATCGGCGTATTCACCCACACGAACCCGTCCTCGGTGAAGAAGCGATGGATCGCCATCGCGAGCGTGTGGCGCACGCGCGTGGTGGCACCGATCACGTTGGTGCGCGGGCGCAGGTGCGCGACCTCGCGCAGGAACTCCATCGTGTGCGGCTTGGGCTGGATCGGATAGGTGTCCGGATCGTCGACCCATCCGACCACCTTCAGCTCGGTCGCCTGCATCTCGAAGGGCTGGCCCTTCGCGGGTGACGGCACGATGAGGCCCGTGGCCTCGACCGCGCAGCCCGCGGTGAGCTTCTGGATCTCGGCTGCGTAGTTGGCGAGCGCGGCGAGGGCGACCACCTGCACGGGATGGAAGGCGGAGCCATCGGAGACGTGCACGAAGGAAAGGCCCGCCTTGGAATCGCGGCGGGTGCGCACCCAACCCTTGACGGTGACGGGCTCGCCCGGGGGCGCGGCGCCTCCAAGGATGGATTTGACGGAAAAAGTGGTCATTCGAAGCGGCTGGAATTCGGGATGGACCCGAATTCTATCCGCTGATCGCCGCAACAAGCGTCGCCCTTGATTTGGCTCGGTATGCCGGCCGTCAGATTCTGTAACACGTTGATTAGTGCTCGCGTAACCTCGCGGAAGGTTGCAGGGCCAACGAAAGTCGCGGAAGGGCGCAAAGTGCCCAAAATAGCGCCCGAGCGCAGTTTTGTGTCCCTCGAAACAAGGGGTTAGGCGTGGAACGATCGGTGCTGCGAGAGGTCCACTGACCTTCGCGGCGCCTATTTTCGCGCCCAATCGCAGAAGACCGACAGGAGAGCGGCACAGGGGATGAGCGGCAAGTTTCGCCCGTTTACCGATTTCACAGCGATTCCGCGAGGCCGGCGTCTGGTGCTGATCGTCTGGCTTTTCGTGGGCATCGTCGTATGCCTGTTGGTCGCCGCGGTGTACAGCGTGGAGCTCCTCTCGGCGGGCCGCGCCTTCGTCGGCGCCGAAGGCCAGTGGTCGCGCGCACAGAAGGATGCCGCCTTCCAGCTGCAGCGCTACGCGCTCACCGGCGACGAGGCCTACTTCGAGAATTTCGAGCGCGCCGTCGCGGTGCCGCTCGGCGACCGCAAGGCGCGCGCCGAGCTCCTCAAGGACGATCCCGACATGTCGGTGGTGCGTGCCGGCTTCATCGAGGGCCGCAACCATCCCGCCGACATCGACGCGATGATCACGCTCTATCGCCGCTTTCGGCATTTCATTCCGGTGCAGCAGGCGACCTTCCTGTGGGAGCGCGCCGACGGGCACGTCGACGACCTCGCTACGGTCGCGCGCGAGCTGAAGAAAGCGGGCACGACGCTCGACGCGGCGACGCGCGACGAGCAGGTGATGCGCATCACGCGCCTGAATACGACCCTCGGCCGCCTCGAGGACGCGATCTCGGCCACGCTCGGCGAGGCGCAACGCGCCGCGCAGTCCATCCTGCTGGCGGGCATGCTCTCGCTCGCCGCGGTGCTCCTCATCGCCGGCATCATGGTGTCGCAGAAATTCGTCGCGCAGAACGAGAAGCTGCAGGAGACGCTGCGCGAGAGCGAGGCGCAGCTGCGCCACCTCATCGAGTCGGCCCCGATGCCCCTGCTCATCGTGCGCGCGGGCGACCAGCAGATGCTCTACGCCAACGAGCGCGCGCTGCAGCAGTTCTCGCTCAACGTGGACTCTCTTCAGGGGCGCTCGCTCGCCGACTTCCACGTCGATCCCGAGATCCGCAGCGCGCTTCCCGAGGCGCTTTCCCGCCACGGCTCGGTGCGCGACTACGAGGTGCACCTCAAGGATTTCAACGGCCGCCAATTCTGGCTGCTGCTTTCCGCGCAGCCCATCCGCTACGGCGGCATTGTCGGGCTCCTCGTGGCGCTCGCCAACATCGACGACCGCAAGCGCATGCAGGACGACATGCGCAGGAAAGCGATGCACGACCAGCTGACGGGACTGCCCAACCGCGCGAGCTTCCTCGAGTCCCTCGACCGCGCGATCCGCAAGGCGCGCCGGCGCCAGGGCCGCTTCTCGGTCCTCTTCGTGGACCTCGATCATTTCAAGGAAGTGAACGACACCCTCGGGCATGGCGCCGGCGACCAGCTGCTGCAGAGCGTGAGCGAGAGGCTGGCGAGCGCGGTGCGCGAGAGCGACCTGGTGGCGCGCCTGGGCGGCGACGAGTTCGTGGTGCTGATCGAGGAGCATCGCGGGCCCGAGGAGGTGATGATCGTCGCGCAGAAGATCCTCACCTTCCTCGAGCGGCCGGTGCTGCTCGAATGGCGCGAAGTCGCGGTGTCCGGCAGCATCGGCATCGCGAGCTTTCCCGACGACGGCGAGGATGTCGAGGTCCTCATGAAGAATGCCGACACCGCCATGTACCAGGCGAAGGAGCGCGGGCGCAACAACTTCCAGTTCTACTCGACGGAGCTGAACCGCCTGACGATCGAGCGTGCGAAGCTCGAGAAGCGCATGCGGCACGGGCTCGAGAACGACGAATTTTTCCTGCAGTACCAGCCCGAGGTCGAGCTCGCCACCGGCGAGCTGAAGGCGGTGGAGGCGCTGCTGCGCTGGAGGGATCCGGAAAACGGCGTGGTGATGCCCGCGGATTTCCTGCCGCTCGCCGAGGAGAACGGCAGCATCATCCAGATCGGGCAGTGGGTGATGGAGCGCGCGCTCGCGGACCTCGCCTCGTGGCAGGAGCAGGGAGTGGACGTCGTGCTGTCGATCAACATCTCCGGCCGCCAGCTGCAGAACCAGGAGATGGCCGACGAGATCGGCGCCTCGCTCGCGGCGCACGGCGTGTCCGCATCGAAGGTGCGCCTGGAGATTCCCGAGCCCGCGCTGATGCAAGACTCGGACGCCGCCGACCGCACGGTACACGCGTTGCAGGGCCTGGGCATCCAGATTGCCATCGACAACTTCGGCACGGGCCACTCCTCGCTCGGCCTGGTGCGTGGCTTCTCCGTTCAAGCGGTCAAGATCGACAGGTCGCTGGTGAGCAGCTGCACCGACAAGCGGTCCTGCGCGGCGATCGTCGGCGCCGTGGGCGCGATGGCGAAAAACCTCGGACTCACCGTGATCGCGAGCGGAGTCGAGACCGAGGAGGAGAAGAAGATGGTCGCCGCCCTCGGCTGCGACCGGGCGCAGGGCTACCTCATCGGCCGGCCGCTCGACTGGGCCGAGATCGCCGCCCTCGCCGCCGCCCCCGCCGCGGCGTCCGCCGCCTAGGTCATCGCGGCGATCACCATCGCGGTGGCGGCGGTGACCTTCTTGGCGTAGGCAATGTCGATGAACTCGTTCGGCCCGTGCGCGTTGGACTTGGGCCCGAGGACTCCGGTGACGAGGAGCTGCGCCGAGGGGAACTTCGCGTTCAGCATGCTCATGAAGGGGATGGTGCCGCCCTCACCCATGTAGGCCGCGGGCTTGCCGAAAAGCGCGTCCGACGCGTGGTCGAGCGCCCCGGCGAGCCACGGCGCGGTGGAAGGCGCGTTCCAGCCTGTCGCCGCGGAGTCGTAACGGAAATCGACGGACGCGGAGTACGGCGGGTCGCTCTCCAGGATCTTCTTCATCGAGGCGGCGGCGCCCTCTCCCAGTACCAGCGGGGGCAGGCGCAGCGAGAGCTTGAGCGACGTGTACGGGCGCTGCACGTTGCCCGAGGATTCGAGCGCCGGCAACCCATCGGCGCCGGTGACGGCAAGCGCCGCGCGCCATGTGCGATTGAGGATCAGCTCCACCGGGTCCTTGCTCACCGGCTGCGCGAAGAGCCGCGCGCTCGCCTGGTCGTCGCAGCAGCCCGCCCAGGGGAAGCGCTTCCACAGCGTGTCGCCGAGGATCTCGGCGGCCTGCTTCGCCTGCGCAAGGCGATCGGCGGGGATCTCGCACGCGAACTCGGCGGGCTTCACGACCCCGGTGCGCGAATCGTCGAGGCGATCGAGGAGCTGGCGTGCGATTCGAAACGATGACGGCACCACGCCGCCCGCGTCGCCCGAATGCACGCCCTCGCTAAGGATATCGACGCGCAGCGTGCCTTTCACCAGGCCGCGCAGCGAGGTCGTGGCCCAGAGCTGGTCGTAGTTGCCCGCGCCCGAGTCGAGGGCGATCACCAGGCCGACATCTCCCATGCGCGGCGCGAGGGCGTCGAGGTACGGGGGAAGGTCGTAGCTGCCGCTCTCCTCGCAGGTCTCGATCAGGCCCACGCAACGCGGGCGGGCGATCCCCTGCGCGTCGAGGGCCGCGATCGCGCTCAATGCCGCGAACACCGCATAGCCGTCGTCGGCGCCGCCACGCCCGTAGAGGCGGCCGTCCTCGATCACGGGCGTCCACGGGCCCAGGCCCGCGCGCCAGCCGGTCATCTCGGGTTGCTTGTCGAGGTGGCCGTAGAGGACGACGGATTTCCGCGAGGGAGACTCTCCCGCGGCGGGAATGTCGAAGAAGAGCACCGGCGTGCGGCCCACGAGCCGGATCACTTCCAGCGTGAGACCGGCGACCGGCTGGCGCTTCACCCAGGCCTGCGCCTGCTGGATCGCCGCCTCGATGTGGCCGTGCTCGCGCCACTGCGGATCGAAGTGCGGGCTCTTGGCGGGCAGGCGCACGTATTCGACGAGCTGGGCGACGATGTCGTTGTCCCATTGGCGCGCGATGCGATCGGCGAGCGCGGTTGCGTCGTAGGCGGGCGGGGCGAGCGGCTGGCGGGCGGTCATGGGGTTTTTTACATCCGGCGGAAGGTGATGCTCCCATTTTAGTATGCTGAGGCCATGACAATGTTCTGGTTCGAAGTATTCGTGGGCTCCTACCTTCTCTGGGTCCTGGCCGCTTGCGGCACGTTGCTGCTGGAACGACGCTCGCCGACCGCGACGCTCGCCTGGATCTTCGCCTTCATCGCGATCCCGGTGGTCTCGGGTTTCTACTACATCCTGTTCGGGCCGCGCCGGCTGCAACGCAAGCGGCGCCGGTACGGCATCGCGCGCGGCTCGATCCGCCACACCTTCACGCGCGAGCAGGGTCCTTCGAAGCTGGAGTTGCCACGCGACGCGGTGGGCCTCGCGGCCGTCGCGCGCCGCCTCGAGCAGGGCGAGCCCACCTTCGCCTCCGCCGTGAAGCTCCTCGACGACGGCGACCAATGCATGCAGGCGCTGGAGGCGGCGATCCTCGCGAGCAAGCACCACGTGCACCTGGAGTACTACATCTGGGAGCCCGATCACATCGGCACTCATTTCCGCGACCTCCTCGCGACCGCGGCGCTGCGCGGGGTGGAAGTGCGCGTGCTCTACGACGACCTGGGCTCGCCGAACGTGAACGGCGCGTTCTGGGCGCCACTGCGCGAGGCCGGGGGCGAGGTGCTCGAGTTCAACCCGGTGCGCTTCCGGATGTGGCGCTGGCACCTGGGCAACTTCCGCACGCACCGCAAGATCGCGATCTGCGACGGGCTCGCGGGATTTCTCGGCGGCATCAACCTGCACGACCCGGCGACCGCCGCGCGCTCGGGCAAGAACGCGTGGCGCGACCAGCATTGCCGCATCGACGGCGAGCCCACGCATCGCATCCAGCAGCTCTTCCTCGAGAACTGGAACTATTCGGGGGGTGCGTTCAAGCTGAACGCCAACAACGCGGAGAATTACTTTCCGGCGGCGCGCGTGGGCGCGGGGATCCCGATGCAGATCATCTCCTCCGGCCCCGACGACCTGAACGCGCCGATGCACGCGTTCTTCCTCGCCGCGCTCTCGACCGCGCGCGACCGCGTCCTCATCGAGACACCCTACCTCATCCCCGACGAGCCGCTGGAGACGGCGCTGCGCATCGCGGAGCTGCGCGGGGTGGACGTGCAGGTGATCGTGCCCAAGCACGGCGACTCCAAGCTCGTCACCGCCGCGTCGCACACCTACTGCGACTCCCTGCGCAAGGCCGGCATCAAGGTCTTCGAGTACGGGCCGCCGATGTTGCACGCGAAGACCATGGTGATCGACGAGACCGTCGCGGTGATCGGCACCGCCAACCTCGATAACCGCAGCTTCCGCCTCAATTTCGAAGTCGCCGCCGTCTTCTACGACAAGGGCATCATCGCCAAGCTCGCCAAGCGCTTCGAGGATGACCGCGCAGTCTGCAAGCCCTTCCCCGCGCGCAAGAGGAGCGAGAAGCTCACCGCGCTGCTGGAATCGATCGCCCGGCTGACATCGCCGATCCTCTGAACCGGGGTCAGAGCGGGGTCAGAGCAGGGTCAGACCGGGGTCAGAGCGGGGTCAGACCCCGGTCTGACCCCGGTTTGGGTTATTGGGCCGGGACGGAAGGCGGAAGCGGGCGATATGGCTTCGGGTAGGCGGCGACCGAGAGGTTGCCGTCGCGATCGTAGGCCTGCACGCCAAACTGGTAGTTGTCCTTGGAGATCCCGGACAGGGTCTCGCGCGTGACCTCGCCGACGTCGCGGAAATGCTGCCAATCGGCAGCCGTGGTGTCGCGCCACACGATGCGATAGCCGGCGATGTCCGGCTCGGGGTTCCTCTTCCAGCGCAGCGTCGTGTCCGCCTCGAGGCGGATGTTCTCCATCTCCACCTCGCGCGGCACCGAGGGCCCGAGCGCCAGCGCGGCCAAGGCGGCGCCGTTCACGCGCGCCACGTCGGCGACGTAGCCGAAGTCGACGAACTCCGGAAGATCTCCGTACTGCACGCCATCGACCATGCGCACGTCCTGGTGCTGGTGGCGCCAGTCCTCGGAGGGCTCGGTGAAGCGCAACGCCGCGTAGCCCTGCTCGAGGAACGGGAAATGATCCCCGCCGCGCAGGTAGCGGTCGCGCCTCCACATCACGTCGACCTTCATCGCCGGCACGTGGCGCTCCGCGGCTTCCTTCACGAAGCGCGCGAGCTGGCGCGTGGGCAGGTCGTTCTCGCCCCCGGTGCGCAGCGCCGCGAGCACGTCGTCGGGGAGTGTCTTCAACGGCGGGACGCCCTGCGCGAAGAGGCGCACGCGTCCCCGCTCCACCTTGCCGTCGGCCCCGCGCGTGTTGCCGACGATGTCGTTGGTGAACATGCCGGCGATGTCGAGCCCCTTCGCCTTCGCGTCCTTCGCCCAGGCTTCGGCACCCAAGAGGCCCTGCTCCTCGCCCGCGACCGCCATGAAGACCAGCGTCGCGTCGAAGCGATGCTTCGCCATCACGCACGCGAGCTCCATGGATACCGCCGTGCCCGAGGAATCGTCATCCGCGCCCGGCGCCTCCCGGTCCGGATCGACGGGGCTGGAGGGCATCGAGTCGTAATGGCCGCTCACGACATAGATGCGCTCGCGGCTCTCGGCCTGCTCGCCACGCAGCGTCGCGACCACGTTCACGAAATTGGTGGGCTTCGGAACGCGCGCGCCGGTGCTGATCAGGTGCTCGTCGAACGCGACCTCGAGGCGCCCACCCGCAGCCTTCGCGCAGCGCTCCAGCTCCGCCTTGATCCAGCGCCGCGCCGCTCCCACGCCGCGCGTCTCCGAGGCGGTGTCGGATAGCGAGTTGCGCGTGCCGAACGACGCCAGCTTGCGGATGTT
>JBBRQA010000198.1:0-7690 GCA_038227085.1 Burkholderiales bacterium | reverse complement strand
GCAGGGCGCGACGTGGGAGTGGCTGCTCATCATCCCGGTCGCCATCGCCGGCAACTTCGTCGAGTGGGGGATGCACAAGTTCGTGATGCATCGGCTGCGCGACGTGTTCGCGGTGCGCTCCATCTACGACCGCCACACGCGCCAGCACCACCAGTACTTCACCGACAACGATCCCACCATCCGCACGGTGAAGGAGTTCCGCATCGTCTTCTTCCCGTGGCGGGTGCTGATCGTGCTCGCGGTATTCGGCGGGCTCCTCGGCTGGGTCGCCGCGCAGGTCATCAATGCCAACGCTGGTTACGTGGTCTTCATCACCATGATCGGCCACTACATGGTCTACGAGACCTTCCACTTCTGCTGCCACGTGCCGGAGAACTGGTTCGTTCGCAACATGCCGTTCGTCAATACCATCCGCCGCCACCACGCCGCGCACCACAACATGGGGATCATGATGCATTGCAACATGAACCTCACATTCCCGGTGGCCGACTGGGCGATGGGCACCAGCGACCTGAAGCGCGGGCTGTTGGGCCATCTCTTCAACGGCTACGACGAGACGCACGTCAAGGAAGAGCTGAAGCCGGTGATCGCCCGGTTTCGCACAGAGGAAACCCAGGAAGCACGCTGCACGCTCGACGGGCCCAGGCTCGAGGACGAGGAAATGCGCACGCTCGAGCACGCCATAGGGCACGCCTAGCTCTGTTCGCTACCGCACCTACCGCCCGCCCGAGGAGCGCTCGGGACGATTCGTCCTCGGCGAGGCCGAGACCTGCCGCTCCCGGCCCTGCCTAGCCGCGCACGCCCAATTTCCTACTCGGCGACGACCTCGACCTCTTCGAGATATCTGGCGAGCTCGGCCACCCACATGCGCGAGGTGCCGGCATCGGAGTCGGAAGCCGCCTGCTCCAGCGCGGCGCCGATGTCGGTGAGGGTGTCGAAACCGTAGGACGCGCCGACGCCTTTCATGTCGTGGGCGAGCCGCGCCACGGCGTGGAAATCGCCTCGATGCAACGCCTCTCCCATCACCACGACGTCCTGCTTGCGGTTCTTCAGGAATCCCGGGATGAGGTCGGCGAAGCGGGGATTGGCGCGCACCGGGAAGCTGTCCTTGCGGCTGGTTTCTTCCCTCAACGAACCCGAGGTCACGGTCAAGCGGTCCTTGATGGCCTGGAGGAGCACGTCCTGCTTGATCGGCTTGGTGAGGAATGACGTGCATCCCGCCGCGATGCACTTCTCGCGATCGCCCTTGAGTGCCGCGGCGGTGAGCGCGATGACCGGAGTGGGCGCGCGGCCATTGGCGAGCTCCCACTTGCGGATCGCGCGGGTCGCGGTGAGGCCGTCCATGATCGGCATCTGGCGGTCCATGAGGACGAGATCATATTCTCCAGCGGCGAATTTCTCGCAGGCGATCGCGCCGTTCTCCGCAACATCCACGACGTACGGCGTGTCCTGGAGGTACGCCATGGTGATCGTGCGATTGTCGGCCGAGTCTTCCACGAGGAGGATGCGCAGCGCCTCGAGCGGCAGCTGCGGAGCGTCGACGGCCGGAACGAGCGCCGCGGGCTTCGGGCCGGTCCAGACTTCAAGCTTCATCGCGAAGGAGAACTTGCTGCCCTTCCCGGGCAGGCTCTCGACCCAGATGCGCCCGCCCATCAGCTCCACCAAGCTCTTCGAGATGGTGAGCCCCAGCCCGGAGCCGCCGTAGTTGCGCGTGGTGGAGGAGTCGGCCTGCGTGAAGCGCTCGAACACCGCTTCCAGCTTTTCCTGGGGGATGCCGATGCCCGTGTCCGTGACGGTGAAGAGCAGCACCCCGGCGACCGACTCGTTGTCCGGCGCGACGCGCAGGCTGACCGTGCCGGCCTCGGTGAACTTGACCGCGTTGCCGAGGAGATTGATCAGCACCTGGCGCAAGCGCGTCGGATCGCCCACGAGGTGCGAGGCCACCCCGGGCGCGACGTCGAACACCAGCGACAGCCCTTTTTCGTGGGCGCGCTCCGCGACCATCTCCTTGACGATCCCGAGCAGGTCGTCCATCGAGAACGGGGTGCGCTCCAGGTCGAGCTGCGCTGCCTCGACCTTCGACAGGTCGAGGATGTCGTTCACCAGGTGCAGCAGGTTGTCGCCGGCGCGGCGGAAGATCTGCACGTACTTGTCCTGTACCGGGGAGAGCGGCGTCTGCGCGAGCAGGTGCGCGATGCCGATGATCGCGTTCATCGGCGTGCGGATCTCGTGGCTCATGCTGGCGAGGAAATCCGACTTGGTCTGGTTGGCGCTCTCGGCCATGGCCTTGGCGGCCTGCAGCTCCGCCTCGACCCGTTTCCTCTCCGTGACGTCTCGCGCGGCGGCGAAGACACCCTGCAGAGTGCGGCCGCGATCGTAGAAAGTGGTGGCGTTGTAAGAGACCACGGTCTGCTTGCCATCGCGTGCGCGCGCCGTGAGCTCGTAGTCGGTGACTTTCTTCTCGGAGAGCACCAGCTTGATGCCCGCTTCCGCGCGCTCGGGGTCGGTGAAGTAGCTCTTGAAGGGCGCCCCGATCAGCTCGTCGCGCGTGCAGCCGGTCAGCGCCTCCATCTGCTTGTTCACGTCGGTGATGATGCCCGCGGGGTCAGTGGTCATCAGCGCGTCGATGTTCGACTCGATCAGCGAGCGCGTATAGAACTGCTGGTCGCGCGGGCGCTGGTCGAGTTTCCTCTGCTCGGCTTCCACGAGCTTCCTCGCGGTATTGTCGGTGCCGATCAGGAGGTAGCCGATGATCACTTGCTGCGCATCGCGCAGCGCCGTGACCGAGACCACCGCCGGAAAGCGGCTGCCGTCCTTGCGGATGTAGGTGAGCTCGTAGATGTCCTCGATGCCGCGCGAGGCCTTGAAGACCAGCGCCTCGAAGCCCGGCGTGATGGCGCTCGCGAGCTCGTCGCTCAACGCCTTGGCGCGCGCCACCAGCTCGACCGGGTCGGAGATGTCGGCCGGGGTGATCTTGTTCAAGACTTCCGCCGCGGTGTAGCCCAGCATGCGCTCGGCGCCTACGTTGAAGACCTGGATCACGCCCTTGGCGTCGGTGGCGATGCTCGAGAAGTTGGCGCTGTTCAGGATGGCGCGCTGCAGGGCGCCAGCTTTCAGCACTGCCTCTTCGGCGGATGTGGGAAAGGTCGTGGTGATGTCCATGAGACCACATATACCCGCAATCCCCGTCGCGGTATGTATGCTGGCGCACGTAAGGCATCGGAAGGAGGCGCCATGTACCGCGTATTCGGAATGTCCACCTCGGGCAACTGCCATAAGGTCCGCCTGGCCCTGGAGAACCTGCGCCTGCCCTACGAGTGGGTGGAGGTCGACACCATGAAGAACGAGTCGCGCTCGCAGACCTTCCTGGAGATGAACGCCAACGGCCGGGTGCCGACGCTGCAGGTGGAGCCACACGTGTATCTCCCCGAGTCGGACGCGATCCTCTACTACCTCGCGGAAGGCACGCCGCTCTGGCCCACCGGGCGCCTGCCGCGCGCGCAAGTGCTCCAATGGATGTTCTTCGAGCAGTACAGCCACGAGCCGCATGTGGCAGTGGCGAGATTCGTGAAGGCTTTCCTGCCCCCCGATTCACCGCGCCGCGCCGATCTGCCGCGCCTGCACGAGCGCGGCTACCAGGCGCTCGACGTGATGGATAAGCACCTCACCGCACGCGAATTCTTCGTGGGCGAGAGGTATTCGATCGCCGACATCGCGCTCTTCGCCTATACAGCTCCCGCGGCGGATGGCGGCTTCGACCTGTCGCGCTATCCCGCCATCAATGCGTGGCTCGCGCGGGTCAGAGCACAGCCTGGCTACGTGGAGATGCCCTCGCCTGGATAGGCGAGGGATGGCGCCTCAGTCTTTCTTGACCGGGACCGGGGGCGCCTCGGGCTGCGGCATCGTGACCACACCGAACTCGACGCTGATCACCACCGGATAGTCGTAAGCCGAACCGGTGCCGATGTCGACGCCTGCACCGATGGCCCCGCCGATGAGGATATTGCCGAAGACCATCGGCTGGGTCTTGGAAGGCACGACGAGGCTGGCGGGTTCGTGGTTCTCGTGCGTGCAGCTCACCGTCATGTCGCGATAGCTGCGATGGACTGGGACGGTCCCCGGCGTCCTGACGAACCACGCCCCCTTGTTGTTCTGCAGCCTGCACGCCGCACCGGCCAGCGGCTCTCCCTGGGCGCGCGACTCGACCGAGACGACCTGGTATTGCCCCGTCGTGATGGTGGCGCATCCCGAGGAAAACGCGCCGATCGATAATGCGGCGGCCATGCAAAGCGTGCGCTTGGACAATTCTCCCTCTCTAGTTTTTTCCGAGGAACCGTCGAAACGCCGTGATGGTACCTCGCTAGCGAATCCCTTGCACGTAGGCGGCAACCGCCCGGATGTCCTGAGCGGTGAGCGCGTGCGCCACGGTCTTCATGACCGCGCCCTCGGGACGCTCCTCGGTGTTCTGGAAGACGCCCAGCTGCTTCACGATGTAGTCCGCATGCTGGCCCGCAAGCCTCGGGAAGGTTTCGGTGCCGTAGCCCTTCGGCCCGTGGCAGGTGGAGCAGGGCGGGACGCTGGCGGCGGGAATGCCACTTTCGAAGATGCTCCTCCCCTGCTCGGCGAATCGCGTGTCGCTTGCCGCGTTCGGCGTGGGAAGTTGTGCGGAGAAATATTTCGCGAGATCGGTGATCTGCGAATCGGTCAGGCCGCGGCTCAGCCCCCACATGTAGACGAAGCCCGCGGGATCGGAGCGGTTGTGCGAGCGGAACTGCCTCAGCTGCGACTCGAGGTAAGAGGCGGGCTGGCCTGCGAGCCGCGGGAAGTTCGGCGACACCGAGTTGCCGTCCAGCCCGTGGCAATTCGAGCAGACCTGCTCGGCAATGGTGCGCCCGGCGACGGCGGGATTGTGCAGGTTGCGGGAGCGCTCCAGCGTCGTGCAACCGCTCGAAGCCACGGTCAACGTGGCCGCCAGGAAGAGCAAGGCCGTCTTCATGTTTCGCATCCCTTCAGTAGGACGCCCATACGTAGAGGAACAACGTGTTGTTGTCCCGCGCGTTGCGTCCGAAGCCGTCGTAGTTGTTCTTGCCGCCGTTGAACTTGTCGAGCATCGTGTATTGCAGGCCGATGCGGGCATACTGCACCGGCAGCCAGAAGAGCTCCGTCGTCCAACCCCGCGTGGCTGGATTGCCAGACAGATTGCCGGTCACCGATTGCGAGCCGTCGAGGATCGTCCCCGGATTCTCCGGATCGAAGGCAGACGTCTGCAGCGCGGGGTTGGTGGAGCCGGTGACGCTGAAGAACGAGAGGCTGCCGCCATAGCGCGCGTGGTACACGTACGCAGCCTTGGCGCGGAACATGTGCAACGTGTCGGAGGCGTTGGTGAGCGGCAGTCCGAGCGTCCCGTCCGGATCGAGCGGATGAGCCTGGCCCGCGACGGAGTCGGCGTATTTCACGCGCTCGGAAATGTACGAGGCAGTCACCGTGATCGCGTGCGGATCGAGGAGGTACTGGTACTGCGCGTCGAGGCCGACATCCCGGAAGTTGTTCGTGGGGCCGCTGGGATCGAGTGCATCGGGATACATTTTCGCGTTCATCCCGAATGCGCCGACCATCGCGTTGTGCGCGCCCCATTCGCGGCTGAGGGCAAGCCGCCAGTAGGGGTTCTCTCCCTTGAGGAATTGCTGGTTCCCGCGCCGGGTGCTGAAGCCCTGGCTGAGGAAGGACCAGACTCCATTCGCCGTGCGATAGGAGCCGAGTTCTGCGTACAAAGTCTTGTTCCAGTACAGGTAGGCGTCGAGACCCGCGACATTCTGCGCGAGCCCGCCGGCGAGGAGCGGCGCCGCGGCCGGCCCGGCGCTGCCCGGCACCACGTTGTAGCCCCAGGCCGGGACGCTGTTCCACACGTCCTGCACCGTGGGGTTGTTGTTCAACGACGCGCCCACGATCAGGTCCCGATCCGCGCGAATGAAGCGGTCCACCACGCGCAGGTCGAAGTTGTCGGAGGTGGAGTGGCCCTGCCATTGCGAATTGACCGGGTTCTGCGCGTCGTAATTGGCGTAGGTGATCTGCACGAACGCACCGATGTTGTCTGTGACTTTGCCCGCAAGGAAGGCACTCGCGGTCGAGAAGATGAGATTGCCGTCCTTCGGAAAGTTGGCGCGGGCGTCGAAACCGGGATCGGGGGAACCCGTGTTCTTCGTCTTGTTGTAGCTCGCCACCGCCATCGCCGCGAGGGGCACCGTGCGCTCGCCGATCGTGTAGCCGGTGAGCTTGAAGAGCCTTCCGTACGGCGTCAGATCGGGAAACTGCCCGCCCGCATGGCACGCGACGCAGTTCTGCCCGGTCTGGCGGTTGAATGCGGGAACCGCGCTCGCGGGAAAGCTCCAGCCCGCGGCGAGGAGAAAACAAGCGATGGAAAGAGCGAGTCTTGAAGACCGCATGGTGCCCCTCCTTGGGAAACCTTCAGCCTCCACATAGTGTTACAGGCGCTTCCTGAAAATATGATCTAGGTCAAACAAGGCTAGTATCGGCGGAGTGAACGATCGCCACGACAAGGACGCGCGGCTTGGCGAGGACATCCGCCTCCTTGGGCGCCTCCTCGGCGACACCATCCGCGCCTACGAGGGCGACGTCACCTTCGAGCTGATCGAGAAGATCCGCCAGCTCGCGGTGGCGAGCCGGCGCCTCGAGGACAAGGCTTCGCGCGATCTCTTGTCCGCGACGCTCGATGGACTGAGCGCCGAGCAGGCCGTCGCGGTGGTGCGCGCGTTCAGCTATTTCTCGCTCCTCGCCAACATCGCGGAGGACCGCCACCACATCCGCCGCAATCGCGACAACCGGCGGGAAGGGGCGGCGCCACTGCCATCGACGGTGCGCGGGCTTTTCGCCGAAGCTCGCGAGCTCGGCGTCTCGCGCGACGAGGCGACCAGGGACCTCGGCGCCATCCGTGTGCATCCCGTGCTCACCGCGCACCCCACCGAGGTGCAGCGGAAGAGCACGCTCGATTGCCAGCTCGCGATCGCGGAGTGGCTGGGGCGCATGGATTCGGCCGACGCACTTCCGGGCGACCTCGAGGCGGCGACCATCGAGTTGCGCCGGCTGATCGCGACGCTTTGGCAGACGCGCATGCTGCGCGCCGTGAAGCTAGGCGTGCGCGACGAGATCGAGAACGCGCTCGCCTACTTCAACTACACCTTCATCGATGCCGTGCCGCGCCTTGTGGAGGAAGTCGAGGATTCCATTGCCGCGCTGCCGGGCGAGGGTGCTCGTCCCCGGCTACCGACGCTGGTCTCGGTGGGAAGCTGGGTGGGCGGCGATCGCGACGGCAATCCCTTCGTAGACGCCGAGATGCTGGAAGTCGCCTTCCGCCGCCAGAGCGAGGTGATCTTCGACCACTACCTCGCGCAGGTGCATGCGCTGGGCGCGGAGCTTCCGCTTTCCGGGCTCCTTACGCGCACCACGCCCCCATTGGCAGCGCTCGCGGAGCATTCGCCGGACCGCTCGCTGCATCGGCAGGACGAGCCGTATCGCCGGGCGTTGACCGGCATCTACGCGCGCCTCGACGCCACGGCATCGACCCTGGGCTTGAAGCTCCAGCATCGCACCGCGGTGGGCAAGGCCGCGCCCTATGCAGGATCGCACGAGTATGAGCACGACCTCGAGGTGATCGACTCGAGCCTGCGGGCGG
>JBBRQA010000197.1:0-7763 GCA_038227085.1 Burkholderiales bacterium | reverse complement strand
CCAGCTCTCGCCGCCGTCGGAGGTCGAGAGGATCGCCGAATCGTGTCCCACCGCGATGCCGAGCTGGTCGTCGAGGAAATCGACGGAGGTGAGCATCGGCGTGCGCGGCGACTTGGCGCGCCGCCAGGTGGCGCCGCGATCATCGGAGATCACGATATAGCCGCGATCGCCCACCGCCACGATGCGATTGCCGAAGCGCTCCGCGTCCAGCAGCAGCAGGCGCTGCATGGTGGTGGCGCGCAGCAACCCCTCCTGCGGCAGGACCTCCGCCGCGGACGCGCAAAAAAGGATGCCGCAGCCGAGGGCTGCGGCACCGAGGAGCTTCCTCATCGCCGCCGGGAGCTCGCGGCTTAGCGCGTGCCCGTACCGCGGAGGTTGTTCGGCGTGTAGTCGCCGGGGCTGCGCTTGATCGGTTCGTAGATGAGCTTCTCTTCGTTGCGCAGGCCCATGGCGATGTAGCGGCCCGACTGAAGGTCGTTGTGGACTTCCAGGGTGCCGAAGAACATCGGCACGTTGTACCAGTTCTCGTTGTGGAATTCCGCCGTGCGCCACAGGTCGCCGCGGCCGTCGTACTTGTCGATCAGCAGGATCGCCCAGCTGTCCTCGTCGATGTAGTACGTGCGCCGCGCGTAGATGTGGCTGGTGCCGGCCTTCAGCGTGGAATCCACGACCCACACCCGATGCAGCTCATAGCGCGCCAGGTCCTCGTTGATGTGGCCGGGCTTGAGCAAGTCGGCGTACTTGAGCTTCGGGTCCGAGAGCCGGTACGAGTTGTACGGAACGTACATCTCGCGCTTGCCCACCAGCTTCCAGTCGTAGCGGTCGGTGGCGCCATTGAACATTCCGAAGTCGTCGTTCGTGCGCAGCCCGTCGGCGGCGGTGCCGGGATTGTCGTACGCGACGTTGGGCGCGAGGCGCACGCGGCGCTGGCCCGGGTTGTAGGTCCACGCGGAACGCGGCTCCTTCGCCTGGTCCACGGTCTCGTGCACGAGCAGGATCTGGCCCGCGAGGCGCGCCGGCGCGACCGTCGACTGCAGGTAGTTCAGCTTCTTGTTGGGCTCGCGCTGCTGCACCGGTTTGGAGCAGTTGCCATACGAGAAGTCGTACTCGTACTCGAACTTCACGAGCGCGTAGTCGCCGGTGCGCGTGACGGCGGCCTGCGCCCAGTTCTGCGCGAAGGTGTCGCCGGAGTAGCGCAGCAGCGTATTCCAGATCGCCTCGTTGCCGTCCTTGGGGATCGGGAAGGGGATGCCGCCGCTGCAGCCGGTGACGCCGTTGCCGCCCGCGGAGAGCTTCGCCTTGGCGGCGCACTCCTTGGTCTCGGCGTAGTGGCACGCGGGGAAGGAGGCGCTGCGATGCGTGGGATATATGGCCATCCTGTAGTCGGGATACTTCTTGATCATCGCCATCTCGCCGGGCGACAGGTTGTCCTTGTACTTGTCGACGTTGGTCTGGTCGATGGTGAACAGCGGCCTGTCCGAAGTGAACGGATCGGGATAGGCGCCGCCCGGCTTGTAGCCGGCCTCCACGCGCGTGACGCCGCCGTCCCATGCGGGGATGGTGCCGGCGGCGTTGCCGGCCTTCTCCGCGCCGACCGGCGTAAGGGTGGTGCCGAGCTTGGCCAGGTCGGCCGCGGAAAGCTCGGCCAGGGCGGGCATGGCGAGGGCGGCGCCGATTGCGAGCGCAGCCCAGGACGTCTTCGAATGAACCGACATTTCGTTTCTCCTCGTCGTTATCTTGGTTGAGTCGCGGGCCTAGAACGAATAGCTCACGCTCACTGAGTAAAAGTCGCGGTCCTTGAGCGGGTTCGCGCTCGAGCAGAAGCTCGCCGGCTGGGTCGGCGGGACGCCCGAGACGTCGGTGCCGCAATACGTGCGGCCGCCGAAGAAGCTCGTGTACTGCATGTCCACGACCCACTTGCGCTGGTAGTCCCACGAGAGCCCGAGCGACGCGGACTTGGCGTCCTGGTTGAAGTTCGGACCCACGCCGTGCACGTCGTGCGTGAAGGCCGCGCGCGGCGAAAGCGTACCGCCGAAGAGCGCGTTCGCGTAGTCCATGCGCGCCGCGAGTCGATAGCCCCATGAGAACTGCGTCGCGAAGCCCTCGGTCTGCATCGACCTGCCAGAAGTCAGCAGCGCGCCGAACGCGGTGGCGGGCAGGTATGCGCCGGGGCCGTTGAACTTCACGTTCGTGGGCATGTTGTGGATGTAGTTCATTCCCACTTCGCCTACGAGCACGAGTTGCTCCGCGCGGAGGAAGCTCGGCATGGACTTGGTCGCCGTGACCTGGGCCTGGCTCATCTTGAGGCGCTGGTAGCCCTGGAGGTAGGTACGCGCGGGCACCAGCGCCGCGGCGGTGGCGCCCGTGGGCGCGCCGGGAATCTGCACGAACCCGGTGATCGTGTTCGGCAGGCCCAGGGTCGCGAGGATCAGCTCTGCCGTCGAGTACTGCACCGGCACACTAGGGCGATACGAATATTCGCCCTGCAGCGCGACGCCTGCCGGGCCCTGCGTGTTGAAGCTCAGGCCGAACAGCCGGATGTTTTCCGGATACTCCGCGAAATACGTGGCCGTGCCGTTCTGCGCCGCGTTGAGCGGCCCGCCGGTGACGATCGAGGTGAGCGTGTTCGACGACGTGGCCGGGCTGCCCGTCACCGAAGAAAAGAGCGGCACGCGGCTGTGGTAGTTCATGTAGTACACGCCGAACTCTGTGTTGTTGAACTGGTGCGCGAAATAGCGGAACGCGACGCCGTATTGGCCGCTGTCGCTCGGGTTGCGGTCCGCAGAGCGCGGCGCCCAGACCGAAGCGGCCGGATTGAAGGGGCCGTAGAGCGCCGTCGCGGGACCGCCGGCGCCGGGCGTGGCGAGCGGAATCGGGTTCGACGGCGCGAAGTGCTGGTCCTGGCGCCGGCCGAAGGTGACGATCGCGCGATTCGCATCGTCGGAGATCGAGTCGTTGTTCGAGAAGTAGGAGCCGCGCGGGTCGATGCGCGTCTTGTCCCAGTTGGTGAGGTAGAAGCCCTCGACCGCCGCCGCCGTGGACAGCTCCAGGCTCGACCAGATGCCCGTGGTGGGAATAAGGCCTTCCTTCAGCTCGGAGCCGGGGATGCGCAGCTTCGACACGTCGATCGGGTTGATCACGTTGATGCCGTTGCCGATGAACGTGCTCTCGCCCCAGCTGATCACCTGGCGCCCGGCGCGCATGCGAAGCGTGTGGCCCATGGGCTCGAAGGCGGCGCTCACGAAGCCGTCCAGCCCGACGACACCCTTGCCGAGGCGGTCGCGCCCCGTGGGGCCCAGCTTGTCGCTGTCGTGCAAGTCGAAGTCGTAGAACGCGAGGCCGCGGCCGAAGAATCCGAAGTTGCGCCACTTGAGCTCGACGTCGGTCGTCGCCTTGATCACGTTGGCGAACGCCTTGTTCTTGCTGAAGTTCAGGTTGCCGTCATCCTCGTTCACCGTGCGCGACGTGCCGCCATTGGCGATGCCGATGAGCGATGGGTCGCGGTCGTCGGCGCGGATCGCGATGCCGTAGGTAAGCGTGGTGTCGACGCTGGCCTTCACGCCGTTGCTGAACTCGAATTGCAATGCAAAAGCGGGTGCGGCAACGGCGAGCGCGACTGCGAGCGCCAGCGGCTTCAAGGCGGGGCGGAAGTCTTTCATGGAGCGGTTCTCCTCTCGGGTTTCGTTATTGTTCGATGCTTCGATGCTTCTGTTTGGCGGCTATTCTGGCATTTATCCCAGCGATTCGAAAAGGCCCGCGGCTCCCATGCCGGTTCCGATGCACATGGTGACCATACCGTAGCGCCCGCCGGTGCGCTTCATGCCGTGCACGAGCGTGGCCGTGCGCACGGCGCCGGTGGCGCCCAGCGGGTGCCCCAGGGCGATGGCGCCGCCCTGCGGATTGACCTTCGTGGGGTCGAGGCCCAGGTCCTTGATGACCGCCAGCGCCTGCGCGGCGAAGGCCTCGTTCAGCTCGATCCAGTCGAGGTCGTCCTGCTTGACCCCGGCCTGCGCGAGCACCTTCGGGATCGCCTTGATCGGGCCGATGCCCATGATCTCCGGGGGCACGCCAGCCACCGCGAAGCTCACGAAGCGCGCGATCGGCTGGACGTTGTACTTCTTCAGCGCCCGCTCGCTCATCAGGATCACGGCCGCGGCGCCGTCGGACATCTGCGAGCTGTTGCCCGCGGTGACGCTGCCGCGCGCGGCGAAGACCGTCTTCAGCTTGGCGAGCGTCTCGACGCTGGAGTCCGGGCGCGGTCCCTCGTCGGTGTCGGCGACTTTGGTGCGATGCACCACCTCGCCTTTCGCGAGGTCGGGGGCAGCGGTGTCCACTTCGTACGGGAGGATCTCCTCCTTGAAGCCGCCGGCGGAGATTGCCCTGGTGGCCTTCTGGTGGCTCGCCACCGCGAAGGCGTCCTGCTCCTCGCGCGTGACTTTCCATTGCTTCGCGACATTCTCCGCGGTGATGCCCATGCCGTAGGCGATCGCCACGTTCTCGTTGTGCTGGAAGACAGCGTCGTTCAGCGCGATCTTGTTGCCCATCATCGGCACCATCGACATGGACTCCGTGCCGGCGGCGATCACCACCTCGTCGTCGCCGGTGCGGATGCGGTCCGCGGCGATCGCGACCGCTTGCAAGCCCGAGGAGCAGAAGCGATTGATGGTCATCGCCGGCACCGTGTCGGGAAGCCCCGCGAGGAGCACCGCGATGCGCGCGACGTTCATGCCCTGCTCCGCCTCCGGCATGGCACACCCGACGATCACGTCGCCCACGTCGTGCGGGTCGAGCCCGGGCACCTGCGCCATCACGCCCTTCAACACGTGCGCGAGCATGTCGTCGGGACGCACGTTCCTGAACATGCCGCGCGGCGCCTTGCCAACGGGCGTGCGCACCGCGGCGACGATGTAGGCATCCTGGATCTGCTTGCTCATTCGTTCTCCTGTCAATTCCTCAGCGGTTTCCCGGTCTTCAGCATGTGTTCGATGCGCTCCTGGGTCTTCGGCATCTTCGCCAGCGCGACGAAATTGCGCCGCTCCAGGTCGAGGAGCCACTTCTCGTCCACCATGCTCCCGGGCTCGACCTCCCCGCCACAGAGAACCTCCGCGATGCGCGAGGAGATTTCGTAGTCGTGGTCGGAGATGAAGCCGCCCGCCTTCATGTTGACCAGCAGCATCTTGAGGGTCGCGATGCCGGTGTCGCCGGCCACCGGGATCTGCGCGGGCGCAAGCGCCGGGCGCACGCCCGATTCGGCCATCGCGCGCGCCTGCTGCTTCGCTACGTAGAGCAGCTCGCCGGGGTGGAAGATCACCAGGTCGCTCGGCTTGAGATACCCCATTTCGCGCGCGTTCTCGGCGCTCGTCGAGACTTCGGCCATGGCGACCTGCTTGAAGACGCGCTGCAGCTCGGGGAAGGCGTCGGCGCCCTTGGCCCACGCCACGGCGCGCTGCGCCATCTCCTTCAATCCCCCGCCGGCGGGCAGCAATCCCACGCCGACCTCCACCAGGCCGATGTAGCTCTCGAGGGCCGCGACCACGCGCTGCGAATGCATCACGAACTCGCAGCCGCCGCCGAGCGCCATGCCCTCCACCGCCGCGACCGTAGGCACCAGCGAATACTTCAGGCGCTGCGAGGTCTGCTGGAAGAGCGCGACCATCTTCTCGAACTCTTCGAACTGCCCGGCCTTGAGAGACTCCATGGCCGCCTTGAGATTCGCGCCGACGGCGAACGGCGCCTCGTGCCAGATCACCAGCGCGTCGAAACTCTTCTCGGCCTCGTCGATCGCCCGGTTCAATCCCAGCAGCACCTCCACTCCGAGCGAGTGCATCCTGCTCTTGAAGGAAACGATGGCGATGCGGTCGCCCTGGTGCCACATGCGCACCCCGTCATCCTCGAAGACCGTGATGCCGCGATCGGCTTGCCTCTCGCCCAGCACCGTCTCGGGGAAGAGCTGGCGCGCATAGACGGGAAGCGTGGACCGCGGGACCATCTTGCCGGTCTCGGCCGAATACGAGCCTTCCGGCGAATGCACGCCCTGGCGCCCGTCGTAGACCCATTTGGGAAGCGGCGCCTTCGCCATGGTCTTGCCCGCGGCGATGTCCTCCTCGATACATTTCGCGACGCGCTGCCAGCCCGCGGCCTGCCAGAGCTCGAAGGGGCCGCGCTGCCACCCGAAGCCCCAGCGCACGGCGAAGTCAACGTCGCGCGCCGAGTGGGCGATGTCGGCGAGATGCACCGCGACGTAATGGAACACGTCGCGAAAGATCGCCCACAGGAATTGCGCCTGCGGGTTGGACGAGGCGCGCAGCTTGGCAAGCTGCTCGCCGGGATTCTTCTCCTTGAGGATCGCCTGCACCTCGTCTGCGATCGCGCCGTCCTGGGGGCGATAGTCCTGCTTGGCCAGGTCCAGGACGAGGATGTCCTTGCCTTTCTTCACGTAGATGCCGGCCTTGGTCTTGGCGCCGAGGGCTCCCTTGGCGACCAGCGCCGCTAGCCATTCGGGCGCGCGATAGAAGGCGGCCCAGGGATCCGCGGGCAGCGTGTCGCCGAGCGTCTTCACGACATGCGCCATGGTGTCCAGGCCGACCACGTCCGCGGTGCGGTAGGTGGCGCTCTTGCCGCGCCCGATGGCGGGCCCGGTGAGCGCATCGACCTCGTCGAAGCCAAGCCTGAAGGCGCTGGTATGGTGCATCGTCGCCAGCATCGAGAACACGCCCACGCGGTTGGCCACGAAGTTGGGAGTGTCCTTGGCGCGGATCACGCCCTTGCCGAGCGTGGTGGTGAGGAATGTCTCGAGCCGGTCGAGGATCGCGGCGTCGGTGTCGGGGGTCGGGATGATCTCCACCAGGCGCATGTAGCGCGGCGGATTGAAGAAGTGGATGCCGCAGAAGCGCTTGCGCAGCTGCCCCGGCATCGCCTGCGACAATTCCGTGATCGAGAGCCCCGAGGTGTTGGAGGCGAAGATCGCATGGGGCCCGATGTGCGGCGCGACCTTCTCGAAGAGCGACTTCTTCCAGTCCATGCGCTCGCTGATCGCCTCGATCACCAGGTCGCAATCGGCGAGGAGCGCCAGGTGTTCGTCGTAGTTGGCGGCGACGATCTGCTTCAGCACGGCGGCGGTGGCGAGCGGGCTCGGGTTCTGCCTGGCGAGGCCGTCAATCGCTTTTCTCGCGTTGGCGCTCTTGTCCTTGCCCTCGGCGGCCAATTCGAAAAGGATCGGCTTCACGTTGGCGTTGGCGAGGTGCGCGGCGATCTGCGCGCCCATCACCCCTGCGCCGAGCACGGCGGCCTTGCGGATGATCATGCGATGCGGGTCGTTGCGCTGGATGGCCTGGCGGATGGCCTGCGCCTCGCGCCGGCCGATCTCGATGGTGTCGCTCATGTCACGCCTCCACGGTGCCGCCAGGGACGGGGCGCGGATGGCGCTTGTCGTCGACGGCGACGTAAGTGAGTTGTGCCTCGGTGACCTTGACGGCCTCCCGGGTGCCGGTGCGCCGGTTCCTCTGCGCGAAGACCTCCACGTCCACGGTGATGGAGGTGCGGCCCACCTTCAGCACCCGCGCGTAGAAGCTCACCAGGTCGCCCACGTGCACCGCCTCCTTGAAGACGAACGAGTTGACGGCCACCGTGACCACCGGCCCCTGCGCCCGCTCCCACGCCGGGATGCTTCCCGCGATGTCGACCTGCGCCATCACCCAGCCTCCGAAGATCGTGCCGTGCGCGTTGGTATCCGCCGGCATCGGCACGATGCGCAGGACGGGCTG
>JBBRQA010000196.1:0-7772 GCA_038227085.1 Burkholderiales bacterium | reverse complement strand
GCCGTGCGATCTCGCGCGCGAGCGCGGGGCCCACGCCGCGTGGCTCGCCCCCATCGGCCCCAGGCTGCGCGATCACCGGGTTGCCGAGATTGATGCCGGCGCGCAGCGTTCCGGAGGGCGCCAACTCGGCGCGCACGGCGTCAATGTCTACCATCGGATCCTTTGGCGAGGATTGCGAGCGCGTTGTCGAAGAAGGCCGGGGCGCCGAAGTTGCCGCTCTTCAACGCGAGGGCCAGGCCCGGTTGCCTGGCGTAGAGCGCCGGCACTCCCGGATCGATCTCGGGGCCGATCTCGAGTGACTTCAATTCGAGGGCAGAGACCACGGCGCCGGAAGTCTCGCCGCCGGCGACGACCAGGCGGCGCACGCCCGAGGCCACCAGCGCACGCGCGCTCTCGCCGAAGAGGTTTTCGATCGCGTGCGCGAGGGATTCGCGGCCGAACTCCTCCTGCGCGGCCGCGACCGCATCGGGGGGAGCCGAGGAATACACGAGCGGTGCGTTGCCGTGATTTGCCGTCACGAATGCCACGATCTCGGCGGGCTTCATGCGCCCGCGCGCGGCGGCGCCTGGACTCACCTCGAGCACCGGGTGGCGCGCGCGATGGCGCTCGATCTGCTCGAGCGTGCGCGCCGAACAGCTTCCCGCGAGTATTGCCTCGGGGCCATCGATGCCGTGCACGACTCCCGCGCCGGCACGCGCGAGGCCCTGGCCGATGAAGTTCGCCGGCAATCCCAGCGCGATGCCGGATCCTCCGGTGAGGAGCGGCACGGAGCGGCAAGCGGCGCCGATCTCGCGCAGGTCCTGCTCGTCGATCGCGTCGACGATGACGAGGCGCTCGCCGCGCAAGGCGCACGCATCGAGCGCCGCGCGGATCGCGCCCGAGCCTTGCGACACCACCGCATGAGTGACGAGGCCCACCGGATCGCGAGTCTGCAACCGCAGCCAGCGCCGCAAGTCGGCGTCGGTCATGGGGTTGAGCGGATGGTTGCGCAGGCTCGACTCGCTCAGCAGGCGGTCGCCAACGAAGAGGTGCCCCTGGAACACGGTGCGCCCCGTCGCCGGAAAGGCGGGGCATGCCACGACGCCCGCCACACCGAGAGCCAAGGCCATCGCCTCGCCGACCGGGCCGATGTTGCCGCGCGGCGTGGAATCGAAAGTCGAGCAGTACTTGAAGACGAACTGGCGGCAGCCTTGCACTCGCAGCCACTCCAGCGCGGCGAGAGATTGTGCCACCGCCGCCTCCGCAGGCATGGAACGGCTCTTCAGCGCGACGACCCCCGCGTCGCACGAGCCTGGCGCGGCGTCATTCGGCACGCCGAGAAACTGCGTCGTCGAGAGGCCGCCGCGCGCGAGCGTGTTCGCGATGTCGCTCGCGCCGGTGAAATCGTCCGCAACTACCCCGAGCAGCATCGGTCAATTCGCTCCTTGCTGGAGAGCATTGTATCGACGTCCGGCCATAACGCGCCTCTGCTACCGTATGCGCTTCGCCGCATCCGCGCGGCGCCGGCACCGGTGACAGGACGACATGGCTGAAAGTGATCTGCGCAACCAGCTCGTCGAGCGCGGCCGCTCCCTCTACGACCGCGGCTATGCCCATGGCAGCTCGGGAAACCTGAGCGCGCGCCTGGACGACGGCATCCTCATCACGCCCACTGGCAGCTCGCTGGGGCGCCTCGATCCCGCGAAGATTTCCAAGGTCGGCCTCGACGGGCGCCACGTATCGGGCGACGCGCCGTCCAAGGAGGGATTCCTGCATCTCGCGATGTACGCGGAGCGCCCGGGCGCGCGCGGCATCGTGCACCTGCACTGCACCTGCGCCGTGGCGATTTCCTGCATGGTGCACGAGGACACGCGCGATGTCCTGCCGCCATTGACGGCGTACTACGTGATGCGCGTGGGAAAGCTGCCTCTCGTGCCCTACTTCCGGCCGGGCGACCGCGCGCTTGCCGAAGCGGTGCGCGTCGAGGCGCGCAAGCACCGCGCGGTGCTGCTCGCCAACCACGGGCCCGTGGTGTCGGGAAAGACCCTCGACGAGGCGGTGGACGGCGCCGAGGAGCTCGAAGCGACCGCGAGGCTCGTGCTTGCCCTGGGGGATCGCCCCACGCGCCCCATCGATGCCGCGCCGGTCGCCGACCTGGAAGCCGCGTTTCCCAGTTGAATGAAAAACGGCGGCCGAAGCCGCCGTTACCGAACCGAGCGAAAGGGGATTACTTGCCCTTCAGCTGTACGCGGACCTCGCCGCCGGGATAGCCAGCGCTGTGTACGTTGATGTACGTGCGGCCTTCTTCCCACGCTTCGTGCTGCTCCTTCGTGAACATTGCATCATCGGCGGCGACAAAGGTGTTGTCCCCCGCTTTGGTCAGCGGGACGATGACCGGGCCATTGACACCCATCGCACCCATGTGAATGTGCGCGGCGGTGGCGTTCATTCCCGTCGCCACGATTCGGACCTTCACGTGCCGGTCGCGACCCACGGTGATCGTGCCGGAGGCGGCGGCGCCGGTCGAAACGGCCGGGACCTCGTTGGCGCCGGAGAGCATCACCGACTGCATGCGGCCCATGTCCATCATTCCGGCACGAGCCCCGCCGTGCTCCTCGCCCTCCTTGTCGCGGCCCATCATCCCGCATCCCGTCACTACGGCGAGAGACGCCGCTACCAGCGCGAAGCCCAGGCTCCGCTTGTTCAAATAGGTGTTCATATACCCTCCGAAGGGTGAGTTATGGCATGCGCGAAAGCGCGCACGTCGGATTCGCCGCGAAGAAGAAAGTTCACGGAATCTTCAGCGTCGACCCCGTCCCGGGCGCGAATCGTGCCACCTTCGATCACCTTCGCCCTCAATCCTCCCCTCCCCGCCAGGTGCTTCAACACCTCCCGGTGGGTGCGCCTGGCGAAGAGTGTGCACGGCTCGCAGAACTCCGCGCCCTCGAAGAGCGCCGCGCCGATGCGAAAACGCTTCCCCACCAGGTCGTTCAGCCGCACGCCACGCGTCACGATGTTGCGCCGCGGCATTTCGGGCGTGAGGGCGAGTCCGGTCTCGCGCGTGAAGGACTCGATCGCCTCGATCTCGATCAGGGTCACCTGGTAATGGGCGCTGAAGCGGCTGACGGTGTGCGTGTAGCGATCGCCTTCGAGACCCACGCCGGCGAGCGCCTCGACTGCCGCGAGCGCTTCCATGGGCGCGCCGCGCATTGCCGCCACGAAGAGATGAGCCACCTGCGCGACGTCACATGCGGGATTCAACGCGCCGGCTGCGCTTCCCGCAGCGCCTTCAGAACGCTCGAGCTCGCATAGCCGTCCGAGGGCAGGCCCGCCGAGGTTTGAAATGCCTTCACCGCCGCGACAGTGCGCGATCCGAGGATGCCGTCCGCGTCGCCCGCTAGGAAGCCACTCTCGATCAGCTTCTCCTGCAACTCGCGCTTCTCGGCTCGCGACAGGATGGGATCTTCCGTGGGCCACGACGCCTGCAGCGGTCCTCCCCCGTGCAGCCGGTCGGCAAGGTGCGCGATGGCGAGCGCGTAGGACTCGGAAGCGTTGTACGAATGAATCGCGTCGAAATTCTTGAACACGATGAACACCGGACCGCGCGTGCCGGTGGGAAGGAGGAGCGCGGCGTTGCCCTCGCCCGCCAGCGCGGTGCCATCCATGCGCACGATGCCCAGGCGCGACCACTCGGCCACCGGCTGACGGCTATGGCGCCCCGACGGCCCCATGTAGTCCCTCGGGAGTCGCACCTCGTATCCCCACGGCTGGCCGGTGATCCAGCCCGCGCGCTTGAGATAGTTCGCGACCGAGCCCAGCGCATCGGGAATCGATTCCACCAGGTCGCGCCGCCCGTCGCCGTCGAAATCCACCGCGGAGCGCTGGAAGGTCGAGGGCATGAACTGCGTGTGGCCGAAGGCCCCAGCCCACGATCCGCGCAGCGCTTCCGGCTTCACGTCGCCGCTTTGCAGGATCTGCAGCGCCGCCATGAGCTCGCTGCGGAAATAGCGCTGGCGCCCCCCGGCGCAAGAGATGGTCACGAGCGAGCGCACCAGCGGCCTCTTGCCCATGATGCGGCCGTAGTCGCTCTCCACACCCCACACCGCGACCACGGTGAAGCGATCGACGCCGTATTGCTCCTCGACTCGCGACAACATCCGCGCCCAGGTTGCGAGGCGCGCCTGCCCTTCCGCGATGCGCCGATCGTTCACCAGCTGGGCGAGATAGTCCCAGATCGGCGTCTCGAACTCCGGCTGCGACTCCATCGCGTCGAGGACACTCTGGTCCGGCTGGATGCCGGCCAATGCCGTGTCCAACATCTTGGCGGTGATCCCCTTGGCGCTCGCCTCCTCGCGCAGCTCCGCGAGGCAGCCCGCGAACGCCGTCGGCGGCTCGGCCCGCGCCATCGCGGCGACGAAAAGCAGAAGGATGATCAATGCTGGCCGCATCCCGCTATAGACACCTGCCGCCGTTCTAGTTCGCGCAAACTTACTGTTCAGATTTGATCCCGGCATCTCGGACGAGCTTGCCGAACCGCTCGAAGTCCGCCCGGTTCATCGCGCCGAACTGCTCCGCCGTGAGCGTCCCGGGCTCGCCGCCCAGCCCCGCGAGCTTCTTCTGGATGTCGGGCAAGGCGAGAATTTTCATCGTCTCGGAATAGAGTCTCGCCAGGACGTCACGCGGCGTACCGGCGGTGACGAAGAGGCCATACCAGGTGGACATCTCCACCCCTTCGACTCCCGCTTCGGCGAGCGTGGGCACGCCCGGCATTTCCGGGGATCGCTTCGCCGTCATCACCGCGAGCGCCCTGGCCTTGCCGCCCCTGATGAACGCCATCGCCGAGGACGTGGTGTCGAAATCGAGCTGGATCTGCCCCCCGGCGAGGTCGGTCAGCGCGGGCGCCGAGCCCTTGTACGGGATATGCGTGATCTTCGTGCCGGTGGCGAGGCCGAAGGCTTCGCAGGCGAGGTGCTGGGTGCTGCCGATGCCGGACGAGCCGCACGAGTACGAGCCTTCCGGCGCCGCGCGGATCTCGGCAACCAGCTCGCGAATGTTGGCCGCCTTCACCGTGGGTGCGACCGCGACGATGTTCGGCACCACGACGATGAGCGCCACCGGCACGAGATCCTTCATCGGGTCGAAGCCGAGCTTCATCATGTGCGGCGCGATGGCCTGCGCGCTATTGGTCGCCAGCAGCAGCGTGTAGCCATCGGCCGGCGAGTGCGCGGCCACGTCGGCAGCGATGGTGTTGCCCGCACCCGGCCGGTTCTCGATCACGAACGGCTGGCCGAAGATCCCCTGGTACTTCTCGGCCAGCATGCGCGCCACGATGTCGGTGCCGCCGCCGGCCGAGGCACCGACCATGATGCGCACCGGCTTGGCGGGCCACGGGGACGATTGCGCGAGGGCGAGCGAAGCGAACGTGCAAGCCACGACCGCGAAAAGTTGTTGTAGTGTTGTCTTCATGAGTGAAATGAAAGTGGCGACGTTCAACGTGAACGGGATTGTCTCACGGCTCCCGCACCTGCTTCGATGGCTGGAGAAGGAGTCCCCCGACATCGTCTGCCTGCAGGAGCTGAAGGCGCTCGACACCGGATTCCCCATCGCCGAGATTCGCAAGGCGGGGTATGGCGCGATCTGGCGCGGGCAGCGCTCATGGAACGGGGTCGCGATCCTTGCCAGGGGATCCGACCCGGTCGAGACGCGCCGCGACCTTCCCGGAGCGCCCGACGACGACCAGAGCCGCTACATCGAGGCCGCGGTGAACGGCATCCTCGTCGGGTGTCTCTATTTGCCCAACGGCAATCCGCGGCCCGGCCCCAAGTTCGACTACAAGCTCGCGTGGTTCGAGCGGCTCATCAAGCACGCCAAGGGACTTTTCGCGAGCGGGCATCCGGTGGTCCTCGCCGGGGACTACAACGTCGTGCCGACCGACTTCGACATCTACAGTCCGAAGTCCTGGCTCAAGGACGCGCTCCTCCAGCCCGAGAGCCGCGAGTGCTACCAGCGCCTCCTCGCGCAGGGCTGGGTGGACTCGCTCCGCGCGAGCCATCCCGAGGACAGCATCTACACCTTCTGGGATTATTTCCGCCAGCACTGGCAGAAGAATTCCGGGCTGCGCATCGATCACCTGCTGCTCAACAAGGAGCTCGCCCCCGCGCTCTTGGACGCCAACGTGGACCGCTGGGTGCGCGACCTCGAGAAGGCGAGCGACCATGCGCCGACGTGGATCACGCTCGATATTTCGGGGAAACCGAAGCGCAAGAAAGCGAAGTGATCATGAAATGGATTTGCGCAGCCGCGTTCGCCCTCTGCTGCTGCACCGCCTCGGCGGCCGAAGAGCTCTTCAAGATCGACTCGGACCACACCTATCCCAGCTTCGAGTTCTCGCACATGGGCATCTCGGTGTGGCGCGGCAAGTTCGACAAGACCTCTGGGACGGTCACGCTTGACCGCGCGGCGATGACCGGCAGCGTGGAGATCCGCGTCGAGTCCTCGAGCGTCGACTTCGGCCACCGCACCATGAACGAGGTCGCGCGCTCCGAGGAGTGGCTCAACGTCGAGCGCTTCCCGGTGATGCGCTATCGCGGGCCGATCGTGTTCGAGGGGGACAAGCCGGTCGCGGTGGACGGCCAGCTCTCTCTGCTCGCGGTGACGAAGCCCGTGCGCCTGCGGATCAACAGCTTCAACTGCATGATCCACCCGCTGCTGCGCCGCGAGGTGTGCGGCGCAGACGTCGAGGCCGAACTCAACCGCGCGGACTTCGGCATGAAGCAGTACAGCCAGGGCGAGGTGATGCACCTGAGGATTCAGGTCGAGGGGATGCGCTAAGGAAACGGGAGATCGTCCGACACCACGGTCAGACAACACCTACAGCCTTGGGGCTGTGACCCGACTAACGTGGTCATATGGACCCTATCCGGAGCAGAGGCCTCGACAACAGGATAGACGACATGTTGTCCACGGAAATCGCGGCGCGAATTGCCCGCGCCCGGACTTACCTCGAGATACGCATGGCCGAAATGGGCTTGAAGACCGAGGAAGGCTGGAAGATCCAGGAAGAGCTGCGCGACACCGACACCGGCACGCGCTGGGTCTTCAGGCCGGTGCACTTGCGCCGCGACGCGCCCGACCTGCAATCGTCCGTGATCCTCGATCACGACGGGCGCGCGAAGTAACCGCGAAACGCCCCACCTCCCCCACGATCATCACCGCGGGGCTGCGGGATACCGGCGGTCGCGAGGATGCCGCGAGAGTTCACTTGACCGGCGCTGCGTCAGCTTTCGCCTCTTTCGCTTCCTCGGCGAGCGACTCTTTCTTGATGGAGATGATCTTTCCTGTTGCGGCGTCCACGAGGATCTCCGTCACGCCCCGCGTGGACGGCGCCGCGATGTCGAACGACCAGACCAAGTGCCCGTGCTCTTTCTCGAGCTCGGCGCTTTTCACGACCCCGCGGGGAACCTTCGCCAGGGCGATCGCCGTGGCCTGCGCTTCCCCGACCTTCGCCTCCGCCAACAGCGCAGCCGGGGCATCGGTCGCGGCAAACGCGGGCAAGGTCGCGAATCCCAGGCAGAGGGTGGCCGCGAGCATTCTGGTGCGTGTCATTTTCATTTCGAGCATCCTCGCCGGACGGCGGCCACCGGAAGGATGGCCTCTACGCAAAGCTTGGCGCTAGAGCCTTAAACCAGGCTTAAGGCCGACGTCAAACCTGCGGCAGCACCGCCCGACTACATCGCCAACACCTTTACGTCGGGCAATCCCATCATCTTCAGGATGAAGTAGTTGGCCGCGGC
>JBBRQA010000195.1:0-7843 GCA_038227085.1 Burkholderiales bacterium | reverse complement strand
GTGGTGTGGGGCACGGTCGCGCCCAACCTCGGCTGGAGCAACATCGCGCGCGAAGTGGTGATCGACGCGGGCGTGGATCCGGCGACCCCGGCCTTCTCCACCGTGCTCGCATGCTCCACCAGCATGGTCGCGGTGTTCGAGGCCGCGGGCATGCTCCGGGACGACATGTCGCTCGCCTTGTGCGGCGGCGTGGAGAGCATGAGCCGCGTGCAGATCGGCTTGAGGCAGGGATTCTCCGACTGGCTGCGGCGCTTCACGCAGGCGCGCAGCATCGGCGCACGCATCGATCTCCTCGGCGGCTTTCCCTTCAAGGATTTCGGCCTGCACGTGCCGAGCGTGGCCAACCGCGCGACAGGGAAGAGCATGGGCGAGCACACCGAGGAAATGGTGAAGCTCTGGAAGGTCACGCGCGCCGACCAGGACCGCATCGCGCTGCAGTCGCACCAGCGCGCGGTGGCCGCGATGGCCGCCGGATTCTTCGACGACCTCGTGATCCCGGTGGGGGGTGTCGCCAGGGACGGCCTGCCCCGCGCCGACAGCTCCCTCGCGAAGCTCGCGAGCCTGAAGCCCGCATTCGACCGGACGAGCGGCGCGGGCACGATCACGGCGGGAAACGCCTCGCCGCTCACCGACGGCGCAGCGGCGATCTGGGTGGCGAACGACGCCGGGCTCGCGCGGGCGCCGAAAGGGCGGCCGCGTGCGCGCCTCGTCGACTGGGAGATGGCCGCGGTCGACATCTTCCACGAGGGCCTGCTGATGGCCCCCGCCTACGCGATCCCGCGGCTCCTTGCGCGCAACAACCTCACGCTCGATGCGATCGACCTGTGGGAGATTCACGAAGCCTTCGCCGCGCAGGTGCTCTGCAACGTCGCGGCCCTCGAGAGCGAGGACTTCCTGCGCGAGAAGGTGCGTACCGACGCGAAGCTCGGTCGGTTTCCGTGGGAGCGCTTCAACCCGAACGGCGGCAGCATTTCGCTTGGCCATCCGTTCGGCGCCACCGGCGCGAGGATTCTTTCCCAGGCCGTGAAGGAGCTCGCCGCGATGGGGCCTGGCAAGCGAGCGGTGGTGTCTATCTGCGCGGACGGCGGCATGGGCACGGTGGCGCTCCTCGAGAGCGCCGTGTGACGACCTGTCCGCCTTTCCCGTCACGAGGAAATGGCCCGCGCGGCACCCCGACCGGATCCAGCTCTATTCGCTGCCCACGCCCAACGGCGTCAAGGTCTCGATCATGCTCGAGGAAACGGGCCTCACCTAGCTGGTGAGCGTTCAGCTCTTCACGCGCCCCTTGAACCAATGCTCCACCGGCTCGGGATTCGGATTCAGCATCCATCCCTTGCGGTAGTGCACGAAGGTGCCCTCGATCACGTCGCCGCGCACAGTGCCCTTCCACACCAGGCGACCATCCTTCTCGCTTTGCGTCTGCGCCTCGAAGACCAGAGCGTCTCCCGCCACCGATTGCCGGTAGTAGCCCTTGCTGTAGCCGTACTGGTCGCACTGGCTCGAGTGGAACTTGCCGGCGGCGAAGGTGATGACGTCGGCCTTCTCCTCGGCCGGCTTGCCCTTCTCGCCGGCATCGGCGACGAACACCTTGCCGTCGAGGGTGGCGGTGTCGGCTTGCGCGAGGGGCATCGCGAAGAGCGCGGCGCCGGTGAGGGCGGTCAGTGCGTAGATATTCAGTTTCATGGACATCTCCTTCAGGGTCGTGCTTCGAAAATCATGTTGAAAGGCGTCTCCGTGGCGCGGCGGAATTTCGAGAAGCCGCCGCGCGTGACGACGTCCTTGAGATTGCATTCGCCGGCTTGCGCGCCCATGCATGCGGATCCTTCCTGGGCGCGTGAAGCGGGCGTGCAGATGAGCGTCGAGGCCGAATAGAAGATCCGCCCGACCGGATTCAGGTTCTTCTCGAGCGAGTCGTGCGCGAACGGCTCGACGATCATCCAGGTGCCGTCGCGGTGGAGCGATTCGCGCACGTGCTTCGACGCGCCGACCGGGTCGCCCATGTCGTGCAGGCAGTCGAACACCGCGACGAAGTCGTAGTCCTTGCCGGGGTAGTCCTTCGCCGCCGCGACCTCGAACTTGAGGCGCCCGTTGGTGAAGCCGGCATCCTTCGCCGCCTTGCGCGCCGAATCGATGGAAGGCGCGTGGTAGTCGAAGCCGGTGAATTGCGAGTTCGGATACGCCTGCGCCATGAGGATCGTGGACGCGCCGTGGCCGCAGCCCACGTCGGCGACTTTCGCGCCCTTCCTCAACTTCGCCTCGACCCCTTCGAGCGCGGGGATCCACGCCGAGACGAGGTTGGCGACGTACCCGGGCCGGAAGAAGCGCTCGGTGCCGCGAAAGAGCCCGGCGTCGTGCTCATGCCAGCCGACGCCCGCACCCGTCCTGAAGGCTTCCGTGATGCGCGGCACGGCCTTCAATGCGGAGAGCGCAAGCTCGAATGCGCCCGGCAGGTACGCGGGTCCCCCCTCCTCGGCGAGCGCGAAGGCCTGCTCCTCGGAAAGGCTGAAGGCACGCGTGAGCGGGTTGTACTGGACGTAGCCGCCCGCGGCCTGCGAGGACAGCCATTCGCGCACGTAGCGCTCGTCGGTCTTCGTGGCGGCCGCGAGCTCCTTCGAGCTCATCGGCTTCGCGGCAAGCGCTTTGTAGAGCCCGAGCTTCTCGCCGATCACCACCATGCCCGCGTGGAAGGTGGCGCCGAAGTCGGCGACGAACTTGCCGAGCAGGTCGTTCAACTTGTCCTGGTCGATGGCCATGGGACCTCCGGGTTGCCGAGTGACGGTCCAGAGACTAGGCTTGCAGACACCAGCCGCAAATACGCACTATTGCGTAGGAGCCTCGATGGTTCGCCTGCCCCGCCCCTGCCTCGAAGAAGCCTTCGGCTTCATGCTCGACGTGACCTCGGAGCGCGAGCCCACCCGGCTCGTGAGGAACGTGGTCGAAGGGCTGCCGCGCCTGGTCGCCTCCGAGGTCACCACGCTCAGCATCTGCGACCTCGGCGCAGGCACCCGCAAGGTAGTGAGCTTCCCGGAGAACGCGATCGGCTCCCAGGAGCAAGCGTCCTTCAATCGCCTCATCCACGAGCATCCGCTGGTGCGCTTCCACTCGACCCACGCCCGGGGCGGCGCGTGCCGCATCTCCGATTGCGTCCCGCGCGCGCAGTTCGAGCGCCAGGCGATCTTCGGCGAGTACTACGCGCGCATCGGTATCGACCACGTGATGGCGGTGCCGGTGATCGCGAGCAGCGGCCTCGTGATGAGCTACGTCCTCAACCGCAAGGGCCGCGATTTCAGCGACGTCGAGCGCGGCCTCATGGACCAGCTGCGCCCGGCGCTCGCCAACCTCTACCGGATGGCGATGATGGGTGCGGGCGCTTCGGGCGCGGCGCTGGCGCCGGGCGCGCAGCTCACGGCGCGCGAGCGCGAAGTGCTGCCCTGGGTCGCGGCCGGCAAGAGCGACCGGCAGGTGGCCGCGATCCTCGGCGTGAGCGTGCGCACGGTGCAGAAGCACCTCGAGAACGCGTACGTGAAGCTGGGGGTGGAGAACCGCACCGCGGCCGCGATGCGGTTCGAGGAGATGGGCAGGCCCGCACTCTCGCCCTGAGGGCGCGCGTGATGGCGGGCACCGAGGCCTGCTACATCGAGATCATTTTTGGGATTCCGGAAAGCGGGATGGCAGTCCGGGATACTGCGTCACTTCATCGCCGCCGCTAGCCGCGCGCCGCGATCGCGGTGAGTATCCCCTGCAGAATCGCCGCCGGCGGCGGCGGGCAGCCCGGCACCACGACATCGACGGGAATCACCTTGGCCACGCCGCCGCAGGTAGCGTAGCTTTCGCCCCAGATGCCGCCGTCGCGCCCGCAATCGCCGATGGCAACCACGAGCCTGGGCTCGGGCATCGCGTCATAGGCGATGCGCAGCGCCTGCTCCATGTGCTTCGACACCGGGCCCGTCACGAGGAGCATGTCTGCATGCCGCGGGCTCGCCGCGAAGCGGATGCCCAGGCCCTCGAGGTTGTAGTACGGATTGTTGAGCGCGGTCAGCTCGATCTCGCAGCCGTTGCACGATCCCGCGTCCACGTGGCGAATCACGAGGGCGCGGCCGAGGAGCTTCAGCACTCCGGCCTCGATCTGCGCGGAGCGCGCGCGCCACTCCTCGCGCGCGGCGGGCGCGGGCTCGCTTACGATGCCGGTCCTGAGGATCTTGAGGATGATCGGGATCATCAGCCGTCGTGCCCGGAGTAGGCGAGGTTGAAGCTCTTGTTGATGAGAGGGAAATCCGGAACGATGTTGCCGATCACGGCGTGCTCGAGGACAGGCCAGTTCTGCCACGAGGGATCGTGCGCGTGCGCGCCGCGGATGCGCCCGTCCTCGCCGCATGCGAGCGCGAGCAGCACTTCTCCGCGCCAGCCCTCGATCCAGCCCACGCCGAAGCCCGCACGGGCCCCGGGCAGCCCGTCGCGGATCTCGCCCGCGGGCGCGTGCGAGAGGATCTCGCGGATGAGGCGCAGCGACTCGTAGACCTCGTCGAAGCGGGCATGAACGCGCGCGGCCACGTCGCCCGCGGAGTAGACGACCTTGTTCACCGCCAGCTTTCCGTAAGGCTCTGCGGGAAAATCGGCGCGCAGATCGCAGCCCTGGCCGCTGGAGCGGCCCGCGAGCCCGGCGAGGCCGAGCCTGCGTGCCAGGTCGGGGGTCACGCGTCCGGCGCTGAGGAAACGGTCCTGCATGCCGGAATGCTCGTCGAAGATGCCCTGCATCGAGCGCGTCTCGGCTTCGATTGCGTCGGCCTGGCGCAGCAGCATTGCAAGGTGCCCGCCGGACACGTCGGCGCCGACCCCGCCCGGGAGTATGCAGTCCATCATCATGCGGTGGCCGAATACCTCGCGGCTCGCGCGGAACCAGTCTTCCTTGAGGCGCATGAACTGCGCGAAGGCGAGGCCGAGCCCCACGTCGTTGCCGAGCGCTCCGAGGTCGCCGAGGTGGTTGGCGACTCGCTCGCGCTCGAGCATGAGCGCGCGCAGCCACGCCGCGCGCGGGGGAACCGTCATCCCCAGCAGCGACTCGGCCGCCTGCGCGTACGCCCATGCATAGGCGACCGTGGAATCGCCGCACAGGCGCCCGGCGAGGCGGTAGCCCTCGGCGAGGGTGAAGGCCGCGAAGCGCTTGTCGGCGCCCTTGTGGGTGTAGCCCAGGCGCTCCTCGAGCTTCAGCACCTTCTCGCCCACCACCGAGAAGCGAAAGTGTCCGGGCTCGATGATCCCGGCGTGGATCGGGCCGACCGGAATCTCGTGCACTCCGTCGCCTTCCACGCGCACGAAGGGATAGCGGTCCTGCGCGTTGTCGCGCGGCGCGAGATCGTCGAAATCGCGCCGCAGCGGGAATTCCTCCGCGCGCCAGGCGCCGTGGCGCAGCCACGGGCGTGTGTCCGCCGCGTCCTGGGCGCGGATGCCCAGCATGTCGTAGAGGCCGCGCTGCATGCGCCCGGCGGAGAGGAAGAGCCCGGCGATGCCGGGATAGACGGGGTCCTTCGCGGCGACCGGAAGCTCGAGCAGGGTGAGCCCGTCGCGCACTGCATAAGCGGCGAACACCGCGAATCCCTCGCCGCGGTCGCGGTCGTCCGCTCCCCACAGCGCGACGATGCGCCCGGCGCCCTCGTGCACGAGGCGCGCGCCCTCGAGCCATTGCGCGGCATCGACGCGCGCGAGCGCGGCGGGCGCCGCGCCGGGAAGCGTGGTCATGTCGAGCTCGATGCCGGGGATTCTCATCTCAGCCGATGAGTTTCGCGGCCTGCGCGTACCAGGCCGCGAGGTAGGGGGGAATGTAGAGGCCCAGCATCAGCGCGAGGCCCAGGTGGATGAACACCGGCGCCAGGGCCGGCTGATGCGTGAACGGCTTGGCCACGGTGTCGCCGAACACCATCGGCTGCACGCGGCCGAACACGGCGGCGAACGCGACACCCAGGGCCAGGAGGAGGATCGGGGTGGCCCACGCATGCTCGCGCATCGCGGTCGTGAGGATCAGGAACTCGCTCGCGAACACGCCGAAGGGCGGCATGCCGAGGATCGCGAGCGTGCCGAACATGAGGCCCCAGCCGACCGTGGGGCTCACCTTGAGGAGCCCGCGGATCTCGTCCATCACCTGCGTTCCCGCGTTCTGCGTCGCGTGCCCGACGGCGAAGAAGATCGCGCTCTTCACCAGCGAATGCACGGTCATGTGCAGGAGACCCGCGAAATTCGCGATCGGGCCGCCCATGCCGAAGGCGAAGGTCATGAGCCCCATGTGCTCTATGGAAGAGTAGGCAAACATGCGCTTGATGTCGCGCTGGCGGAAGAGGAAGAACGCCGCCACCACCACCGAGATGAGGCCGAAGCCCATCATCATGTTGCCCGCGAAGCGCGTGCCGAGCGCGCCGTCGGCGAGCACCTTGCAGCGGATCACGCTATAGAGCGCGACGTTGAGGAGCAGTCCCGAGAGCACCGCCGAAATCGGCGTGGGGCCCTCGGCGTGCGCGTCGGGAAGCCAGTTGTGCAGGGGAACCAGGCCGATCTTGGTGCCGTAGCCCACCAGCAGGAAGACGAATGCGAGCTTCATGATCGCGGGCTCGAGCTCGCCCTTCACGAGGTCCAGGTGCGTCCAGAGGAGGGCGCTGCCCTCGCGTCCCAGCACGCGCTCGGCGGCGAAGTAGAGAAGGATCGTGCCGAAGAGCGCCTGCGCGATGCCTACGCCGCAGAGGATGAAGTACTTCCACGCCGCCTCCAGCGACGCAGGCGTGCGGTACACCGAGACGAGGAGCACGGTGGCGAGCGTCGCCGCCTCCATCGCCACCCAGAGGATTCCCATGTTGTTGGTGGTGAGCGCGAGCAGCATGGTGAACATGAACACCTGGTACATGCTGTGGTAGAGCCGAAGGCGCGCGGGCGTCATGCGGCCGCGGTCGCGTTCAGTGCGCATGTACGGCCGCGAGAAGAGCGAGGTGGTGAAGCCCACGAAGGCGGTGAGCGCCACCAGGAACACGTTCAGCGAATCGACGAAGAACTGCTCGGCGAGCCCCATCATCGGCCCCGCGGAGACCACCTCGACGGTGAGCCACGCCGCGGCGGCGAGCGTGGAGAAGCTGAACGCGCAGTTCACGTCCGGCGCGCTGTCGCGCTCGCCGAGGAACCATAGCGACGCGCCGCCGATGAGCGGGATGGCGAGGAGGATGGCCAGGATCTCGATCACTCGTCCTTCAGCTTTTCCATGTGGTGGATGTCGAGCGAGTCGAACTCCTCGCGGATCTGGAACATGAACACGCCGAGGATCACCATCCCCACCAGCACGTCGAGAGCGATGCCGAGCTCGACCACCATCGGCATGCCGTAGGTGGCGCTGGTCGCGGCGAAGAAGAGCCCGTTCTCCATCGACAGGAAGCCGATCACCTGCGGCACCGCCTTGGAGCGAGTGATCATCATGAGGAATGACATCAGCACGCAGGCAAGCGCGATGCCGAGCGTGCCGCGCGCGATCGATTGCGAGAACTGCGAGATCGGCAGCGCCAGGTTGAAGGCGAACACCACCAGCACGATGCCCACCAGCATCATCGTGGGGATGTTGATGAGGGTCTCGATATCCCACTTCACGTTGAGCCGGCGCACCAGCCGGTGGAGGATGTAGGGAAGCACCATGACCTTGAGGACGAAGGTGATCGCCGCCGACCAGTAGAGGTGCGACTGGCCGGTGGCGTAGGCGACGGTGGCGGTCGACGCCACCAGCGCGAGGCCCTGCAGCGCGAACAGGTTGATGAGGCTCACGATGCGCCGCTGCGCGAGCATCGCGAAGGCGAGGAGCAGCAGCAGGCTCGCGAAG
>JBBRQA010000194.1:0-7858 GCA_038227085.1 Burkholderiales bacterium | reverse complement strand
CGTCGTGAGCGAGCGCACGGGCGAGGAAATCGCGCGCGCCCGCTCCCTCGACATCGACCACCTGCATGTGCGAGACGTCGAAGAGCCCTGCGCTTGCGCGCACCGCGTGGTGCTCCTCCATCTGCGAGCCGTAGTGGACCGGCATGTCCCAACCGCCGAAGTCGACCATGCGCGCGCCGGCGGCGCGGTGGAGGGAGTGCAGCGGTGTCGTCTTCGGCAAAATGTCTCCCGGCTCAAGAATGCGAAAGGGGCCGGGCGCGCCTCACGGCTCGCACGACCCCTCTGTCCTTGATACCTGAGAGATTACGGAGCGGGATTCTTGTCCCGTCCGCGCGCCCCTTCGGTGGACGGCGATGCCGTCGCTCTCCAGAGTCCGGGGAGCTCCCCGTTTCCGATCGGTCCTTTTGCCTGAGAGTTTGCGGGTGCTACCCCTTCGGCGCCCGGCCTCTTTCAAAGCCCGGGTCTCTCCCGACCAGATGCGCGATTCTACCGCAACAACGGCAGGGAGACGGTGAACTCCGCACCCTTGCCGATGCCCGGGCTTTTCGCGGTGATCTCGCCGCCATGCAGCGCGATGATGCGCCGGGCGAGCGTGAGCCCGATGCCCAGGATGATCTCGTGCGCGGCGTATTCCTTGATGCGCTGCGCGCCCTCGTTCCACGTCTGGACGTAGCCCTCGGGATCGATCAGGAAGATGGCGTAATCGCGAACGCCTTCGACGAGCTTTCGGAAGGGCGCGTCTGGGTCCGGCGCTCCGAGGCCCGGCGCTGGAGTTTTGGGAACGCGGTTCACCAGAGGAAATTGGTCGGGGCGAGAGGATTCGAACCTCCGACCCCCTGCACCCCATGCAGGTGCGCTACCAAGCTGCGCTACGCCCCGACCGAGCCTGAAATTATAGCCGAGAGGGGGTGCTACCGCTCCAACATTTTGAGGATGCTCTTCAATTCCTTGCGGATGGTGGAGGGCGAAATCGGCTGCGGGACGGTCATGGTCCTCTGGCCGTCGCCGCCGCGGGGCAACGACCCCGGGCTGTGCTCCTCGAGACGGTTGCGCGCGCCGTTGATGGTGAAGCCGTGCTCATAGAGCAGCTCGCGGATGCGCCGGATGAGGAGGACTTCGTGGTGCTGGTAGTAGCGCCGATTGCCGCGGCGCTTCAGCGGCTTCAGCTGCGTGAACTCCTGCTCCCAGTAACGCAGCACGTGGGGCTTCACCCCGCACAATTCGCTAACTTCGCCGATCGTGAAATAGCGTTTGGCGGGGATTGCCGGGAGCTCAGTCGTCGCCAGGTTCTCCGTGGCCATTGAAGGACTTCTCCACCAGGCTCTTCAGCTTCTGGCTCGCATGGAAGGTGACCACGCGACGTGCGGTGATGGGGATTTCCTCCCCGGTCTTGGGATTGCGGCCGGGACGCTGCGGCTTCTTGCGCAGCTGGAAATTGCCGAACCCCGAGAGCTTGACCATCTCCCCGCGCTCCAGGGCGATGCGGATCTCCTCGAAGAACGACTCGACCATGTCCTTGGCCTCGCGCTTGTTCAGCCCGACCTTTTCGAACATCAGGTCGGCGAGCTCCGCCTTGGTGAGGGTGACTTTGTCTTTCACGTGCGCAGCTTGGCTTTGAATTTTTCGTTGAGTCGCTCGCGAATGGAGGCCACGACACCCTCCACGTCCGAATCTGTCAAAGTCCTATCAGTATCCTGCATAACTATCCGTAGGGCAAGGCTTTTTTGGCCGGGCTCGACCCCCTTACCACGGTACTGATCGAACACTTCGACCTCCCGGACGAAGCCCGGAAGGCCGGCGAGTGCGGCCTCCATCATGGCTCCCACTGGCACTTCCTCGGCGACCGTCAGGGCCAGGTCGCGCCGCACAACGGGCATGCGCGACACCCCGGCGAAGCGCGGAAAGGACCCCGCCAGGAGCGGCCCGGCGAGCACCTCGAAAACCACGGGGGCTGACGGCAGCTCGTACTTTTGCTGCAGGCGGGGATGCAGCTCGCCCACCACCCCGATCGGCTTGCCATCGAGGCTTACTGTAGCGCAGCGCCCCGGATGGCACGCCGGGTGGTTGGCGGCGGCGAAATCCAGCCTGCGGCCTCCTGCGAGGCCCTGGAGGTCCCCTTTCGCGTCGAAGAAGTCGACGCCCTCCCCCTTCTGCGCCCATTGCTCGGGCCAGCGGGTGCCCAAGGCGAGCCCGCCGACGCGCTCCGGCTGGACCGCAAGGTCCGGGGCGGTGCCCTCGAAGCAACGCCCGATCTCGAAGACGCGCACGCGCTCCTCGCTGCGGTTCAGGTTCGAGCGCAGCGCCTGGACGAGGCCCCCCAGGAGCGTGGTGCGCATCACGCTCATGTGGCTCGCGATCGGGTTGGCGACGCGGATCGGGGTGGCATTGCCGGCGAAATCGCTCTCCCATTCTGGGGCGACGAAGCTGTACGTCACGACTTCCTGGTAGCCCATCGCGGCGAGGGCTCTCCTCAGCTCGAAGCGGTCGCGCTCGCCCTCACGCAGCGGCAGCATCGGCAGGCGCGAGCGCGGCGCCGCGTCCGGAACGTGCTCGTAGCCGTGGATGCGCGCGATCTCCTCGATGAAGTCCTCCTCGATCGCGAGGTCGAAGCGCCATGGGGGCGGCGTCACGCGCATTCCCTGCGACTCGACCGCGACGTCGCACGCGAGGCGCCGCAGGATATCGACCATCTCGCCGTCCGCCACTGGATAGCCGAGGAGCTTCACGACGCGCTCCGTGCGCACGCGCACGGGCCGGCGCGCGGGCACGTTGCCCAGGGCCTCGGTGATCGGGCCGGCCGCGCCGCCGCAGACTTCCAACGCGAGCTCGGTGGCGCGTTCGAGGGCCGCGCGCGTCGCGGCGAAATCGACGCCACGCTCGAATCGGTAGGCGGCGTCGCTGGTGAGGGTGAGCTCGCGCGTCTTGCCTTGGACCGCCTCGGGAGCGAAGTACGCCGCCTCGAAGAACACGTCGGTGGTGCCGGCTCCAACCATCGTGTCGAAGCCGCCCATGACGCCGCCCAGCGCGACCGGGCCGGAGGCGTCGGTAATGGCGAGGAGGCGCGGGCGATACTCGACCTCCTGCTCGTTCAGGAGCTTGATGCGCTCGCCGGGCTTCATGAAGCGCACCCCGATGTCGCCTTTCAGCTTCGCATTGTCGAAAGCGTGCAGCGGCTGGCCGCGCTCGAGCATCACGTAGTTGGTGATGTCGACGAGGGGGTTAATGGCGCGCAGCCCGGCGCGCTCGAGGCGGCGGCTCATCCACTGTGGCGTCTTCGCCGCGGGATCGAGGCCGCGGATTACGCGGCCGAAATAGCGCCCGCACGCGTCAGGCTCGGAGATGGCCACCTTATGCGTGTCGCTTCCCTCATTGGCGACGGGCGCGACCGTGGGAATCCGCAATCGCGCGCCCGCGATCGCCGCGAAGTCGCGCGCGACACCGAACATCGAGAGGCAATCGCCGCGATTGGGCGTGAGCTTGAGCGTGAGGGTGACGTCGTCGAGCGCGAGGACTTCGCGCACGTCGCGGCCGATGGGCGCGTCGGCGTCGAGGACGAGGAGCCCGCCGTGGTCCTCCGAGAGGCCCAGCTCGCGCGCCGAGCACAGCATGCCGCTCGACTCCACGCCGCGCAGCTTCGCCTTCTTGATCTCGAGGCCCGGCAACTTCGCGCCGACCAGCGCGCACGGCACTTTCTGTCCCGCGGCAACGTTGGGCGCACCGCACACGATCGTGAGCGTCTCCCCGGTGCCCGCGTCGACTTCGGTCACGCGAAGCTTGTCGGCGTTGGGATGGGGAGCCACGCTCTTCACCAGGCCCACGACGATTCCGGAGAATTCCCCGGCGATCGGCGTGATCTCCTCCACCTCGAGGCCGCCCATGGTGAGCGCATGGGCGATCTCGCCCACCGGCTTGTCGACCGCCACCAGCTCCTTCAGCCACGCGAGCGAGATCTTCATCGGAATTGGGAGAGGAACTTCAAATCGTTCTCGAAGAAGAGACGCAAATCGTTCACGCCGTACTTCAGCATCGCGAGCCGGTCGAGGCCCATGCCGAACGCGAACCCGGAATACTTCTCGGGATCGATGCCGCCGTTTCTCAGCACGTCGGGATGGACGACCCCGGCGCCCGCGATCTCGAGGTAGGTGACCTCGCCGTCCTTGCGCGACCACTCCATGTCGATCTCGACCCCCGGCTCGACAAACGGGAAGTACGACGGGCGGAAGCGGATACCGATGTCGTCACGCTCGAAGAACGCGCGGCAGAACTGCGTGACCGTGCCTTTGAGGTCGGCGAGGCTTACGCCCTCCTCGACCCACAGGCCCTCGATCTGGTGAAACATCGGCGAGTGCGTCGCGTCATGGTCCTTGCGGTATACGCGCCCCGGGCAAATGATCCGGATCGGCGGCTTGTGCGACTTCATGTAGCGGATCTGCACCGGGGAAGTCTGCGTGCGCAGCACTTTGTCCGTGCCCTCGATGTAGAACGTGTCCTGCATGCTGCGCGACGGATGGTCGGGAAACATGCGCAGCGCCGTGAAGTTGTGCTCGTCGTCCTCGATCTCGGGACCGTCGGCCACCGAGAAGCCCATGGTTCGGAAGAGCCGCTCCGCGTGCTCCTGCGCGCGTGCGATGGGATGCAGGCCCCCGGCGCCCTGGCGGCGCCCGGGCAGCGTCACGTCGATAGATTCGCCGGAGAGCTTGGCGTCGAGCTCGCGCGCGAGGAGAGCGTCGCGGCACGCGGAGACGAGCACCTCCACCGCCCCCTTGGCCTGGTTGATCGCGGCGCCGGCCCTGGGACGGTCTTCGGCGGAGAGCTTGCCGAGTCCCTTGAGGAGCTCGGTCAGCGCGCCGGCCTTGCCGAGGAAGCGCGACTTCACCTGCTCCAGGTCCGCGATGCTGGACGTGGCGGCGATCGCTTCGCGCGCTGCGGAGATGATTTGTTCGAGTTCTTTCATCAAAAAAGAAAGGGGCTCTTGCGAGCCCCCTTTTTTGCTTTACGTCGCGTCAGGCACCGAGGCTCGCTTTGGCCTGCTCGACGATGCTCGCGAACGCGGGCTTGTCGAACACCGCGAGGTCGGCGAGGATCTTCCTGTCCACGTCGATGCCGGCCTTCTTGAGGCCCGCCATGAACCGGCTGTACGAAACACCCGCTTCACGGGCGCCCGCGTTGATGCGGGTGATCCAGAGGGAGCGGAACTCGCGCTTCTTGTTACGGCGGTCGCGATAGGCGTACTGCCCCGCTTTCATCACCGCTTCCTTGGCGATCCGGTAGACGTTCTTGCGACGGCCGCGGAAACCCTTGGCCTGGTCGAGGACTTTCTTGTGGCGCGCGCGCGCCGTGACTCCGCGTTTTACGCGTGGCATGGTGGCGGCTCCTTAGGCGTAGGGAAGCATCTGCTTCACGTGGCCGAGGTTGGTCGCATGGACCGCCCCGACGCCGCGCAGCTGGCGCTTGTTCTTGGTGGTGCGCTTGGTAAGGATGTGGCGCTTGCCCGCCGAGTAACGCTTGATCGAGCCGCTTCCGCGAACCCGAAAGCGCTTGGCGGCGCCACTCTTGGTCTTCATCTTGGGCATGGTTGCCCTCCTTGCATTGGCGCAGCAGGTGGCGGAACCCTTCCGCGCTTTATGACCTGAAGACACCTTGTAAAACCCCTGCTTCGCGTCGTTGAGCGGCAGCTTGTTGTCCGCTCCAACGACCGCCCCGCTGTTCACCAATCGCGGCTAATGCTTTTTCTTGGGGCCCAAAATCATGATCATCTGGCGCCCCTCGAGCTTGGGCCACTGCTCGACCAATCCGACTTCCTTCAGGTCCGCCTCGACGCGCTTGAGGAGCTGCATGCCGAGCTCCTGGTGCGCCATCTCGCGGCCCCGGAACCGCAACGTCACCTTGGTCTTGTCGCCCTCCGTGAGGAAGCGGGTGAGGTTGCGGACCTTGATCTTGTAATCGCCTTCGTCCGTGCCAGGGCGGAATTTCACTTCCTTCACCTGGATCTGCTTCTGCTTGAGCTTGGCCTCGTGCGCCTTCTTGCTCTCGCGGTACTTGAACTTCCCGTAGTCCATCAACCGGCAAACCGGAGGCTTGGCGGTCGGCGCGATCTCCACGAGATCGATCTCCGCGTCCTCGGCCATCTTCATGGCGTCCTCGATTTTCACGATCCCGATGGCCTCGCCTTCGACTCCGACCAGGCGTATTTCCGGGCAGTTGATCTCGCCGTTGATGCGTACTGCTTTATCCTGAGCTATGCGAAATGTCCTCTAAAAGTCAATCGTTTAGCGCGGAAACCTGAGGTTGATTCTAGGTCAGGTGACGGCGCCCCCATGACACTCAATTGCGTGCTTCGGTTTCGCTTTTCAAGCGCGAAATAAAGGCCTCGAGCGGGACCGGTGCCAGGTTCTCCCCGGCGCGCGTTCTCGCTGAGACCGTCCTTGCGGCGACTTCCTTGTCCCCCAGAACCAGCTGGTAAGGAAGCTTTTGAATGCTATGTTCTCGAATTTTATACGTTATTTTCTCATTCCGCAAATCGGCGGCGACCCGGAAACCGGCCTCGCGCAATGCCGACTCCACCTCGCGCACATACGACTCCTGCCGGTCGGTCACATTCATCACCACCACTTGCACCGGCGCGAGCCACAACGGCAACGCGCCCGCGTGGTTCTCGATGAGGATGCCGATGAAACGCTCCATCGATCCCACGATGGCGCGGTGCAGCATGACCGGATGCTGCTTTGCGCTGTGCTCGTCAACGAACTCCGCGCCGAGCAGCCGCGGCATGTTGAAATCGACCTGCATGGTGCCGCACTGCCAGACGCGCCCGATCGCGTCCTTCAGCGAGTATTCGATCTTCGGGCCGTAGAAGGCGCCCTCGCCCGGCGAGACCTCGAACGCGACGCCCGATCTGCGCAGCGACTCGGTGAGGGCATGCTCGGCCTTGTCCCACGATTCGTCGGAGCCCACGCGCTTGTCGGGGCGCGTGGCGACCTTGTAGATGATCCCGGTGAAGCCGAAGTCCGCGTACACCTTCTGCAGGAGCGTCGTGAACGCCGCGCACTCCGGCAGGATCTGGTCCTCGGTGCAGAAGACGTGCCCATCGTCCTGCGTGAAGCCGCGCACCCGCATGATGCCGTGCAGGGCGCCGCTGGGCTCGTTCCTGTGGCATGCGCCGAATTCCCCGTAACGCAGCGGCAGGTCGCGGTAGCTCCTCAAGTCGGAGTTGAACACCTGGATGTGGCCCGGGCAGTTCATCGGCTTCAACGCGAACTCGCGCTTCTCCGACTCCGTGAAGAACATGTTCTCCTTGTAGTTCTCCCAGTGGCCGGACTTCTTCCACAACGATACGTCGAGCACCAGGGGGCAGCGGATCTCCTGGTAGCCGTTGTCGCGGTAGATCGCCCGCATGTACTGCTCGACCTGTTGCCAGAGGAGCCAACCCTTCGGGTGCCAGAACACCATGCCGGGCGCCTCGTCCTGCATGTGAAAGAGGTCGAGGTGCTTGCCGATCCGGCGGTGGTCGCGCTTGTCCGCCTCCTCGAGCATCGTGAGGTAGGCGTCCTGGTCTTCCTTCTTCGCCCAGGCGGTGCCGTAGATGCGCTGCAGCATCTCGTTCTTCGAGTCGCCGCGCCAATAGGCGCCCGCGACCTTCATCAGCTTGAACACCTTGAGCTTGCCCGTCGAGGGCACGTGGGGACCGCGGCACAGGTCGATGAAGTCGCCCTCGCGATACAGGCTGATGCCCTGCTCCGACGGGATGGCGCCGATGATCTCGGCCTTGTACTTCTCGCCGATCGACTCGAAGAACTTCACAGCGTCGTCGCGCTTCCACTCCTCGCGCGCGACCGGCAGGTCCTTCTTCGCGAGCTCG
>JBBRQA010000193.1:0-7873 GCA_038227085.1 Burkholderiales bacterium | reverse complement strand
TTCAACTTCATCTGCGTCGCCATGTAGTCGATGGCGCCGCCCAGGCACGCGGAGTAGCCCGCGGCGAAGAGGTCCTGGCCATGGATTCCCCTTGTCGTTCAACACTTGGCCCACTGGGTGCTGTAACTCTCGAGCAGGCGCACCGTCGTCGTGCCTTCCACCGCCGCCTTGGCGCGGTTGCCCATCTCGAGCTGTAGCCTGAATTCGTACTTGCGGAAGAACTCCGCGAACATCTCGCCGCCGAAGGTGCCGACCGCGAAGACCTCGTCGGCTTTCGGGTCGTGCTCCAGAAGCACGGTGGCGAGCGGTTGCGGCGCGGGCCCGGAAACGACGCGCGCGCCCGCGGCCGGATCGTAGATGCTTCGGTCCGAGCAGCACGTGATCACCTTGCCGCGCCCGGCAACCGGACTCGGATCGTGGCGGTAGCCGATGAAGCTCACCTGCCTGGTGGGATACGTCATCTTGTGCGCGCAGATTGCGGAGTACGCAACGACCGATTTATCCGCGCCGATGCCGCCCTGCCAATGATACGGCTCGCCCGCTTCGGTCTTGAGGAGGATCCCGGGGGTCACCGGCGCGCCGAGCCGCAGCAGGAACGCCGGCGTGGCCGCGTACGGATACTCGAACACGTATGTCGCGCCCGCGTCGAGCGTGGCGATTCGCACCGGCTGGCCCCTCTCGTCCACCAGCTTCGCGCGTGGATACTTGCGCGCGGTAAGAGTTGCCGCTTGCGACGCGTCGGGGAGCGACGCGCCCGCGGCGGATGCGGCGCACATCTGGACGAAATCTCGGCGCTTCATTTCGCTATCTTCGCTTAATTCCAGCAACGGCATGAACCAAGAAGGACACGATGCACACGAAGAGATTCAAATTCGCCTGCCCGTGCCTAGGTGGCAGCCGGGAAGCGCCTTTCTTCTTGCCCTTCGTGTCCTTCGTGGTGGATGCCCTTCTCCGCGTTCTCCACCACATCGACGTCGGAAGCCCGAGGCACGCGGAACCAGGCGGCATAGAGGGCGGGAAGGAAGAGAAGCGTAAGACCGGTCGCCACCACCAGCCCGCCCATGATCGCGACCGCCATCGGCCCGTAGAAGGCGCTTCGCGTCAGCGGGATCATCGCGAGCACGGCGGCCGCGGCGGTGAGCACGATGGGGCGGAAGCGCCGCACGGTGGCGTCGACGATCGCGTCGGCAGGCTCGCTGCCGGCGCGGATGTCCTGGTCGATCTGGTCGACGAGGATCACGGAGTTGCGCATGATCATGCCGGCCAACGCGATGGTGCCGAGCATCGCGACGAAGCCGAACGGCACATTGAAGATGAGGAGCGCGGCGGCCACGCCGATCAATCCGAGCGGGGCGGTGAGGAGCACGAGCGCGAGCTTCGAGAAGCTCTGCAGCTGCAGCATGAGCGCGGTCACCATCACGAGGATCATCACCGGCGCCACCACGGCGATGGAGGCCTGCCCCTTGCCCGCGTCCTCGATGGCCCCGCCCGTGTCGATGCGGTAGCCGGCGGGGAGCTTCGCGCGGATGGGCTCGAGCTGCGCGGCCAGCTGCTGGCTTACCACGGGCGCCTGGATGCCGTCCTTCAGGTCGGAGCGCACCGTGATGGACGGCAGGCGGTCGCGGCGCCAGTAGACGCCCTGCTCGAAGCCGTAGGTCATGTCGGCGACCTGCGCGAGGGGCACGGTGCGCCCGCGCCCCACCGGCACCGCGAGGTCCTTCAAGAGGCTCATGAACACGCGCTCTTCCTTCGCGCCGCGCACCACCACGTCGACGGTCTTGTCGGCCTCGCGGTACGTGGTGGCGACCTGCCCGGAAAGCACGGTGTTGAGGAACTGCGCCAGCTCCTGCGTGGAAATGCCGAGCACGCGTGCGCGGTTCTGGTCGATGGTGAGGCGGATCACCTTCGACGGCTCTTCCCAGTCGAAGTTGACCTCGCGCGTCCATTGGTTGGCGCGCATCGCGGCGGCGACCTCGTCGGCGATCACGCGGATCTTCGCCTTGTCCTCGCCGACCACGCGAAACTGCACGGGGAATCCGACCGGAGGGCCATTCTCGAGGCGGTTCACGCGCCCGCGAACTTCGGGAAAATCCTCGTCGAAGGCCCTGAGCAGGCGCGTGCGCACCGCCTCGCGATCCTCGTTGCTCCTGGTGTTGAGGATGAATTGCCCGAAGTTGGCGTTGACGAGCTGCTGGTCGAAGGGAAGATAGAAGCGCGGGCTGCCGCTGCCCACGTAACTCACGAAATTCTCGAGCCGATCCTTGACGGCGGGATCGGTGGTGAGGATCTTCTCCATCTTCTTCACCTGCGCCTCGGTGGCGGGGATGGAGGCGCCTTCCTCGAGGCGCAGGTCGACGATGAGCTCGGGCCGGCTGGCCGCGGGGAAGAACTGCTGCTGCACGAAGCGGAACGCGAACACCGAGGCGAGGAAGATCGCGGCGGTCGCGCCGATTACGACCCAGCGATGCTCGACGCACCACGTGACGACCCTGCGGAAGCGTTGGTAGAAGGGCTTTCGGTACACCGCGTGCTCGTCGACGTGCGCGCCGGCCTTGCGGAAGTCCGGCAGCAGCTTGTAGCCCAGGTACGGCACGAAGATCACCGAGACCAGCCACGACACCATCAGCGCGATGGTGGTGACGGCGAAGATCGAGAAGGTGTACTCGCCGGTGGACGAGCGCGCGAGGCCGATTGGCAGGAACCCCGCGGCGGTCACGACGGTGCCGGTCAGCATCGGCATCGCGGTGGAGGTGTACGCGAAGCTCGCGGCGCGCGCGCGCTCCCAGCCTTGCTCCATTTTCACGACCATCATCTCCACGGAGATGATCGCGTCGTCCACCAGCAGGCCGAGGGCGATGATGAGCGCGCCCAGCGAGATCTTGTGCAGGTCGATGCCGGTCTGGTACATGAAGAGGAACGTGACCGCGAGCGTGAGCGGGATCGAGAGCGCGACGATGAGCCCGGTGCGCAGCCCCAGCGAGACGAAGCTCACGATGAGGACGATGGCGACCGCCTCGGAGAGCGAGCGCGTGAACTCGCGCACCGATCGCTTCACCGTCTCCGGCTGGTTGTTGACGCGATCGAGCTCGAGGCCAACGGGCAGTTCCTTCTCGATCTTGTCCACCTGGGCGTCCAACGCGTGGCCCAGGGCGATGATGTCGCCGCGCGGCACCATGGACACCGCGATGCCGAGCGCCTCCTTGCCCATGTAGCGCATGCGCGGTTGCGGGGGATCGACGAAGCCGCGATACACGGTCGCCACGTCCGAGAGCTGGAACAGGCGGCCGTTGGCGCGGATGGCGATGGCCTTCACCGCCTCGACGGAGTCGAGCGCGCCCGTGGCGCGGATGTAGATGCGCTCCGACGGCGTCTCGAAGCTGCCGGTGGCGGAAACGGCGTTTTGCTGGGCCAGCGCCGCGAACACCAGTGCGGGCTCGATGCCGATGGTGGCGAGCTTGGCGTTGGCGAGCTCCACGTAGATCTTCTCGTCCTGCTCGCCGACGAGATCCACCTTGGCGACGTCCTTCACGCGCAGCAGCTGGTTCCTGATGCGGTCCGCCGCTTCTTTCATCTGCGCGTAGCTGAAGCCGTCGCCGGTGAGCGCGTAGATGTTGCCGAAGGTGTCGCCGAACTCGTCGTTGAAACCCGGCCCCACGATGCCCGCCGGAAGGGTCCCGCGGATGTCGCCCACCTTCTTGCGCACCTGATACCAGGTGTCGCGGATCTCGGCGGGGCTCGATGAATCCTTCACGAACACGAAGATCACGGATTCGCCTGGCTTCGAGTAGCTTCTCAGGAAATCGAGGCGCGGCGTCTCCTGCAGCTTCTTCTCGATTTTGTCGGTGAGCTGGCGCTCGACCTCGTCGGCGGAGGCGCCCGGCCACGTGGTGCGGACCACCATCAGCTTGAAAGTGAAGTCCGGGTCCTCGGCCTGGCCGAGCTTCACGTAGGAGCCCACCCCGATCAACGCGAGCAACACCATGAAGTACAGCACCAGGGTCTGGTGCGAGAGCGCCCACTCGGAGAGGTTGAAGCGCTTCAACATGGCGGCGCCCTAGCTCTCCGCGACGCGCACGACCTGGTCGGCGCGCAGCTTGTGCACGCCGGCGGTGACGACGATGTCGCCCGCGGCGAGCCCGCCCGTGATCGTGACGCCATCCTCGCGGAATTGCCCGATGGCGACCTTGCGCAGCTTCACCTGGCTCGTCTTCGGGTCGACGATCCATACCGCCGCGTCCGCGCCGCTGCGAGCGAGCGCGGAGAGCGGCAGCAGCACGAGGCTCGCGTCCGCCGCGGGATTGAAGACCACGTTGGCGGTCATGCCGAGCTGCGCCCGCGGAGTGGCGCCGAGCGCAGAGACGCGCACGGCGTAGGTGCGCGTGACCGGATCGGCGCCACCCGCGATCTCACGGATGCGCCCGGGATAGAGCGTGCTCGGATCAGCCCATAGCGCAATGCCGACGTCCTCGCCCACCTTGAAGCGCGCGAGCTGGCTCTCGGGCGCGTTGATGACGACTTCCTTCTCGCCGGCGCGCGCGAGCCGCAACACCGGCTGGCCCGCGCTGACTACCTGTCCGGGCTCCGCCGCCACCGAGATCACCACGCCGTCGGCATCGGCCACCAGCGTGGTGTACGCCGCCTGGTTGGCGCTGATCGCGGATTGCGTGCGCATCTGCTCGACGCGCGCCTTCGCCGCATTGAAAGCGTTCTGCTTCACGTCGAACGCGGACTGGCTGATGAATTTCTTGTCGCGGAGGTCGGCGTTGCGGTCGAGCTCAGATCGGGCGAGCGCGAAATCGCTTTCCGCCGAGGCGAGCTGCGCGGCAGAGCCTTGCGCCGCGAGCTTCGCGTCCTCCGGGTCGAGGCGCGCGAGCACCTGGCCGCGCGTTACGCGCGCGCCGGCGTCCACCAGGCGCGCGACCAGCTTGCCGCCCACGCGGAAGCCCAGGTCGGTCTCGTACCGCGCGCGGATCTCGCCCGAATACACGTCGCGGCTCGCGGCGGCGCCGGGCTGCACGCGCTGCGTCACCACCGGGCGAACCGGATCCTCGACGACGGCCTTGGGCCCGCAGGCGGCGAGGAAGAGTGTCGCGGCGAGGAGGGCAGGGGTTCTCATGCTTTCTTCCCTTTCACCGATTTCAGGCGCGGCTTCGCGCCCATGCTCTCGAGCGGCGCGATGGTGCCGGACCAGAGCGAATAGATCGCCGCGCGAATCTCGTAGTCGTAGTCGCGCATGAAGACCTTGGCGCCGGCGCGGTCGAGCGCGCGCGCGAAGCGCTGGTTGGGATGGACGAACTGCCAGAGGCCGATGATGAGGGAGAGGCTGTGCTGCAGGAGCCGCGCGCCTTGTCCGGGCGCCAGCGTCGGGAAATGCCTTTCGAGCGCGGTGCCGGCGGCTCCCACCACCTCGCCCACGCGCACCTTGAAAGCCACCGCGGCCTCGAGCGGCATGCCGCGGTCCATCATCGCGAAGCACCAGCTGGTGAGCGCGAGGGCTCCCGGCGGCGCGATGAAGTGGGCGTGCGCGACCTCGAAAATCTCGTCGAAGCCGATCGGCCGCTGGCTCGCCATCAACTCCATGAAGCGCGCGAAGAAGGCGGCGGTGTGGCGCTCGTGCAGCGCGAGCAGCATCTCTTCCTTGCCCGGGAAGTAGAGATACACGGTGCCCTTGGCGAGCCCGGCCTCGGCGGCCACTTCGGCCACGCTCGCCATGCGCTCGGGATGCTTCACGAAGAGCTTCCCGGCGGCGTCGAGGATCGCCTGCCGGCGCTCTTCCTTGTCCTGCATCGCCATGGCGCGCTGCTTGAGTGCCACAAATGACTCCGGGTCAGTTATGCGCGGATCTTAAGTGACCGTCGGTCAGTTGTCAAATGCGACCATAAGCACGGACTTATGCGATTGCAGGTGTAGCGGCGCGCAAGGCGCATTTGTGGCGGGCGTCACAGCCGCGCGCGCCGGGAAGGGCAACCATGCGCCTACGCAATCCGACTTCACGCAAAGGACGCACCATGAGAACAACCAGCGCCGCCCTCGCCCTCGCCGCCCTCGCCCTGGCCCTCAACGTCGCGGCAGGGGAGGCTCGCGAAGTCCCCGGCTCGCCGGCCGCCGTGTTCCTCCTCTCTGCGCACCTCGAGCAGGTCAAGGCGACGAGCGACGTCGCGGTCACCGCCGCCACGGTCGGCACCGGGCAGCTGGTTCTCGACGTGATCGACGGCAAGGCGCAGGCAGCGGCGGTCGCGATGACGCTCGCCGAGGCGGTGGCCGCGGCGCGCGAAGCGGCGTGGCAGGAAGGCCGCATGCTGGTCGTCCCCGAGGCGCTGCAATTCCACGAGGTCGCGCGCTACGAGCGCGATGCCCGCCCGGTCGGATTCGTGACCGTCGGCGCGCCTTCCCCCCAGCTCGAAAAGGTGATGGGCTACCTGCGATCGAAGCAGGGGCTCTACGGCCGCTAGCGGGTTTGCGCTAGCGGATGAACTTGCCGTTCTTGCTGATCATCGTGAGCTCCATGAACTCCGAGCCCGTGCGGCCGTGCCCGGTGAATGCGATGCTGAAGCCGCCCACGTCGTAGTCGAGCTTCTCCATCGCCGCGATCAGGCTCTGCGGCGTGGGGTTCGCCCCGGCGCGGCTCAGCGCCTCCGTCATCACCTTCGCCGCGATGAAGCCTTCCATCGCCGAGTAGGAAGCCGCCAGGTTGTACTCCGCGGCGAGCTTGCGAAAGTCCTTCGAAACGTTGGGCACGTCCGAGAATGGATACGGGTAGACCTGCGTCACGATGACGCCGCGTGCGTTTTCGGCAAGGTCCTTCACGTAGCCCGATGAGCTGGTGTTCGAGAGCGAGAGGAACTGCGCGAGGGAGCCGCGCAGGCGCAGCTGCTTCACCAGCGCCGCGCAGCTCTTGGCGATGCAGATCCCCAGCACCGCGTCGGGCTTGGCCTTCACCAGCACCTCGACCGCCTCCTCGACCTTCGGCTCGCCGCGTGGGATCGACACCAGTGCCGCGGGCTCCAGCCCCGCTTCCTTCAGCCCCAGGATCGCGCCCTTTATGCCGTCGTTGCCGAGCGCGTCGTCGACGTAGGCGATCGCGATGCGGCGCAGCCCTTGCGCGGTGAGCTGCTCCACCGCCTTCTGCGCTTCGAGCCGGTGCATCGGCCGGATGTTGAACAGGTAGTGGTTGACCGGGCGATGCATGAGCTCCGAGCCGCCCACCGGCGCGAACACCATGATCTTGCTCGCGCGCGTGACGGGGATCAGCGCCTCGGCGTTGGCCGTGCCGCGCGACAGCATCAAGGCGAGCACGTGCTTCTCGGCGATGAGGGCCTGCGCGTTGGCCACCGTGCGCTTCGGATCGAAGCCGTCGTCCACCGAGAGAAGCTCGATGCGCCGCCCGTTCACGCCGCCCGCGCGATTGACCTGGTCGAAGTAGGCCTTCGCGGCGAGCGTGGTCTCCTTCACGGGCGAGGCCTGCGGCCCCGAGAAGTCGGCGGTCTGCCCGATCACCAGCGGTTCTGCGGCCATCGCGGGCGTGGCGCAGAAGGCGGCGGCGGCGAGGCAAGCCAGCCGGAAGCGGCGCGGCATTCCCATGAAAATCTCCCTGGTTGGATCGAGCGGTGGTATTGCGTTGTCTAGGACAGCGCGTCCTGGCCCTGCTGCTTCAAGACGCGGCGCGCGAAGTAATGGAAGGTGGCGCCGACCGCCTTGGCCTTGAGCCGGTAGTCGTGCGCTTCCTTCGCGTGGTCGGGATTGATCGCCTTGATCTCGCCGATCGCGCGCGCCATCACCTGCATGCGCGCGGCGCGCTCGATGAAGACCGCGAGCACCGCGGCCTCCTCCATGGTCGCGCATGCCACGAGCTGGCCGTGGTGCGCCAGGATGA
>JBBRQA010000192.1:0-7878 GCA_038227085.1 Burkholderiales bacterium | reverse complement strand
TCGCGACCGCGGGGCTCATCCTCGCATTCACGCTCGGCACCGCCGCCTGGGCCAAGATCCCGCCGCCGCCCCCGCCGGACGACAAGGCCAAGGCCGCCGCAGCGGAGAAGAAGGTGAAGGACGACGCTGCCGCGGCCCAGGCGCAGCGCGATCAGGCCGCGGCGGTGGACAAGACGATCAAGAACTACCAGGCCAACATGAAGAAGATGGGCAAGCCCATCCCGAAGCCGACTCCGGTGGTCGCAGCCGCTGCGGCTACGCCGCCGCAAATCATGCCCGGCCCGGGCCCGGCGAAGGGCCAGGAGACTGGCAAGCCCGGCGACAACCGCACCGCGACGCAGGGTGCGGCCGACGCCAAGGGCCACGAGAAGGGCGCGATGACGCCCTCCGGCAATACGCCGCCGAAGGGTAACGAGATGCCGGCGGACGCGAAGAAGAAGTGACGCTCGCGATGAACAAGGTGACCGCGAAGCCCTAGGCGGGAGGCTGGGGCTCCCCGCGCACGAAGGCGGCGATCGCCTGCACCAGCTCCGTGCTGCGCAGCGGCGCCGCGAGGCGGGCGAGCAGCGTGTAGTGGTTGAGTCCCGAATAGTGGCGTTCCACCACCGTCGAGCCATTTTCGCGCAAATTCGCCGCGAGGCGCACGGTGTTGCCAGGCTTGACTGTCGTGTCCGCGTCCCCGGTGATGAGAAGAGAAGGCGGCTCACCGCCGCGCACGTAGTGGATCGGCTGCGTGGCCTGGAGCGTGGCCGCGGCGGCGAACACGAACTTCAGGTCCGGGTCGGTGAAGGGCAGGAAATCGTAGGGACCGGCGAGCCCGATGAAGCCACGAACGTCCCTCCGCGCGAGGCCTTCGCGCGCCAGGAACTCCTCGTCGTAGGCGAGCATCGACGCGATGTGCGCTCCGGCCGAGTGGCCCATGAGGAAGATGCGCTCGGGATCGCCGCCGAAGCGCGCGATCTCGCGCTTGGTCCATGCCACCGCTCGCGCGCCATCCTCGATGAAGACCGGATACTGCACCGCGGGATAGACGCGATAGTCGGGCACCACGACCACGAAGCCCTGCGCGCTCAGGGCCTCGGCCGCGAACAGGTAGCTCGCTCTTTCGCCTTGCTGCCAGCGCCCACCGTAGAAGAACACCACCACGGGAACGGCCGCCGAGGGCCTCGCGCGTGGCATGTAGACATCGAGGCGCTGGCGCGCGTCATCGCCGTAGACGATCCCGGAAACGCGCTCGAGGTCGCCTTTGGGGACCAGGGCATTGAGGGCGGCGAGCGGCGAGCATGCGGCGAGGAGCAGGGCCGCGAGGACCACGAGAAGGAATTTCACCATGTATATCGAACGGTGTAGCGCACGATCGCCTCGCCTTTCGGCGCTATGCGCACCGGGAAATGGATGGTCCGCGCGTCCTCCCTGGTGAACGCGTGGGTCTTGCGCGGTACCGTCCAATTGCTCCAGCGGTAGAGGTTTTCGCGCACCAACACGTTGACCGCGTCATCGGGCTTTTGGTTGCGTACTTTCACCTCGATGTCCTCCTCGATCCATTTGGCGGCGCTATCGATGCGGACGTCGAGCTGCTTCCTCTCGCCCACCACGTCGAACGCCGAGCCCAGCTTCACGCGCACGGTCTCGTCGCGCGCGGTGTGGTCGATCGCGTCCTCGCCGACGAATTCGAGGTTGCCGTCGGCGGCGTCCAGCTTGGAGACGCGGATCTTGCCCGAGGGGAGCGGAACGCCCAGGCCGTTGGTGGCGGCGTTCTTCACTCGCAGGTAGACGTCCACCTTCTTGTTGGAGGCGGTGCCGTAGTCGCGGTCGGTGAGCGGCGCGCCGTACGGGTACATCGGCGCCTGGCCGCTGTAGACCAGGGTCTTCTCGCAGCCCACGCCCGCGGCCATGGGGAAGAGCTCGATCTGCTTGGTGGAGTTGTTGGCGAGCGAGGTGGCACGCCCCAGCGTGTAGAGGTGGTATTCGAAGAACGCTTTTTCCTGGAACGCGTCGGCGCTGCGTGCGAGCTTCGCTTCCATCGCCGGGGCAGCGGAATAGACGCGTTGCGGCGGCTGCACTCGCTGCACGTCGCCTGCCATCAGCTTGAGCTTCGCGTCGGAGAATGCGGCGCCAGACTGGTTCACGATCGTGACCCACGCGCCCACGTCGACGCGGCAAGTCTCGGGCGCCGGCTCGGAGTAGGTGAGGTTGTAGTCGGTCCACCACGTCATCCCACCCGTCTGGTAGGTGAAGCGCGCGGGCTGGGCGCCGCCGCGCGACGCGTCGATATCCCACACCAGCGTGGGCTTGCTGATGAGGCCGCCGGGAAGCCCGGGCAGCTTGACCGGTGCGTTCGCCGAGAGGATGCGCACACTGCCGTCGGCAAGCTTCAGCGTGAGCCCGCCCTGCGTGCCCACGAGGATGCCGGTGATCGACTCGACTGACGGGCCACGCGGCTGCTCGACGGTGATCTCGCGCTCGAGGTAGCGCGACAGCAGCTTCGCGCTGCTGGTCAGGTCGAACTCGAAATTCTGCTCGACCACGCGCGTGCCCTTCGGGTCGGAGAGCGAGGCGAAGACGACCGTGGTCGGATCGATGAGCGCGGGCACGTCGGAGACGCGCAGCGCATTGCGTCCCGCCTTCAGCGCGAACTCGCGCTCCTCACGCACCAGCGCATAGCCCGGCACGGCCTGGCCTTCACCGCCGTTGCGGAAGGCGCGCGGGTCGATGGCACCGGGCTGCGCGCTCGAGTAGATGGTGATCGAGGTCGCGCCGAAGCCGGCGGCGGGAAGGGCGGCGAGGACGGCGAGGACTACGGGGCGCAGCGCTTTCATGGGGATCTCCGTTGGATGGGACAGGGGTGTAAACGGATGAAAAAGGCGAAAGGGTCAGGGAGGTTATAATTTTTCGATGAAATTCCAGGGAACCGACACCTACGTCGCCGACGACGACCTGAAGCTCGCGGTGAACGCCGCGATCACCCTGGAGCGTCCGCTTCTCATCAAAGGCGAGCCCGGCACCGGCAAGACGATGCTCGCCGAGGAAGTGGCGCGCGCGCTGGGCAAGCCCCTCTTCCAGTGGCACGTGAAGTCCACGACCAAGGCGCAGCAGGGCCTCTACGAGTACGACGCCGTCTCGCGCCTGCGCGACTCGCAGCTCGGCAACGAGCGCGTGGGCGACATCGGCAACTACATCCTGAAGGGCGTGCTGTGGCAGGCCTTCGAGTCGCCCGACCAGGCGGTCGTGCTGGTGGACGAGATCGACAAGGCCGACATCGAGTTTCCCAACGACCTCCTGCGCGAATTGGACCGCATGGAGTTCTACGTCTACGAGACGCGCCAGACGGTGCGCGCGCTGAAGCGCCCGGTGATCTTCATCACCTCCAACAACGAGAAGGAGCTTCCCGACGCTTTCCTGCGCCGCTGCTTCTTCCATTACATCCGCTTCCCCGATCCCGATACGATGCAGGCGATCGTGGACGTGCATTTCCCCGGCATCAAGAAGAAGCTCCTGCAGGCGGCGCTGGAAGTGTTCTTCGAGATCCGCGAGATGCCGGGCCTAAAGAAAAAGCCCTCGACTTCGGAGCTCCTCGACTGGCTGAAGCTGCTGCTGGCGGAGGACATCCCTCCGGAAGCGCTGCGCACCCCGGGGCACCAGGCGTCGATCCCGCCGCTCTACGGGGCGCTGCTCAAGAACGAGCAGGACGTCCACCTCTTCGAGCAGCTGATCTTCCTGCAACGACGCGGGAGGTAACCGATGGTTGGGAAGCGCAAGCCGAGCGTGCGCAAGGCGCTCGCGAAGAAGCCCAAGTCGAGCCCGCCCTCGCGCGCGGCGCGTGCGAGCGTCGCCGCGAAGGGGCTGCGCCTGGCCGGGGTCGGCAGCGACGCGGTCGCGCGCGCCACGGGCCGCGCGTGGGACGAGTGGCTGCAGGTGCTCGACCGCGCCGGCGCGAAGAAGATGCCGCACAAGGAGATCGCGGGGATGCTCGCGCGCCAGTTCGCGGTGCCGAACTGGTGGAGCCAGATGGTGACGGTGGGCTACGAGCAGGCGCGCGGACTGCGGGTGGTCAACCAGAACGAGCGCGGCTTCGCCGCCAATGCGTCACGTACTGTCGGCACCACCGTGGGCAAGCTCTACGACGCGTGGAACGATCCGAAGGTGCGCGCGCGCTGGCTCTCCGACGCGCCCATCGAGGTGCGCCGCTCCACCGACGGCAAATCGATGCGCATCACGTGGACCGTGGGCAATTCCGGCGTCGAGGTGGGATTCTTCGCCAAAGGAGCGGGCAAGAGCACGGTGCAGGTGCAGCACGGCAAGCTCCCGAGCGCCGCCGCGGTGGCGCGGCAGAAGAAGTTCTGGGGCGATGCGCTCGATCGACTCAAAGCATTGCTTGAGCCGGTGAGCTGACGCGCCGATGCTGTTCGACTTCTTCTACGCGGTGCGCAAGGCCGGCGTGCCGGCAAGCGTGAAGGAGTTCCTCACGCTCCTCGAAGCCCTCGACAAGGGCGTGGTGTACGGCAGCGTCGACGACTTCTACACGCTCTCGCGCCTTTGCCTGGTGAAGGACGAGGCGTACTTCGACCGCTTCGACCTCGCCTTCGCCGCCTACTTCAAGGGCGTGCAGGCCATTCCCGACGAGATCGTCACCGATATCCCCGCGCACTGGCTGGAGAAGCTCGCCGAGAAGTGGCTCACCGACGAGGAGAAGGCGAAGATCGAGGCGCTCGGCGGGTGGGACAAGCTGATGGAGACCCTGAAGCAGCGCCTGGAGGAGCAGAAGGGACGCCACCAGGGCGGCTCGAAATGGATCGGCACCGCTGGCACCTCGCCCTTCGGCGCGCACGGATTCAATCCCGAGGGCATACGCATCGGACAGGAGACCGGGCGCAACCGGCGCGCGGTGAAGGTGTGGGACAAGCGCGAGTTCCGCGACTACGACACCGACATCGAGTTGGGCGTGCGCAACATCAAGATGGCGCTCAGGCGCCTGCGGCGCTTCGCGCGCGACGGCGCGCCCGAGATCCTCGACCTCGACGGCACGATCCACGCCACCGCGAAGAACGCGGGCTGGCTCGATATCAAGATGGTCGCCCAGTTGCACAACGCGGTGAAGGTGCTGCTCTTCCTCGACGTGGGCGGTTCGATGGACGACCACATCAAGGGAGTCGAGGAGCTCTTCTCGGCGGCGAGGAGCGAGTTCAAGAACCTCGAGCACTTCTACTTCCACAACTGCGTGTACGAGAGCGTGTGGAAGGACAACCGCCGTCGCCACAACCGCCTCCCCACGGTCGAGGTCCTGCGCAAGTACGGGCACGACTACAAGTTGATCTTCGTGGGCGACGCGTCGATGAGCCCCTACGAGCTCGAACAGGCCGGCGGCAGTGTCGAGCACTGGAACGACGAGCCCGGTCGCGCCTGGCTGGAGCGCCTTCTGCGCGCCTGGCCGCACGCCGCGTGGCTCAATCCCATCCCCGAGGACCACTGGACCTGGACCACCTCGATCCAGAACGTGCAGCGCATCATGGACGGGCGCATGTACCCGGTCACCGTCGCCGGGCTCGAGCGCGCGATGAAGTCTCTCGCGGCGCGGTCATGATGCAGCCCGATGCCCGGCTCACCGCAATCTCGTCGATGGCCGCGCGCGAGGTGCTGGCCGATCTGGCCGAGGCGTACCGGCGCACGGCGGGGACCGTCGTCGCGATCGAGTCGGTAGGCGGTGTGGAGGCGGCTCGTCGCATTCGGGCGGGCGAATCGTTCGATGTCGTGGTGCTCGCCGACGAGGCGATCGCTTCGCTGGAATCCGAGGGCCGCGTGATCCCTGGGAGCCGCGTCGGAATCGCGGCGTCGGGAGTCGCCGTCGCCGTGCGCGCCGGCGCGTCGCTGCCCGATATCAGTACCGGTGACGCCGTGCGAAAGGCGGTGCTGGTCGCCTCGAGCATCGGCTATTCCACGGGGCCGAGTGGCGTGCACCTGGCGCGCCTCTTCGAGCGTTGGGGCATCGCCGAAACGACCAGGTCGCGCGTCGTGCAGGCGCCGCCGGGCGTTGCGGTCGGTACGCTCGTGGCATCTGGCCAGGTTGAAATCGGTTTCCAGCAACTGAGCGAGCTCGTCCACATGCCCGGCATCCAGGTGGCCGGAGCCCTGCCGCCCGAGATCCAGGTCACGACCATCTTTTCGGCGGGCGTCTGCGCGACGTGTTCGCAACGCGAGGTTGCGCGCGCGTGGCTCACATTTGTCGCTTCGCCCGAGAATGACGGGGCGAAGCGGCGTCACGGCATGGAGGCGGCCTAGCCTCAGTCGAGCCGGATGTGGGCCTCGCGCACCAGCTTTTCGTAGCGCACCCTCTCGTCGTGGATCAGCGCCTGGAATTGCGCGGCGCTGCCCGGGGTCACCTCGCCGCCCACGTCCGAGATGCGCTTTTGCACGTCGGAGGAAGAAAGCGCCTTCTGGATGGCGTCATGGAGCCTGTCGACCACCGCTTGCGGCGTCTTCGCGGGCGCGATGACGCCGTACCACACCGACGCCTCGAATCCGGGGTAGCCGGACTGGGCGATCGTCGGAACGTCAGGCAGCATCGCGGTGCGCGACGCGCTCATCACGGCGAGCACGCGAAGCTTGCCCGCCTTCACATGCGGAACGACCTCGAGGGCGTTGACGGCAACGAGCGGCACCTGGCCGCCGAGAACGTCGGTGATCGCCTGCGAGCCGCCCTTGTAGGGCACGTGCGCGAGCTGGATGCCGGCGGCGCGCGCGAACATCTCGGTGGCAAGGTGCGGCGTCGACCCGTTGCCGGGGCTTGCGTAGTTCACCGTGCCGGGCTTCGCCTTGGCGGTGTCGATCAGTTGCTGGAGGCTCGTGAATTCCGACGTCGCGCCGGCGGCGATGACCACCGGCACGCGGCCGACCATCGAGACCGGCACGATGTCGCGCTCGGCGTCGAACGGCACCGGCTGGTAGAGCGCCATGTTCGCCGCCAGCGCATTCGCCGTCAGCATCACGGTGTAGCCGTCCGGCGCGCTGTCGATCAACGAACGCATGGCGATGTTGGTGTTGGCGCCCGGCTTGTTCTCGACGATGACGGGTTGTCCCAGGCTCGCGGCGAGCTGCTGGCCGATGGTGCGCGCCACCACGTCCACGGCGCCGCCCGCGGTATATCCGACCAGGATGCGGATCGGCTTCGTGGGATAGGCATCGGCGGCCGCGGCGGGAAAGGCGACGAGGCAAGCCAGCGCGAGCAGGAAAAGGCGAATCAGGTTCATGGCAGGTCCTCGGGATGCGGTTGTGGATGCTCAGTGGGACGCGAGGCCGCGCACGCCGGCACGCTCGGCCGCGCGGCGAACCGCGCCCGTGTCGCGCGCTTTCTTCGCGAATGCTTCGAGATAGGGGCGCGCCGCGTCGCGACCCTTCGGGATGCCGAAGGCGAAGGTCTCCTCGCCCCAGCTGCCGGAAAGCACCCGCGAGCCGGGAAGGCCGTCGGACATCTGGTGCAGGATCGCCTTGTTCGACGCGTAAGCATCGAGGCGGCTCTCGGTCAGGGCGCTCGCGACAAGGTGCTCGCGCGCTGAGGAGACGTCGCAGGCAGGCTCAGACGCGGCTTGCTCACGATGGTCTGTGCGAGAGGAATAGACGACCATGGCAGGCCCCTCCAGGTCCGGACCGGTCCTGATGGACCGCGGGTCGGTGCGGGGCCGACCACCCGTTTCGGGGCGCCGTCCTCGTTGACCAGCTTGTGACAGGTGAGTCATCAACGCAAGCGAAAAACTTCCCTCTTAGCGAACACTCAACCAACGGCAGCAGGGGGCATCGCGGCGTACGGCTGGTTTGCCAGCGCGGCGGTCAGGCTGCGGCCCCAGGCCAGGGCCGGGAGGTCACCTCCGAAGACCTGCACGTAAT
>JBBRQA010000191.1:0-7895 GCA_038227085.1 Burkholderiales bacterium | reverse complement strand
TACGACAACGAGTGGGGCTTCTCCAACCGCATGCTCGACGTGACGCTCGCATTGATGCAGGCGAAGTGAGGAATCCCTTCACCACCCATCCGCGCGAGGTCGGGGAGAGCTACCTTGAGCACGGCGTGTTCGCCTGCCGCTACGGAGCGAAGATGACGCTCGGCGGCCTCGCGGCGTTGATCCACGGGCTCGCGCCTTTCCTGTTCCAGGCGACCGGCAGCCGCATCACGCGAGAGTTGAACGTTACGCTCGACGAGTCGCGCGCACGAGCCGCCGCGCGGCGCGAAGGCGGCGAATGACGATCGCCCAGCTCGCCGACCTCGACCTCGCCGGCAAGCGGGTCTTCATCCGCTCCGACCTGAACGTCCCGATGGACGACGCGCGCCACATCACCGACGATACCCGCATCCGTGCGTCTCTCGCCGCGTACCAGCTGGCGCTCGGCAAGGGCGCCGCCGTGATGGCCACGTCGCACCTGGGCCGCCCCACGGAGGGCCAGTTCTCCGAGGCCGACTCGCTCGCGCCCGTGGCCAGGCGCATCAGCGAGCTCCTGGGAAGGACGGTGGCCCTGAAGCGCGATTGGCTGGACGGCGTCGCCGTGGAGCCGGGCGAGCTCGTGCTCCTCGAGAACTGCCGCTTCAACAAGGGCGAGAAGAAGGACGACGAGGCCCTCGCGCGCAAGTACGCGGCGCTTTGCGACGTCTACGCGAACGACGCTTTCGGCACCGCGCATCGCGCCGAGGCTTCGACGCACGGCGTGGCGCGCTTCGCGAACACCGCATGCGCGGGCCCCCTGCTGGCCGCCGAGCTCGACGCCCTCGGGCGCGCGCTCGCCAAGCCGAAGCGCCCGCTGGTGGCAATCGTCGCGGGCTCGAAGGTCTCGACCAAGCTCACCATCCTGAAATCGCTCTCCGCCAAGGTCGACCAGCTGATCGTCGGCGGCGGCATCGCCAACACGTTCATGCTTGCCGCGGGACTGCCGATCGGCAAGTCGCTGTGCGAGCCAGGCCTCGCGCCCGAGGCCAAGGAGATCATGGTGATGATGCAGGCGCGCGGCGCGGCCGTGCCCGTGCCCGCCGACGTCGTGTGCGGCAAGGCTTTCGCCGCCGACACGCCGGCGCGCGCGAAGGCGACGGCGGACGTCGAGGAAGACGACCTCATCCTCGACATCGGCCCGGCGACCGCGACCCTCTATGCAAAGATTCTCCATGGGGCCGGCACCATCGTCTGGAACGGCCCGGTCGGCGTCTTCGAGTTCGACGCCTTCGCCAACGGCACGCGCTCGGTGGCCGAGGCGATCGCCACTTCCGGCGCCTTCTCGATCGCGGGCGGCGGCGACACCCTCGCGGCCATCGCCAGGTATGGCGTCTCCGACAAGATCAGCTACATCTCCACAGGCGGCGGTGCCTTCCTCGAGTTCCTCGAGGGCAAGACGCTCCCCGCGGTGGAGATCCTCGAACAGCGCGCCAGGGAAAACCAATGACCGCAATGCGCAGCACCAAGATCGTAGCGACGCTCGGGCCTTCGTCCAGCGACCCCGCCGTGCTCGAACGGATGTTTCTCGCCGGCGTCGACGTGGTGCGCCTCAACTTCTCGCACGGCACCGCCGCCGACCACATCAAGCGCGCCGAGATGGTCCGGGAGACCTGCCGCAAGGTGAACCGCGCGGTGGGAATCATGGCCGACCTGCAAGGCCCGAAGATCCGCGTCGGCAAGTTCAAGGACGGCAAGATCCTGCTGAAGGCGGGCGACCCGTTCGTGCTCGATGCCAACGTGACGATGGGCGATGCGCAACGCGTGGGCCTCGACTACAAGGAGCTGCCGCGCGACGTGAAGGCGGGCGACGTGCTGCTGCTGGACGACGGCAAACTCGTGCTCGACGTGGTGAACGTGCAGGGCAGCGAGATCCAGACCGTCACGCGCCACGGCGGCGTGCTCTCCAACAACAAGGGCATCAATCGCCAGGGCGGCGGCCTCACCGCGCCGGCGCTGACTCCCAAGGACATCGACGACATCCGTACCGCGGCCGGGATGAAGGTCGACTACCTCGCGGTGTCGTTCCCGAAGAGCGGCGCCGACATGTACATGGCTCGCGAGCTGCTGCGCGCGGCCGGCGGCCACGCGATGCTGATCGCGAAGATCGAGCGCGCCGAGGCGATCCCGGCGCTGGAAGACATCATGCACGCGTGCGACGGCATCATGGTGGCGCGCGGCGACCTCGCGGTGGAGGTGGGCGACGCCACGGTGCCCGCGCTGCAGAAGCGCATGATCCGGCTCGCGCGCGAGCTGAACAAGATCACCATCACCGCGACGCAGATGATGGAGTCGATGATCTCGAGCCCGGTGCCGACGCGCGCGGAAGTCTCCGACGTCGCCAACGCGGTGCTGGACGGCACCGACGCCGTGATGCTTTCCGCAGAATCGGCCTCGGGCCAGTACCCGGTGGAGACCATCGCCGCGATGAACCGCATCTGCATCGAGGCGGAGAAGTCGCACCCGGTCACGCTCGAGAGCGAGTTCCTGAATCGCGTGTTCACGCGCGTGGACCAGTCGATCGCGATGGCGGCGCTCTTCACGGCATACCACTTGAAAGTGAAGGCAATCGCCTCTTTGACCGAGTCGGGCTCCACCGCGCTCTGGATGTCGCGCCTCAATTGCGGCGTGCCGATCTACGCGCTCACCGCGCAGACCTTCACGCGCTACCGCTGCACGCTCTTTCGCGACGTCTATCCGCTGATGGTGAAGTACGTCGGCCACGACCGCGAGGAGCTCCTCGCCGAGGCCGAGGCGGTGTTGGTCGCCAACGGCGCGGTCAAGCCCGGCGACCTGATCGTGCTCACCATCGGCGAGCCCATCGGAAAATCCGGCGGCACCAACACGATGAAGATCGTGAAGGTCGGCGAGCACCGCGGCCGCAACGCCTAGACCGGAGTCAGACCCCGGTCTGACCCCGCTCTGAACCCGCTCTGACCCCGGTTTCAGCGCGGTCGGTGGGTGAACCAGGCGAAGAAGACGGTGCCGTCGGCGGCGCGGTCGATGAAGCCCGCCGAGTCCGCGCCGCTCGAAGTCCACGCGAGGCGCGCCTCGTGGTCCGCGAGGAAGGCCCGGCGATCGACCTCATGATCGCGCGTGCAAAGGCCGTCAGGTAAAATTACGGGTTCGACGATTCTCTCCACCCGCGGAGCGCCGCACGGGGCGCCCGATTTCGAGGCCACACCATGGATACCAAGCTGATGACCGAGACCGCCCGCGCCATGGTCGCGCCGGGCAAGGGACTGCTCGCCGCTGACGAAAGCGCGGGCACGTGCAAGAAGCGCTTCGACTCGGTGAACGTCGAATGCAACGAGGAGAACCGCCGCGTCTACCGCGAGCTCCTGTTCACCACGCCCGACCTTTCGCAATTCGTGAGCGGCGTGATCCTGTTCGACGAGACGCTGCGCCAGAAGACCAAGGGCGGCGTCGACTTCGCCGAATACCTGAAGAAGAACGGCATCCTCCCCGGCATCAAGGTCGACGCCGGCGCGCAGGACATGGCGCGGCACCCTGGCGAGAAGGTGACCGAAGGCCTCGACGGCCTCGCCAGGCGCATGGACGAATACTTCAAGCTCGGGGCGCGCTTCGCGAAGTGGCGCGCCGTGATCACCATCGGCGACGGCCTTCCGTCGCGCGCCTGCATCAAGGCCAACGCCCACGCGCTGGCGCGCTACTCGGCGATCTGCCAGCAAGCGAACATCGTCCCGATCGTCGAGCCCGAGGTGCTGCTTGACGGCGGGCATAGCGCCGAGACGAGCGAGGCAGTCCACGAGGAAACGCTGGCCGCTCTCTTCCACGAGCTGCACCAGCAGGACGTCTCCCTCGAGCACGTGATCCTCAAGGCGAGCATGGCGGTGTCCGGAAAGGCGCACGCGCGCCAGGCGAGCGTGGCGGAAGTGGCCGAGCGCACGCTGCGAGTGCTCAAGCGCACCGTCCCCGCGGCACTGCCCGGCGTGGTGTTCCTCTCCGGCGGCCAGTCCGACGAGAACGCAACCGCGCACCTGGACGCGATGAACCGCCTGGGTGGCCTGCCGTGGCCGCTCACGTTCAGCTACAGCCGCGCGCTGCAGGCGGTGGCGCTCAGCACATGGCGCGGCTCGGCGGCCAACGTGGGCGCAGCGCAGAAGGCGTTCCACCATCGCGCGCGCATGAACAGCCTCGCCGCGAAGGGGCAGTGGAGCGCGAGCGCGGAAAAGCAGGCAGCCTAGGCCGCATGTACGAGTCCAGGATAGAGTCGCTGCCGCTCATCGGCCGCGGCAAGGTGCGCGACATCTACGCGGTCGGCGACGACAAGCTGCTCCTCGTCGCCACCGACCGCCTGTCGGCGTACGACGTGATCCTCCCCACTCCGATTCCGGAGAAGGGACGCGTGCTCACCGAGCTTGCCAACTTCTGGTTCGACCGGCTGAAGGGGATCATGCCCAATCACCTGACCGGCATCGACCCGGAGACGGTCGTCACCCCGGGCGAGGCGAACGAGGTCCGCGGCCGCTCCATCGTCGCGAAACGGATGCAGCCGCTCCCGGTCGAGGCGGTGGTGCGCGGCTATCTCGAAGGCTCGGGCTGGAAAGAGTATCGCGAGTCGCAAAGCGTCTGCGGCGTGGCACTCCCGGCGGGGATGAAGCAGGCGGCCAAGCTCGCGCGGCCCATCTTCACGCCCGCGACCAAGGCCGAGGCCGGGCACCACGACGAGAACATCTCGTTCGAGCGCACGGCCGCGATGATCGGCGCGGCGCGCGCTACCGAGGTGCGCGACGCCGCGATCGCCCTCTACAAAGCGGCGGCGGAATACGCGCTCACGCGCGGCATCATCATCGCCGACACCAAGTTCGAGTTCGGCCTCGACGCGCACGGCAAGCTCCACCTCATCGACGAGGCGCTCACCCCCGACTCCTCGCGCTTCTGGCCGCTCGACACGTACCACGAGGGCGCGAGCCCGGAGAGTTTCGACAAGCAGTACGTCCGCAACTGGCTCGACTCGATCGGGTTCTCCCGGAAGCCGCCTGCGCCGCCGATGCCGGATGACGTGGCGAGGAAGACGAGCGAGAAGTACCAGGAGGCGCTGCGGAGGCTTACCGGTTAGTCGTTCTGCCTTGATGCTTGCTCCTCGCGGCTGCAGAGCCGAATCTGGAGAAACTTGCTGGCGATTTATAATCACGACATGTCTCAACGACTCGATCCCCGTGCACTGACGCGCGAGCTCCTCGGATTCAACACCATCAATCCGCCGGGCATGGAACGCGCCTGCGCGCAGAGGCTCGGCACGGAGCTCGAGAGCGCCGGATTCCGCGTCGCATATCACGAGTTCGCGGAAGGCCGCACCAGCTTCATCGCCACGATCGGCGGCGCCGAGAAGCCGCCGATCTGCTTTACCGGCCATATCGACACCGTGCCGCTGGGCCATGCGCGCTGGCACCACGACGCCTTCGCGGGCGAGACCGACGGCGACCGCATGTACGGGCGCGGCTCAACCGACATGAAGAGCGGCATCGCGGCCTTCGTCGCCGCGGCGGTGGAGCTGGCGCCGCTCCTCGCGCGAAGCCCCGGCATCGTGATCGTGATCACCGCCGGCGAGGAGATCGGCTGCGAGGGCGCGAAATATCTCGCCGACCACAAGCTGCTCGACCGCGCCGGCGCCATCGTCGTCGCCGAGCCCACCGCGAACTACCCCTACATCGGGCACAAGGGCCTCGCGTGGTTCGAGATCGAGACCGACGGCGTGACCGCGCACGGCTCGATGCCCGAGGTCGGCGACAACGCGATCCTCAAGATGGCGCGCGTGATCGGCGACCTCGAGCACTTCCGCTTCCCGGTCGACAGCCACAGCGTCATGGGCAAGCCCACTCTCAACGTGGGCACCATCCACGGCGGACTCAATACCAACTCCGTGCCCGACGAAGCGCGCATCACGGTCGACACGCGCACCGTTCCCGGCGTCGACCACGCGCACCTTTGCGCCTCCCTCGAGTCCCTCCTCGCCCCGCGCGGCGCGCGCGTGCGCAAGATCGTGGATACGCCCTCGCTCTACACCGAGCCCGCGAACGAATGGGTGCAGGAAATCTTCGAGATCTGCACGCCCTTCCTGGAGGGGCGCCCGACGCCGAAGACGATCACGTTCTCCACCGACGGCTCCGACCTGAAGCGCGGCTTCGGCGGCCCGCCTGCGGTGATCCTCGGGCCCGGCGAGCCGAAGCTGGCGCACCAGACCGACGAGTGGTGCTCGATGGCGCGCATCGACCAGTCGGTCGACATGTTCCGCACCATCATGCGGAGGTGGTGCGCGCTGTGAGCGGCCTGAATATTCTAGACGGAAGCAGCGATCTTGAACCCCATCAGTAGCAGGAACACGGCGAACACGCGCCGCAGCGTCGCGCCCTTGAGCTTGTGCGCCAGGCGCGCGCCGAAGGGAGCGGCGAGCACGCTGGTGAGCGCGATGCCGATGAAGGCCGGCAGGTAGACGAAGCCCACGCTCCACGGCGGCAACCCCGCGACGCTCGATCCGGCGATGGCGTAGCCCGCGGCTCCCGCGATCGACACGGGGAAGCCCATCGCGGCTACGGTGCCGATCGCCCGATGGGTCGTCATCCCGCACCAGGTGAGGAAAGGCACGCCCGCGGCGGCCGCGCCCCCGCCGAAGACGCTCGAGCACACGCCGATCAGGATTGCGACGCCGGTGAGCCCCGCGCCTCCCGGCAACGCGCGCGCGCTCTTCGGGCGAAGGTCCAGCATCATCTGCGTGGTGATGAGGAGCAGGAACGCGAGGAAGAGATACTTGAGGACCGCGGTAGGCAGGAAGCGCGCGGTCGCCGCGCCGATCGCGACGCCCCCCAGGAGGCCCGGCGTCATCGCGCGCACCACGGCCCAGTCGACCGCGCCGTGGCGATGGTGCGTTCGGAAGCTCGACCACGAGCCGAACACGATCGCCGCGAGCGACGTGCCGATCGCGAGATGCATGATGTATTGCGCGGCAAAGCCGTGCGCCGAGAACATCAGCGCGAGCGAGGAGACGATGATGAGCCCGCCGCCGACGCCGAGCAGTCCCGCGAAGAAGCCGACCGCGACGCCGATCGCGAGATAGGCGCCCAGCTCCGCTAGCGGCATTTACTCACCGAGGCGCGCGACGATGAATTCCCACTCCGCGGGCGTGACCGGCGTGATCGACAGCCGGTTGCCGCGCTTCAACGTGACCATGTCCGCGAGCTCGGGATAGGTGCGCATCTCCTCGAGCGGCATGAGGCGCGTCTTCTTCGCGAGCTTCACGTCCACCAGCGTCCAGCGCGGCTCTTCGCGCTTGGCCTTCGGGTCGTAGTAGGGGCTCTTCCTGTCGAACTGCGACATGTCGGGATGCGGTTTGCCCGCCACCTTGGCGAGCCCCGCGATGCCGGGCACCGGGCAGCTCGAATGGTAGAAGAGGACGCCGTCGCCGACGCGCATGGTGTCGCGCATGAAGTTGCGCGCGACGTAGTTGCGCACGCCGAACCAGGAGGTGGTTTGCCGGGGCGCCTTCACGAGATCGTCGATCGAGAACTCGTCGGGCTCGGATTTCATCAACCAGAAGGCCATCTAGATTCCCTGCGGTGTTCGCCCAGGCCGCACTCTCGAACCCAGAGGTCCAAGGCGGTCGCTCACCGGGCACCGCAGGTACGTCCGACGTGGGACGCGCACAATAGTGCCCTGGGCAAGCGTCCAAGCTACCAGCTTATCGGCTCAAGGATGTAAGCCTGGACGAACACCGCAGGAAACCTCTGCAACGTACTAGAACAGCTTCTCCTGGTCGGCGGCGAGCGCCGAATCAAGGGTTTCCTGCATTGCAACGATTCTACGACGAAACGCGGCCCCGTCAACGGAAGAAGATTGCGGCG
>JBBRQA010000190.1:0-7901 GCA_038227085.1 Burkholderiales bacterium | reverse complement strand
GTGACCGAGACCAAGCGCTCCGAGGTGCTGCCCTTCGGCGGGGACAAGTGGGGGCGCGACGTGCTGCAGAAGGCGGTCAAGGGATCCGAGGTGTCGATCTTCGTCGGCTTGTCCGCGGCGATCCTCGCGGTCATCATCGGCACCATGCTCGGCGCCGCCGCGGGCTATTGGGGCGGCTGGGCCAACGACCTGCTGGAATGGGTCTACAACGTCTTCACGTCGATCCCCTACATCCTCCTCATCCTCGCGTTCGCGGCGGTGGCCTCGAGTTCCGGCAAGTTCGGCAAGGGGATCCTGCCCATCGTCCTGATCCTGTCGCTCACCGGCTGGACCGGCATCTACCGTTTGATGCGCGCGGAATACATCAAGCACTCCAACCGCGAGTACGTGAAGGCCGCGCAGGCGATCGGCGCATCCAACTGGTCGCGCATGTTCGGCCACATCCTTCCCAACGTGAGCCACGTCTCGCTGGTGCAGCTCTCCCAGCATGTCGTGGGCTTCATCAAGGCCGAGGTGATCCTCTCCTTCCTCGGATTCGGTGTGCCGGTCGACATGGTCTCGTGGGGCACGATGCTCGCCGAGGCGCAGAACGAGCTCGTGATCGGCAAGTGGTGGCAACTCTTCGCCGCCGGCGCCTCCATGGCGATCCTGGTCACGGCCTTCTCCCTCCTCACCGATTCGTTGCGCGACGCGCTCGATCCCAAGCTGAAATGAGCGCGATGACTCCCCCAGAGCCGATCCTCCAGGTGCAGAACCTCGACGTGCGATTCCGCGTCGATCGCAAGTCGGAGCCGTTCCGCGCCGTGAAGGGCATCTCCTTCGACGTCCCCACCAACACCACCGTGGCGCTGGTGGGCGAGTCCGGCAGCGGCAAGAGCGTCTCGGCCATGGCGATCCTCGGCCTGCTTCCCGACAACGCCATCGTTTCCCCCGACAGCCACATCCTCTACGGCGGTCGCGACCTCACCAAGGCGTCGATGCAGGAGCTGCAGGACATCCGCGGCAAGGACATCTCGGTGATTTTCCAGGAGCCGATGACGTCGCTGAACCCGGTGTTCACCGTGGGCGAGCAGATCGCGGAGGTGCTGCGCCTGCACATGGGCATGGATGGGCGCCAGGCGCGCGCGCGCGTGGTCGAGTTGCTGAACGAGGTGGGGATCCCCAACCCGCAGCTGCGCGTGAAATCCTATCCGCACGAGATGTCGGGCGGCCAGCAGCAGCGCGTCATGATCGCGATGGCGATCGCGTGCGAGCCCAAGCTCCTCATCGCCGACGAGCCCACCACCGCGCTCGACGTGACCATCCAGAAGCAGATCCTCGACCTGATCGCCAGCCTGCAGCTGAAGCACCGCATGTCGGTGCTCTTCATCACCCACGACCTGGGCGTGGTGGGCGACATCGCCGACACCGTGGTGGTGATGCAATCCGGCGAGATCAAGGAGCAGGGCCTGGTGAAGGCGATCTTCGAGGCGCCGCAGCATCCGTACACCAAGGCGCTGCTCGCCTGCCGCCCGCGACTGGACCGCCGGCCCAAGCGCCTCCCCGTGATCGACGATTTCCTGAAGGGCGATGGCCGCGTGCATCTCGAAGAGAGGAAGCGAGGCACGTCGCCCTCGGACCCGGTCATCCTCGAGGTGAAGTCCCTCAACAAGACCTTCTTCCTGAAGGAGGGCCTGTTCGGCAAGCGCGCCGTGCCCGCGGTGAAGGACGTGAGCTTCACGCTGCCAAAGGGCAAGACGCTCGGCCTCGTCGGCGAGTCGGGCTCCGGCAAGACGACCATCGGCCTCACGCTCATGCGCCTGCACGACGCCACCAGCGGAGAAGTGCTGTTCGAAGGCACGGATCTCCTCTCGCTCACCGAGAAGCAGATGATGGCGTATCGCCGCCGCATCCAGATCATCTTCCAGAATCCTTACGCATCGCTGAATCCGCGCATGACCGTGGGCCAGATCCTGGTCGAGCCGATGAAGATTCACTCGATCGGCAGGGACGAAGCCGAGCGCGTCGGAATGGCGTTCGCGCTCCTGAAGCGCGTCGGACTCGCCGAGCAGTCGTTCTACAAGTATCCGCACGAGTTCTCCGGCGGCCAGCGCCAGCGGATCGCGATCGCGCGCTGCCTCACCATGAAGCCCGATGTCCTCATCTGCGACGAGTCGGTGTCGGCGCTCGACGTCTCGGTCCAGGCGCAGGTGCTGAACCTGCTGCAGGACCTGCAGGACGAATACGGCCTGTCGTACATCTTCATCTCGCATGACCTGGCGGTGGTGAAGTACATCTCGGACAAGGTGATGGTGATGAACGACGGAGTCATCGTCGAGATGGCCGACTCCGACGAGATCTACCTGCATCCGCGCGAGGAATACACGCGGAAGCTCCTGTCTTCCATCCCCAAGGGCTACGAGCTCGCCGCCCAGCCTTCCTGACCTGGAGTCCGTCATGCGCCTCACCATCGCTTTCCTCGCGCTCGCCGCCGCATTGCCCGCTGCCGCCGCGACCCATCCCGCCGCCGTCCCGAATCGACCTCTGGTGCCCGTCTACGACGCGGCCGGCCTCACCAAGGCCTGCGACGAGGGCCTGGCCGCCATCAACAAGTCGATCGCCGCCATGGAAGCCCGGCGCGGCGCGGGCGCCATCTTCGACGAGTGGAACCGCCTGCAGATCCAGATGGAAGACGTGCTGGGCGTGGTGAACCTGCTGGGCAACGTCTCGCCCGACAAGGGTGTGCGCGACGCCGCCGAGCCGTGCCTGCAGAAATTCACCACGCTCAGCACCGAGCTGTTCCAGAACGAGAAGCTCTTCGCGCGGGTGAACGCCGCGGCGCCGATGAACCCGCACCAGGCGAAGCTCAAGAAAGACATGGTGGAAGGCTTCGAGGACAGCGGCGTGGCGCTGCCCCCGGCCAAGCGCGCGCGCGCCAAGGAGATCTTCGACAAGCTGGAGGAGTTGCGCCAGGCCTTCGACCGCGACATCCGCGACGACGCAACCAAGGTGACCTTCAAGTTGGAGGAGATGGCCGGTCTTCCGGAGAGCTACCTCAAGACGCGCAAGCCCGACGCGACCGGCGCCTACGTTCTCGGACTCGACAATCCCTCGTACGTGCCCTTCATGCAGAGCGCGCGCAGCGGGGACGCACGGCGCCGCTACTACATGGCGAAGCTGAGTGAGGGCGGCGCACAGAACCTCGACATCCTCTACCAGATCTTCCAGCTGAGGAAGGAGCTGGCAGGGCTTTACGGGCTGCCCTCCTACGCGGATTACGCGCTGCGCCGCAAGATGGTGCAGTCGCCCGCGACCGTCACCAGGTTCCTCGCCGACGTGAAGAGCGCGGTGACCGAGCTCGAGAAGAAGGACGTCGAGGAGCTGCGCGCGGAGAAGGCGAAGGACCTCGGCACGCCGCTCGCGGAGACGAAGATCCAGCGCTGGGACGTGTCCTATTATTCGGAGAAGGTGCGCCGCGAGCGCTTCAACGTCGACCAGGAGGCTCTGCGCAAGTACTTTCCGACCGACAAGGCGGTCGAGTACATGATGCGCGTATCGCAAAGACTCTACGGAGTGAAGTTCCAGGAAGTGAAGGTTCCGGTCTGGAACGACGGCGTGCGCTATTTCGACGTCCTGGACGCGAAGACCGGACGCTTCATCTCGGGCTTCTACCTCGACCTCTTCCCGCGCGAGGGCAAGTTCAATCACGCCGCGGCGTTCCCGCTGCGCGGGGTGAGCCGGCTCACCGGGCGCACACCGCTCTCCGCGCTCGTCACCAACTTCAACCGCGACGGCCTCAATCACGACGAGCTCGAGACCCTGATGCACGAGTTCGGGCACGTGCTGCATGGCGTGCTGTCGCGCGCCGACTACAACCCGCATGCCGGCACCAGCGTGAAGGGCGACTTCGTCGAGGCGCCATCGCAGATGTTCGAGGAGTGGGCGCGCCGCGAGCAGCCCCTCGCGCTCTTCAAGGAAGTGTGCCCGAGCTGCCCGCAGCTCACTCACGACGACATCTCGCGCCTGGAGGCGGCGCGGCGCTACGGGCAGGGGCTGCGCTACGCGCGCCAGTGGCTGTACGCGTCTTTCGACATGGCGCTGTCCACCGATCCGCAGCCGCCGCTCGCAGTTTGGAAGTCGCTGGAGGGCGCGACGCCGCTCGGATTCGTCGAAGGCACGTCGTTCCCCTCGGCCTTCAGCCACATCGCCAACCAGTACGGCGCCGGGTACTACGGCTACATGTGGTCTGAGGTGCTCGCGCTCGACATGCTCTCGCCCTTCAAGGCCGACATGCTCGATCCCAAGGTGGGCGCACGCTACCGCGACACCATCCTCGCGCAGGGTGGGCAGGAGGAGGAGATGGCGCTGGTAAAGCGCTTCCTCGGCCGCGAGCCCTCCAACGCCGCCTTCTTCGCCGAGATCACCGGCAAGCGCTGAAAACCTGAACCGGGGTCAGACCCCGCTCTGACCCCGGTTTATGGCAGGCGCAGCTTGAGGCCGGGCTGGAGCTTGACGCTGGCAGTGAGGCGGTTCAAGTGCAGCAGGGTGTCGACGCCGGTGCGATGGCGTAGCGCGATGCCGTAGAGGGTGTCGCCGGGGCGCACGGTGTAGAGGCGGAGGGAAGAGGCGTTCGCGGCGGGCGCCACGACACGCACGGGCGCCGTCTCGCGGGCCACCAGCGCCACCTGCGCGACCTTGATGAATTGCGGCGCCGCGGGGGCCTTCATCGGCACCATGATCGCCGTGGCCACTTTGAGGCGACCCTTCTTGTCGAGCTTCATCTCGCCGTTCGCGCTCTTCAGCTGCGAGGCGGCGACGTTGTGGCGCTTGGCGATGGCATCGATCGATTCGAAGCGCTTCGCCTGGTAGGTGGTCCAGCTCACCAGCGGCTTGTCGTAGGCCTCGAGGTTCGTCTTGAACGAGTCGGCGCGGCCCACCGGCAGTATGAAGGTGCCTGTGCCCGCCGCGACCGGCTTGTTATGCGCGGGGTTCAATGCGACGAAATCGTCCTCGCTCATGCCGGCCAGCTTCGCCGCCACCTTCACGTCGATCCTGGCGGGCGCCTGCACCTCGGTGAAGTAGGGCGTGTCCGGGACGCTCTCCAGCTCGATGCCGTAGTTGGTGGGCGCGAGCACGATGTTCTTCACCGCGAAGAGCTTGGGCACGTAGTTGCGCGTCTCGACCGGCAGCGTGAGGCTCGCGTAATCGGTGGGCAGGCCGCGCTTCTGGTTATAGGCGATGGCGCGGCCTACGCAGCCCTCGCCGCAGTTGTACGCCGCGAGCGCCAGCTCCCAGCCGCCGAACATGGTGTGCAGCCGCTCGAGGTAGCTCAGCGCGGCGTCGGTGGCGGCGACCACGTCGCGGCGGTTGTCCTTCCACCAGTCCTGCGAGAGGCCGTAACTCTTCCCCGTCGAGGGAATGAACTGCCAGAGGCCCGAGGCTTTCGAGCGTGAATTCGCCTTCGGGTTGAACGCGCTCTCGACCACCGGCAGCAGCGCGATCTCCATCGGCATGCCGCGCTTCTCGACCTCGCCCACGATGTAGTGCAGGTAGCGGCTGCCGCGATCGACGAAGCGCTTGATGTACTCGGGGCGGCTCGCGTACCACTGCTCGTGCTCGGCCACCAGGGGCGAGTCGAGGGCGTCGAGCATGAAGCCCACGCGGATGCGCTGCCAGAGATCGGGGTCGGGAAGAGGGACATCGTCCATGTCCTCGAAGGGCGACGGGAGGGCAGGGACGGGGAGCGGCTCGGGGGCGAGGGCGGAAGCGAATGCGGCAGCCGAGGACAGGGCCAGGGTAAGCGCTAAGTACTTGAAGTTCCGCCTGAAGTGCATGCGATTAGTGCTTGTTTCGTAGGGGCTTTCGGATGCTACCCGCCCCCTGCCCCAGCGTCAATGCGGGGCGTCGACCACCACCGCCGACTGGCCGTGCCAGAAGGCCGCGTCGCGGAACACAGAAATTGGTTGCCCGAGCGCGCGTTGCACCTCCTCCTCGATCCAGGCACGCGTCGCGAACGTGGTCCCGTACTGCTCGCCCTCCAGCTCGCGCAATTCACTGGTCGTGATGAAGAGCGTGCCGTCCGGGCCATACACCTGGCTGAAGTGCGCGGCGAGCGACTCGTTGTGCACGGTGAACACGAGATGCCCTCCAGGCTTCACCGCCGTGAAGAGCGTGCGCAGCCACGGCCCCCACATCGCGGGCGGCAGGTGCGTGAACATCGACAGCACGAACACCAGGTCGTAGCGCCCGGGAATCTCGAGCGCGCGGGGATCCTGCGACGAGTAGAAACCCGGCACCCCGAATTGCTCGCGCAGGAACTCCACCGAGCCCGGGTGGATGTCGGAGACGGTGAGGCGCCCGGGAAGGGCGCGCGCCAGGTGCCGGGTGAAGCGCCCGAAGCCCGCCGCGAACTCGAGCACTGAGCCCGTCTTCGTGAGCGGCGCTCCGACCGCCTCCATCAGCATCATGAGCTCCGAGAGCGTGCGCCAGCCGTCGCTCAGGTATTCGCGCACCGGGTTGGACGCGAGCTCGTGGTTCGCGAAGAAACGGAAGATGTCGTCGCGCGGGTCGATCACGCAATTCACCAGCATCCAAGCGCCGTAGCGCTCGGGCGATCCCAGCCGCTCGCGGGCGTTGTGCGCCTCGAGCAGCGCGTCGATCGCCGCCTCCTTCTTGGCGTTCATCGCCTGGCGAGCGCCGCGAACTCGGGCGCGGTCATGCGCACCAACTCCCACTCTGGCAGGATCTTCGCGCCGAGCGACTCGTAGAAGCGGATGGAGGGCTCGTTCCAGTCGAGCACGCGCCACTCGAAGCGGCCGCAATCGCGCTCCACCGCAAGCGCGGCCAGCCGTTGCAGGAGCGCCTTGCCGATCCCCAGCCCGCGCGCCCCGGTCTCCACGAAGAGGTCTTCGAGATAGAGGCCCGGCTGGCAGAGGAACGTGGAGAAGGTCGTGAAGAAGAGCGCGAATCCCACCGCGCGAGCGCCGCGCTCCGCGATCAGGCATTCGGCCGCGGGGCGCTGGCCGAACATCTGCTCGGCGAGCATGGCCTCCGTGCCCACCAGCATGTCGGCGAGCTTCTCGTATTCGGCGAGGGCGGCGATGAGGCGCAGGACCTCACGGACATCGCCGCGGGTGGCGGCACGGATGGTGAATTCAGGGGTCATTTTTTTAGAACGTGTTTTTCCAGTCGCGAAGGGTGGCGAACACATCGACGCGGCCCGTGGCATGCCGGCCGGCGTGGCGCTCGGCCGAGGCGACGATCTCCGGCTCCCCGCAGCGCAGGAACGGATTGGTCGCGAGTTCCTCCGCGATGGTCGAGGGGAGCGTCGGCTCGCCGCGCTCGCGCTTGGCAGCCTCGCGGACTTTGCGCGCAGCGAGCGCGCGGTTGCCGGGCTCCACCGCCTCGGCGAAGCGGATATTGGCGAGCGTGTACTCGTGGCCGCAGTAGACGCGCGTGGCGCCAGGAAGGCGGGCGAGCTTGCCGAGCGAATCGACCATTTGCGCGGGCGTGCCCTCGAAGAGGCGCCCGCAGCCGCAGGCGAACAGAGTATCGCCGCAGAAAAGCGCCCCCGCGCCGAAGAGCGCGATGTGGCCCGCGGTGTGTCCCGGGATGTCGAGGGTCTCCATCTCCACGTCGATGCCCGGGACGAGGAATCGATCGCCCTCTGCGAGGCGCCGGTCGAGATCCACGGCCACCTCGCGCGCGGGGCCGAACGTCGGGCATTTCCAGCGGGCCGCGAGCGCCTCGAGGCCGCCGACATGATCCATATGGTGGTGCGTCGCGAGGATGGCGGCGAGGCTGAAGCCGCGCTCGGCGAGGAAGCTCTCGACCGGGGCTGCCTCCCCCGGGTCGACCGCCACGGCCTTGCCGCCCGTTTCGAGCATCCAGATGTAGTTGTCCCGGAAAGCGGGGACCGCGTG
>JBBRQA010000189.1:0-7911 GCA_038227085.1 Burkholderiales bacterium | reverse complement strand
GCCGCGTGCGCATCGGCGACGACGTGGAGGTCGGCGCCAACACCACCATCGACCGCGGCGCCCTCGACGACACCGTGATCGAGGACGGGGTCAAGCTCGACAACCAGATCCAGGTCGGCCACAACTGCGTGATCGGCGCGCACACCGTGATCGCCGGCTGCACCGGCATCTCCGGCAGCGTCACCGTGGGCCGCAACTGCATGATCGGCGGCGGCGCGGGGTTGGTGGGCCACATCTCGATCTGCGACAACGTGACGGTGTCAGGCTTCACCTTCATCACCAAGTCGATCACGCGGCCCGGGACGTACACTTCCGGGTTCCCCGCCATGCCGCACGCGGAATGGCTGAAGAACGTGGTGCACCTGCGCAGGCTCCACCAGATCGCCGACGCGCTGAGGAAAGGAAGAACGGAGGCGAATCGTGACCGAGATGACGATTGAAGAGATCAAGGAATACCTCCCGCACCGCTACCCGTTCCTGCTGATCGACCGCATCACGTCGTTCGAGAAGGACAAGCGCATCGTGGCGCTGAAGAACGTGACGGTGAACGAGCCGTTCTTTCCCGGGCACTTCCCGCACTACCACGTGATGCCCGGCGTGCTCATCGTCGAAGCCATGGCCCAGGCGGCCGCGGTGCTGTCCCTGAAGAGCCTGGGGCACAAGAACGACGGCAAGTGGGTCTACTACTTCGTCGGCATCGACGGCGCGCGCTTCAAGCGGCCGGTCACTCCGGGCGACACCATGCTGATCGAGGTGGAAGCGGGCAAGAGCGGCCGCGGCATCGCAAAGTTCAAGGCCGTCGCGAAGGTGGGCGACGTGGTCGCCGCCGAGGCAGAGCTCATCTGCGCTTTACGCGAGCTTTGAGTGATGCGAGCGAAAGGCCTTGGAAACGCAGATGAACGCACTTTGATTCCGTGAGCCGCATCCACCAAACCGCGATTGTCGATGAACGAGCGAAGCTCCACGCGAGCGTGAGCGTGGGCCCGTACACGGTCATCGACGGCGACGTGGAGGTTGGCGAGGGCACGACCATCGGCGCGCACAACGTGATCACGGGCCACACCAGGATCGGCCGCGACAACCGCATCTTCCACTTCTGCTCGATCGGGGAAGCGAACCAGGACAAGAAGTACAAGGGCGAGCCAACGCGCCTCGAGATCGGCAGCCGCAACACCATCCGCGAATACACCTCGATCAACCGCGGCACCGCGCAGGACGCGGGTGTCACGCGCGTGGGCGACGACAACTGGATCATGGCCTACGTGCACATCGCGCACGACTGCCAGGTCGGCAACGACACGGTGTTCGCCAACAACGCGACCCTCGCCGGCCACGTCGTCATCGGCGACTACGCCACGCTCGGCGGCTTCGTCGGAGTGCACCAGTTCGTGAAGGTGGGCGCGCACGTGATGGCCGGCATCTCGAGCGTGGTGACGCAGGACGTGCCGCCCTTCCTCACCATCGCCGGCAACCCGACCGCGCCCTATGGCATCAACGCCGAGGGACTGAAGCGCCGCGGCTTCACGCCCGAGGCGATCGCCGCGTTGAAGCGCGCCTACAAGACGCTCTACAAGTCCGGGCTCACGCTCGCCGACGCGCGCGCCGAGCTCGAGCGCGAGGCCGCCGCGGTGCCTGAAGTGCGCGCGTTCGCCGACTTCCTCGCCACTTCCACGCGGGGCATCCTGCGTTGATGCCGCGGGTCGCGATCGTCGCCGGCGAGGCGTCGGGCGACCTCCTCGGCGCGGCGCTCATCCGCGCGCTGAAGGAGCGCTGGCCCGATATCGAGTTCTACGGCATCGCCGGCCCGAAGATGATCGCCGAGGGTGCGCGCACGCTCTACCCGATGGAGAAGCTCTCGGTGCGCGGCTACGTCGAGGTGCTCAAGCACTTGCGCGAGATCCTGGGCATTCGCACCGGATTGCGTCGCCACCTCCTCAACGACCGGCCCGACCTCTTCATCGGCGTCGACGCGCCCGACTTCAATTTCGGCCTCGAGAGGAAGCTCAAGGCCGCGGGCATTCCCACGGTGCACTACGTCAGTCCGTCGATCTGGGCGTGGCGCTCCGAGCGCATCCACGCCATTGCCAAGGCGGTCGACCACATGCTGGTGATGTTCCCCTTCGAGGCGCCGCTCTACGAGAAGGCGGGGATCCCGGTCACCTTCGTGGGCCATCCGCTCGCCGATTCGATGCCCCTCGATCCGGACCGGCGCGAGGCGCGCGCGCAACTGCGCCTGGGCTCGTCCGCGGTGCCCGTGGCCCTGCTCCCCGGGAGCCGCGTGAGCGAGCTCGAGCTGCACGCCGACCTCATCATCGAGACCGCGCGCGAACTCCTCGCGCGGCGCCCGGAGCTGCGCTTCTTCGTGCCGCTCGCCACCCGCGAGACGCGCGACTATTTCGAGAAGCGCATCTACGCGCTGGAGGCCCGCGAGCTGCCCATCACCATCCTCTTCGGCCACGCGCGCCTGGCGCTCCATGCGGCCGAGGTCGCGCTGGTGGCGAGCGGCACCGCGGCGCTCGAGGCGGCGCTCGCGCGCTGCCCGATGGTGATCACCTACAAGCTGAACAAGCTCACCCACTGGCTGGTGAGCAGGAAGCTCCTGCTCCCCTACGTGGGGCTGCCGAACGTCCTCGCGGGCGAGTTCATCGTGCCGGAGCTCCTGCAGGAGCACGCCACGCCCGGCAACCTGGCACAGGCGCTCGGCAACTGGCTCGACAACCAGACAGCGCGCGAGCGGCTGCGCGAGCGCTTCGCGAGGCTTCACGCCGAGCTCGCGACAGGTCATGATGAGCGCGTCGTCGAGGCCCTCGCGCCCTACATAACCAAGAACATCCAGAACCATGCCCCGCCCAGCAGCTTCGCTCCCGACCGACTCGCTGCTGTGCGGGGTCGATGAGGCGGGGCGCGGCCCGCTGGCGGGCGCCGTGTTCGCCGCGGCGGTGGTGCTCGATCCCGGGCACCCCATCGAAGGGCTCGCCGATTCCAAGGTGCTCTCGGAGCCGGCGCGCGACGAGCTCGCCGGGCTCATCAAGGCGAACGCTCTCGCCTGGGCGGTCGCCTCCGCGAGCGTCGAGGAGATCGACGCCATCAACATCCTCCGCGCGAGCCTGCTGGCCATGCGCCGCGCCGTGGAAGCGCTCGGCATGGAGCCCGGCGAAGTGTGCGTGGACGGGCTTTACACGCTCGACATCCGCTTCAAGTGCCGGGCCATCGTGAAGGGCGATTCGCTGGTGCGCGCGATCTCGGCGGCGTCGATCCTCGCCAAGACCGCGCGCGACGCGGAGATGACGGCGCTGGACCAGCGCTACCCGGGCTACGGCTTCGCCCAGCACAAGGGCTACTCGACCCCCGAGCACCTCGCCGCGCTGAAGTCGCGCGGGCCGTGCGAGATCCACCGGCGCAGCTTCCAGCCGGTGCATGTGCTGCTGCAGGCGGACCTTCCGTTCTGATGAAGAGCATCACGTCGCGCGACAACGCCGGCTACAAGGTGCTCGCGAAGCTGGTGGCCAGCGGCTCGCAGCGCCGGCAGAGCGGGATGTCGGTGTTGGATGGAGGCCACCTCCTCGGCGCGTTTCTCGATGCCGGGCGCAAGCCCGAGGAGGTCGCGGTCAACGCGGCGGGCCTCGCCGACGCCGAAGTCGCCGCGCTCCTCGCGCGCGCCGCACCGGCGCGCGTGACGCTCTATTCGGATGCGCTCTTCAAGTCCCTCTCCACGGTGGATTCGCCCACCGGGGTGATCGCGCTGGTGCGCACGCCCGAGGGCAAGGGCGTGCCCGCCGACGCCACCCTGGTGCTCCTCCTCGAGGACCTCCAGGACCCGGGCAATGTCGGCACGCTGCTGCGCAGCGCCGCGGCCGCCGGGGCCGGGCACGTCCTGCTCTCCGCCCAATGCGCGTTCGCGTGGTCGCCCAAGGTGCTGCGCGCGGCGATGGGCGCGCATTTTTCGCTCAACATCGTCGAGGGCACCGACCTCGCCGGGTTCCTCGAGATCTACGGCGGCACGTCGGTCGCGCTTGCGGCGACGGGCGGGACGTCGCTGTACGATCTCGACATGACGAAGCCCGTGGCGATCCTGGTGGGCAACGAGGGCGCCGGCCTTTCGCCCGCGCTCCTCGCTGCGGCGACGGTGAAGGCGCGCATCCCCATGCCCGGCCGCGTGGAATCCCTCAACGCCGCCATCGCCGGCTCGCTCTGCCTCTTCGAGGCGGTTCGCCAGCGCGGTAAATGGGCAAAGGGCGTGAGCCGTTCGCCCGCATGAGCCACGATCCTCCCCGCCGCGAGTACCGGTATTACGAGTTCGTGCTGGCGGCGTTCGTCACCATCCTCGTCTGCTCGAACCTGATCGGCCCGGCGAAGATCGCGCAGATGGATTTCCCGCTGATCGGCACGGCTACCTTCGGCGCGGGCGTGCTCTTCTTCCCGATCTCGTACGTGTTCGGCGACGTGCTTACCGAGGTCTATGGCTACGCGAGGAGCCGGCGCGTGATCTGGTGCGGCTTCGCGGGGCTCGCGTTTGCGGCCTTCATGTCGTACGTCGTCGTGTCCCTCCCGCCGGCGCCATTCTGGAAGCACCAGGAGGCGTACGAGATCGCCTTCGGCAACACCTGGAGGATAGCGCTCGCCTCGATGATCGCGTACTTCTGCGGCGAGTTCGTGAACTCCTACGTGCTCGCCAAGATGAAGATCGCCACCGCCGGGCGCTGGCTCTGGACGCGCACCATCGGCTCGACCATCTTCGGCGAGGGCGTGGACTCGGCGCTCTTCTACCCGCTCGCCTTCTACGGCACCGGCATCATCCCCGACGACAAGCTGCCGACGGTAATGGCGGTGCAGTTCGTCGCGAAGGTCTCGGTGGAGGTGCTCTTCACCCCGGTTACTTACGCCGTGGTGGGGTGGCTGAAGCGCGCGGAGCAGGAGGACTACTACGACCGCGACACGAAGTTCTCGCCCTTCACGCTCAAGGTCTGAGCGGGCGGACTTTGTTGTCCTCGATGCGCACGCGGTCGCCCATCTGCAGGCCGTCGGGATCCTCGTCCTGGATGAGGACGCGTATGCGCCCGTCGTCGAGCTTCACGATCACCTCGTAGGTGACGAGCGGCGGCTCCAGGCGGCGGTCGGCGCGCGTGGACGAGCCCACGGTGGGCTTGCTGCCGTCGAGAGGGATGGTCGCCACCAGCCCCGAAGGCCTGTCCGGCGCGGAGTTCGGCGGCCGCTGCTGGCGTTCGATGCGCCGGATGCTGCGAATCTCCCCGCAATCGGCGCACGGCCGCTTGCGCAGCACGTCCGACTGGACGGGCGAGCTCGGCGCCGCCGGCGGGGACTGGGCCGCCGCGCAGCAGGAAAATGCGGTGACGCAGCAGGCAAGGATCCTGTTCATGGGAAGGCGCCCGGGAGCAAGGTAGGATTCGAATTCCATGAAAATGCATCGTACTCTTGCCCGCGGCGCCGCGCTCCTCGCTCTCGCGGCGGCCGCCGCCGCGCAGGATTTCCCGGCGCGCCCGCGCATCGGGCTGGTGCTGGGAGGGGGCGGCGCGCGCGGCGGAGCGCACCTGGGAGTCCTCGAGGTGCTGGAGGACCTGCACGTGCCCATCACCTGCATCGCCGGGACCAGCATGGGGGCGCTCGCCGGAGGAGCCTATGCGGCGGGAGTCTCGCCCACGGAGATCCAGGAGATCGTCGGCAAGACCGACTGGATCAACATGTTCGACGACAGCGCCGGGCGCGAGGTGGTCGACCTGCGCCACAAGGAGATCGACGACCGCTTCTACTCCGGGCTGGAGTTCGGCGTGTCGCGCCACGGGCTGCGCTTCCGAGAGGGCGCTCTCGCAGGCGAGAAGCTGAAGCTGTTCTTCAACAAGCTGGTGCGCACCGATCTGGGCGACCGCTCCATCGAAGACCTGCGCCTGCCCCTCGCGATCATCGCCACCGACATCGGCACCGGCGAGCGCGTCGCGATCCGCAATGGCAACCTCACCTCCGCCATGCGCGCGAGCATGTCGGTGCCAGGCCTCATGGCGCCGGTGCCGCGCGAGAATCGCAAGCTGGTCGACGGCGGCCTCACCGACAACCTGCCGATCGCGGAGGTGAGGGCGCTCTGCAACGCCGACGTGGTGATCGCCGTGAACGTCGGCTCGCCGCTCCTCAAGCCCGAGGAGGTGACGGGCGTCGTCACGGTGCTCGGCCAGGTCGTCAACCTCCTCACCGAGCAGAACGTGGAGAAGTCGCGGCTCCTCCTCACGCCGAAGGATATCTACATCCAGCCCGACCTCGGCGACATCACCTCGACCAACTTCACGCGCCAGATCGACGCCGCCAAGCGGGGGCGCGTGGCCGCGCGGGCGGCCTCGGAGCAGCTGCGACGGTATTCGATTCCCCCGGGGGAGTTCGCCGCATGGCAGGGTCACGTGCGCCTCACCTCGACTCCGGTGCCGCCGGTCATCGACAAGGTGGAGGTGGCCGACACCCGCTTCGTGAACCCGCGGACGCTGAGGAGCTCCATCCGCCAGAAGGAGGGCGAGCCCCTCGATTCGGGCGCGCTCGCAACCGACCTCGTCAACGAGTACAGCCAGGGCGACCTGCACTCGCTCGACTACAGCGTCGTGCGCGAGCGCGACAAGACGATCCTGCGCATCACTCCGGTGGAAAAGCCCTGGGGACCGGACTACCTGCGCTTCGGCCTCGGCCTCGCCTCGGACTTCCGCGCGGAGTCGGCATACAACTTCCGTGTGCTCTACCGGCGCACCTGGATGAATTCGCTCGGCGCCGAGTGGCTCACCGCCGCGCAGATCGGCAGCGAGCAGAGCATCAGGACCGAGTTCTACCAGCCTTTCGACCAGCGCCATTTCACTTTCGCGCGCGCGTACGGCGGGGCGGGACTGCGCAAGCTGCCGCTCTTCTCCGGGCCCGACCGCATCGCCGTCTACCGCATCCAGGAGAATCGCGCGGGTGTCGAGGCGGGCGTCAACATCGGTGCCCATGGCCAGGTGAGCGCGGGATGGGTGGAGAGGAGCCTGGGCTCGGTGCTCGATACCGGGCCGAATGCCTTCCCCAACGCGAGCGAGCGCCTGGGGGGGCCCATCGCCACCCTCGCCATCGACACCTACGACCAGCCATATTTCCCCACGCGCGGATTCAAGCTCGACGTCACGCACTTCGACGCGCTTAGCGCCACTTCGAACGCGCCCAGCTTCGCGCCTTATTCGCGCAGCGAGGCGCGCTTCGGCGCCGCCTGGTCGCACAACCGGTTCACCTGGCTCGCGGGGCTCGAAGGCGGCACCGCGTTGAAGGGCACGCTGCCGCTCGCCGACGCCTTCACGCTCGGCGGCGCGCGGCGCATGTCGGGCTTCGCCAACGACCAGCTGTTGGGCGGCGAGTACACCTTCGGCCGCCTCGAGGGCCAATACCGCCTCAACTTCGCCTCTCCGCTCTATGGGCTTACGCTCATCGCGGGCGTGGTGGCCGAGGCTGGGCGCATGAACAAGCAGGTCCTCACCGAGACCACGCTCTCCGGCTGGCAGAGGAGCTTCGGCGCCTACCTCGCGGCGAACACGTTCCTGGGGCCGGTTTATCTCGGCGTCGCCGACGCCAAGAACGGGCGCGGGCGGTTCTACTTGTTTATCGGGTCCCCCTGAGGTTCTCGCCTCATTCGAAGTGGGGGTGAAGGTCGAGCCGGCGCGATCGTTCCTGGAGGCGGGAGAGAGCTCGCTGGAAAAATTGCGCTCGAACTGCTGGTTTCTTCTCCAGATCGACCCGTGGTGACGCGCGCCTCTCGACCTTCACCCCAACACTTCGAATGAGGCTCTGCGGGTCCGCGGCTTGCGAGTACGGTCGATCGATCGCGAACATCCACTGGTAGTGGACCGCTTCGATGCTCCTCGCATCACCGCCGGATAGATCACGGGCAGCCCCCTT
>JBBRQA010000188.1:0-7943 GCA_038227085.1 Burkholderiales bacterium | reverse complement strand
CATCAACGGGCACCCCAACATCATCGGCGACGGCATCAACGTGGCGCAGCGCATCATGAGCTTCGCGCGCCCCGGCCAGATCGTCGTGTCGCGCTCGTACTACGACGTGGTGTCGAACCTCGCGAGCGAATACGCGAAGCTCTTCCACTATGAAGGCTCGCGCACCGACAAGCACGTGCGCGAGCACGAGATCTACGTGGTCGGCCACCACGAGGGCGCCCTGCAGAAGGCCAAGGACGGCATGAAGGATCGCGCCTCCTCGACCACGCCCAACCAGCGCAAGCAGTCCGGCATCGGCACCTCCACCGTCACGCTCAGCATGCCGGCTTTCGTGCAGGACAAGAAAAAGCTCACCATGGTCGCGGGCGGTCTCGCCGGACTGGTGCTGATCCTGGGCATCCTGGTGGCCACCAAGCCCAAGACTTCGGCGGAGGTCGCCGCGGCGCAGCCCCCTGTGACGGCGAAGCAGGAGCCTGCGCAGCAGCCCCCGCAGACCGAGCCGTCCAAACCCGTGGTCGAGATGAGCAAGCCCGACGCCAAGGTGCTCGAGCAGGCCCCGCCCGCCGCCGCCATCCCGGCCCCCGCGCCGCCCGGCGACACGTCGGACAAGGCGGCACGCGAAGTGAAGAAGGAAGGGGAAAGGGCCGCCAGGGACAAGGCGGCGGCCGAAGCCGCAAGCAAGGGAGAAACAAAGGCTGAATCCACAAAGCCTGCACTGCCGCCCGCGACCCTGGTCTTTGCGATCACGCCGTGGGGCGAGATTTTCGTGAATGGGAAACCGCGCGGCATCACGCCGCCGATGAAGTCGTTGAAGCTCGATCCGGGCAAGTACAAGATCGAGATTCGCAACACGACCTTCGCCCCGCACACGGAAAACTACGACCTCAAGGCCCGCGACGAAGTCACGGTACGGCATAAATTCCAGTGACCCCCATGAAAACGACCCTAGCGCACCGCATCCCCTTCGTGGCCGCCATGCTCCTGCTCGGCGCATGCGAGCAAATGCAGACCAGGAACCAGGCGCCCGGCCCCGCCGCCCCGCAGATCACCGAGGCGGTGCTGCGCGAGCGGGCCACCGAGCAGCTTGCCGCCGGCGTGAAGCAGTACGAGGTCGGCGAATACGACAACGCCGTGAAGAGCCTCACCGCGTCGCTCGACCACGGCATGCTCTCCAAGGCCGAGCAGGCGCGCGCGCGCAAGTACCTCGCGTTCTCGCACTGCGTGTCGCAGCACGAGATCCTGTGTCGCGACGAGTTCCGCAAGGCCTTCGAGATCTATCCGGACTTCGCGCTGACCAGCGCCGAGGACGGCCACCCGATCTGGGGGCCGGTGTACCGCAACGTGCGCACCCAGCTCATCGCCGAGCGCGAGGCCCAGCAGAAGAAGCCCCTCATCCCGCTCGCCAAGGCCGAGCAGACGCTCGCCGAGGCTATCGTGAAGTACGACGCGGGCGACTACCCCGCCGCGCACACGCTCCTCGAAAACGCGCTCAAGGAAGGCCTCAAGTCCAGGGAGGACCAGGTGCGTGCGATGAAGCATGTGGCCTTCACGCTCTGCCTCCAGAACAAGATCACCGCGTGCCGCGCGGCGTTCGTGAGGATCTACGAGGTCGATTCCAATTTCGACCTGACTCCCGCGGAGGCCGGGCACCCCTCGTGGACCAAGACATTCGCGGCCGCCAAGGCCCACGCGAAGAAGCTCGAGCACGACCGCGAAGTGAAGGAAGCGAAGGAAAAGGCCAAGGGACCGCCACCCACCGCGAGCGTTCCGAAGAAGAACTAGCGGAAATAAATGATCGCCACGCTCGGACGCTACAAGATCGTTTCGGAAATCGGCCAGGGGGCGATGGGAGTCGTCTACAAGGCCGTCGATCCGATCATCGACCGCACCGTCGCGATCAAGACGATCAACTTGAACTTGTCGCGCCAGGAGCTCGAGGAGTACGAGGCGCGCTTCCAGCAGGAGATCAAGGCCGCCGGGCGCCTCAACCACCCGAACATCGTCACCATCTACGACGTCGGCAAGACCGACTCGGTGGCCTACATGGCGATGGAGTTCCTCGAGGGCCTGGAGCTGAAGGACATGATCGCCTCGGGGCAGATCCCGCCGGCAGACTCGGTGGTGGACATCATCACTCAGGTGGCCGACGGCCTGTCCTTCGCGCACCAGCAGGACATCGTGCACCGCGACGTGAAGCCCTCCAACATCATGGTGATGAAGGGGGGCATCGCAAAGATCACCGACTTCGGCATCGCGCGCCTGCCCAACTCCGCGGTGAAGACGATGACCGGGCTGATCCTCGGCTCGCCGCGCTACATGTCGCCCGAGCAGGTGATCGGCAAGGCGATCGACGCGCGCTCGGACATCTTCTCGCTGGGCGTCGTGCTCTACGAGGCGCTCACCGCGGTCGCGCCCTTCGACGGCGACAACGTGAACGCGATCATGTACGCGACGGTGAACACCACGCCGCCACCGCCCTCCGCGCACAACCGCGCCGTCCCCGCCATGCTCGACCTCATCGTCGCCAAGGCGATGGCGAAGCTCCTCGAGGACCGCTACCAGTCGATCAAGGAGCTCGCCGACGACCTGCGCGAAGTACGCCGCCAGATGGACCATTCGCGCCCGGCGACGGCGTTGAAGGCGGTGACCTCCCCGGTGATGAACCGGCCGACGGTAGTGCCGGACAAGCACGTCGACACCGACACGATTCCGCTGGGCAACGCCAGCGGCAAGAGCGACGACGACGCGAAGCCGCTGTCGATCAACAAGACGTTCGACTCGTTCGACGCGACCATGCGCCTGGCCGCGATGACCGACCAGACCGAGGATTTCAAGGAATACATCACCGCCACGCAGAAGATGCGCGCGTACAAGGGGAAGATCGAGCCGGGCAGCCCGCTTGCCCCGCGCGAGGCCCCGGCGCCCGCGCCCAAGCCGAAGCCCGCACCGGTCGCGGAGAATAAGGTGGTGGCACGCGCCTTGCCGCCGATGCCCACGGCCGCGATGACCGCTTCTTCGCAGAACACCACGAACCTCATCGTGGTCACGGCTATCGTCATTCTCTCGCTCGCAGCCATCGGCCTCATCGTCGCGCTGCTGCTGAAGTAGTCAGCCTTTCAAGTAGTCGACCGCCTCCACAAGGCGATCCACCGCGACGATCGTGAGGCCCGCGATGGGCTGGCGCGGCTTGTTGGCGCTCGGGATGATGGCGTGGGTGAAGCCGAGCTTGGCCGCCTCCTTGAGGCGCTCCTGGCCGCGCTGCACGGGCCGCACCTCGCCCGCGAGGCCGACCTCGCCGAACACCACGTGCTTGTCCGGCAGCGGCCGGTTGCGGAGGCTCGACACCACGGCAAGCGTCACGGCGAGGTCCGCGCCGGGCTCGGCGATGCGCACGCCGCCCACCGCGTTCAGGAACACGTCCTGGTCGAAGCACGCGATGCCGGCGTGTCGATGCAGCACGGCGAGCAGCATCGCGAGGCGGTTCAGCTCGAGCCCGACGGTGAGGCGCTTGGGCGACATCCCGTGCGCCTCGTCCACCAGCGCCTGCAGCTCGACCAACAGCGGGCGCGTGCCTTCCTGCGTGACCATCACGCACGACCCGGCCACGCCCGCGTGGTGCTGCGAAAGGAAGAGCGCCGAGGGGTTGGTCACCTCGCGCAGGCCCTTCTCCGTCATCGCGAAGACGCCGATCTCGTTCACCGCGCCGAAGCGGTTCTTGAACGCGCGGATCAGGCGGAAGCTCGTGTGGGTCTCGCCCTCGAAGTAGAGCACCGTGTCGACCATGTGCTCGAGGACGCGCGGGCCGGCAAGGGCGCCCTCCTTGGTGACGTGCCCCACGAAGATGATGGTGGTGCCGCTCTGCTTGGCGAAGCGCGTGAGCTGCGCCGCGCACTCGCGCACCTGCGCGACCGATCCCGGCGCTGAAGTGAGCGCGCCCGAATAGAGCGTCTGGATCGAGTCGATGATCGCGATCTTGGGCCTGGTGGAGGCAAGCGTCGCCTGGATCTTCTCCAGTTCGATCTCGGAGAAGAGACGCACCTTGGAAGCGTTCACGCCGAGCCGGCGCGCGCGCAGCGCGATCTGCTGCGCGGACTCCTCACCCGTCACGTAGAGCACCGCAGTCTGCTCCGAGAGGCGCGCCGCCGCCTGCAACAGGAGCGTGGACTTGCCGATGCCCGGATCGCCGCCGATCAGCACCACGCCGCCTTCGACCAGCCCCCCGCCCAGCACGCGGTCGAACTCACCGATCAGAGTCGGGAGGCGCGGGAAATCCTCGGCCTGCACCTCGCCGAGGAGGACGATCTCGCTGGTCCCCGCGAGACTCGCAAATCGATGCAGGCCCGCCTTTCCCGCAGACGCCTCCACCGCGGTTTCCACCAGCGTGTTCCACGCCTCGCAGTGCGAGCATTGGCCTTGCCACTTCGGCGACTGGCCGCCGCACTCGGTGCACGTGTAGACAGTCTTCGCCTTGGCCATCAGGGAGTGTCCACGACGGTCACGCGCGGAGCGAGCGCGCACATGAGCTCATAGCCGACGGTGCCCGCGGCCGTCGCCACTTCGTCGATCGGAAGGCCTTCGCCCCAGAGCGTCACCGCCGTGCCGACGCGTGCATCGGGAACCCCGGCCAGGTCGACAGTGATCATGTCCATTGATACGCGCCCCGCCGTCTTCACGCGCACGCCGCCCACCACCACCGGCGTCCCGGACGGCGCGTGGCGCGGATAGCCGTCCGCGTACCCGCAGGCCACCACGCCCACGCGCATCGCGCGCGCGCAGCCGAAGGTCGCGCCATAGCCGACGGTCTCGCCCGCTCGCAGCTCCTGGATCGCGATCAGCTCGGACGAGAGCGCCATCGCGGGCTTCACCCCAAGGGATTCCGCGCTGCGATCGGCGAAGGGCGTCGCGCCATAGAGGCCGATGCCCAGGCGCGCGATGTCCGCGTGGCTTCGCGGATGGGCGAAGATCGCCGCCGAATTGGCGAGGCTCCTGGGAAGCTCGATGCCGCGCGTGGCCTCGTCGAAGCGGCGCATCGCCTCCTCGATCCCCTCGGGGCCGTCGGCGGTCGCGAAGTGGGTCATGAGCGTGATCGATTTCGTCGCGCCGCTGCGCCGAAGCTGCTCGAGGCGGCTGCTCGCCTGCGCTACCGCAAACCCAAGGCGGTTCATGCCGGTGTTGATCTTGAAGAAGACGTCGAGGGGCGTGGAAGGGCGCACGGACTCCAGCATGCGCAGCTGCTCGTCGTTGTGGACGGCGACCGCTAGACCGGAAGAGGCGATCTCAGCCAGCTCGCTCGCGGCGAAGAATCCTTCCAGCAGCAGGATCGGGCCGGCGAAGCCGCGCTCGCGAAGCGCCACGGCGCCATCGAGCTCCACCGTCGCGAACCCATCGGCCGTGCCGAGCGCGCGCGCGACCCGCTCGAGGCCGTGGCCGTACGCGTCGGCCTTGACCACCGCGAAGACGTTCGATCGCGATGCCGCGCGCTTGGCGAGCGCGTAGTTGTGGCGCAGCGCCGAGGCCGATATCGAGGCTCTGGTGGGGCGGGACATCAGTAGTTCGGCGAAGCTCCCGAATAATTCTCGAAGCGCGTGTGCTTGCCGAGGAAGGTGAGCTTGATGGTGCCGATCGGGCCGTTACGCTGCTTGCCGATGATGATCTCGGCGATGCCCTTGTCGGGAGAGTCGTCGTTGTAGACCTCGTCGCGGTAGACGAAGAAGATCATATCGGCGTCCTGCTCGAGAGCCCCTGATTCGCGAAGATCCGACATCACCGGGCGTTTGTTGGGACGCTGCTCGAGAGAGCGGTTCAACTGCGAAAGCGCGATCACCGGACACTTGAGCTCTTTCGCCATCGCCTTCAGGCCTCGCGAAATCTCGCTGATTTCGGTGGCGCGGTTCTCGTTGCTGCCGGTGTCGCTCCCCTGCATGAGCTGGATGTAGTCGATGACGATGAGTCCCAGGCCGCCGTATTCGCGCCACTTGCGGCGTGCGCGGGAGCGCAACTCGAGTGGATTGAGCCCGGGAGACTCGTCGATCAGGATCGGCGCCTCATTCAGGCGCCCGAGCGCCATCCCGAGCCGGTCCCAGTCGCCGGTATCGAGGCGCCCGGTGCGAAGCTTCTGCGCATCGACTTTGCCCACGGAACCGAGCAGGCGCTGCGCGAGCTGCGTGCCGCCCATCTCCATGGAGAAGATCAGCACGGGGAGCTTCAGCTCCAGGCCCACGTGCTCGGCGATGTTGAGCGAGAGCGCGGTGTTGTGGGTGACGACGTAATCGTCGGTCACGTAGAGGTGCGAGGCGTGCGACACCGAGATGCACTGCGTCGGCACGTTGCGCGACGGCACGATCGAGACGATCACGGGCCGGGAGGCGCGCTCGTGCTTCTCCGGCAGGCGATTGCGCTTCTCGGCGAGGCGAAACAGCGAGCGCGGATCCGGATGCTGGATGTTGAGCACATAGGCGGTGCGCCCGACCTTCTTTTCGCCGAGATAGGAATAGGTGGTGCGCTTGTCGCCCAGCGTGCACCAGCCGCCGAGCGAGCGCACCAGCTCGACCACGTCCTTGGCGAGCCGGTAGCTCGGCGTGCAGAAACGGATGGCGCTGGACTTCTCGATCCAGCCCTCGGTGTCGAGAAGCCCCTGCAGCAGGGCGAGGCGCGCCGGGCGCTGCGCGTCACGATAGAGGCGCGGGATGAATTTCTGCGCCGGGCTGCGGGCCGGCATCGCCTCCTGCCACTCGGAGGAAGCGCCGCCCGACGCCTCGGCCATTTCCACGACCACCGCACGCGCCTGCTTCGCGACCTCGGTCAGCTCCTCCTTCGCCAGGCGCGCGCCGAGCAGCCACGGCTCGACGGGCAACGGCTCCGAGTGGCCGAAATCGCCGCTCACCTGGTCGATCCAGAGGCGATGCTGGTAGCGCGCCTTGCCGAGCATCTCCCAGATCTTCTTCGTTTCCAGCACGCGGGGCTGCGGCCACTCCCGGAAGTCGACGCTCCACAGGTGCTCCGCGCAGCACTCGGCGCTGCGCCCGTCCGAAAAGGTGATGCGATAGGTCTGGCGCACGCCCTGCGGGTAGATGCCGGTCACGATCGACGGTGCGCCATCGATGGAGGCGAGCGAATCGCCCACTTCCAGCGCTCCCATGTCCTTCCAGCCGGTCAGCGTCCTGATCCTGGCGTCCAGGCTCTGCGCCTTGCCCATGCTGGGGCGCCCCGCGATGATGATGAGGTCGCCGTCCTGCAAGCCGGTGGTCATCTCGTCGAGGTCGGTGTAGCCGGTCGCCTTGCCGGTGACGCTCGCGGGGTTGCGGTGCAGCTCATCGAGGCGGCTCATCACCTCGGCCAGCACGGTCGACATCTTTGCGAAGCTCTCCGAGGAGCGCCCGCCCGATTCCCCGATCTCGAGGATCTTGGTCTCCGCCTCGTCCAGCAGCTGGCGCGCCTCGCGCCCCTGCGGCGAGTAGGCGGAATCGGCGATCGTGGTGCCGACCTCGGCGAGCTTCCTCATGATGGCGCGCTCGCGGACGATCTCTGCGTAGCGACGGATGTTGGCGGCCGACGCCGTGCCTGACGAGAGCTGGTGCAGGTAGGCGATGCCGCCGATGTCCTGGATCTCGCCGGCCTGCTTCAACGCCTCGGCGACGGTCAGCACGTCGGCGGGCTTGTTCTCCTCGACCAGGCCGGTGATGGTGCGCCACAGGACGCGGTGGTCCGCGCGGTAGAAATCCGACTCGGCGATGACGTCGCCCACGCGGTCCCACGCCGAATTGGAGAGCAGCAGCCCGCCCAGCACGGCCTGCTCCGCCTCTACGGAGTGGGGCGGAAGGCGCAACGACTCGATTTGCGCGTCGCCAGGGACGTTGCCGGAACGCGCAAAGCGCTCCGAGCCGGCCGGTGCCGTGGGCATAGTAGGTTTTATCTCCCCGAACAGCGGTGAAGCGGCGCTCCCT
>JBBRQA010000187.1:0-7947 GCA_038227085.1 Burkholderiales bacterium | reverse complement strand
GGGACGAGCTCGCGGTCGAACACGCGGTGCGAGAAATACGACACCACGGCGAGCGCCACCACCACGCACACCATGATGACGCCGGCGAGGCGCCAGTAGATCCGCCAGAGATAGTTCTTTTCGAGCACGGCGGCGGCTATGGCACGGAATCCAGCTTGGCGCGCAGGTCGTCGAGCGCCGTGTTGGCGTCGCGCAGCGACGAGCGCAGGTTGCCGATCGCGGAGTCGAAGGCGCTGCCCGTGGGCAGGGCCGGCTCGCTACGGTCCTCGAGGTGGCTCGCCGCCGCCTCCAGCGCGCGCAAGTCGCGCTCGAACCTGCGGATCACGACGATCAACGCGAGCGGCGCGACCAGCGCTATGCCGAGGAAGGAGAAGATCGAGGCGAGCAGGATCTCGCGCCCCGCGACCTTGGCCGCGCGCTCGACCTCCTCGGCCGAGTAGCGCATCGCGAGGAATCCCACCGTCAGATCGAAGTTGTTCTTGAGCGAGATGCCGGCCACGTATTCGTCGGGCGCTTCGGTCCCCCACTCGGTGGACTTGGAGCGCGCCGCCGACTCCGTCCATGCGGCGGCGACCTTTTCGCCGACGCGCGCGCGCTCCGTGCTGTAGAGGATCTGGCCGGTTTGGTCGAACACGTCGATGCCGCGGATCAGGCGATCGCTCGCCTTCTCCCGCTGCAGGAGCGCGTTCATCGTGCCGAGCTCCATGAACTGCATGCCCACGGAAAGCGACGCTTGCACGCTGTTCTCGATGTTGCGCCCGATGACGAGCACGCGCGACTTCACGATGCCCGCAATGGTGCTCTTGTACTTGAAGTAGTTGAGGAACGCCGCCATGCCGACGGCGAAGAAGCTCACCACTAGCGCGACGATGATGAAACGGACGCGTATCGTCCCCATCCCGAGACCCCGTTCCCCCTGTTGTCCAGCGTTCGCGGAATGTTAGCACGGAGCTTGCGTAAATGCCTCAAGTATTTACGTTAAGTGTTTGCCGTTGCGGACTTTTCGCGGCCTTCGGGGCCGGGGTTTTGTGGTACGTTAACGGCGTCCGGGCGGGGGAGTCCGGAACCAGGGGGCGAGGGGGATGAGCGACATTCCGGAAGCCGGGGCGATCCCCCGCGACGAGCCCGACGCGGACGCTCCGAGAAGCCGCTCGACGACCGTCTTCGACCTGCACCCGGAAGGGCAGGAAAGGACCGTCCTCGATCCCACTGCCATTCCGTCGCGGGCGAGCGGAAATCGCGCTCCCAACGACCCGCGCCGCATCCTCGAGCCCAAGCCCGCCGCCGCCACGCTCGCGCTTCCCGCGGGCTTTCGTCTCTTTGAGTACCGCATCGACGGCATCCTCGGCCAGGGCGGATTCGGCATCGCCTACGCCGCCACGGACGTGAATCTCGCGGCCAAGGTCGTGATCAAGGAGTACCTGCCGGAGGAATTCGCCTACCGCACCCTCGACAACAGCGTGCAGGCGCGCGACGACACCGACCAGGAGTTCTACCAGAACGGCCTCGACAGCTTCCTCGTGGAGGCACGCACGCTCGCCACCTTCCGCCACCCCAACATCGTGCGTGTGGCGCGCTTCTTCGAGGCGAACAAGACCGCGTACATGGTGCTCGAGTACGAGCGCGGCCAGTCGTTGAAGTCGTACCGCAAGAAGCACGAGCACATCCCCGAGGCGACCATCGTGTCGCTCCTCGCGCCGCTCCTCGAAGGCCTCGAGGTGGTCCATGACTCGGGATACCTGCACCGCGACATCAAGCCCGACAACATCTACGTGCGCGACGAGGACGGCAGCCTCGTGCTGCTCGACTTCGGCGCGGCGCGCCAGACCGCGATCGAGAAGAGCGAGATCGGCATGGTGGTGACGCCGGGCTACGGCCCGCTCGAGCAGTACGCCGGCGGCGGGCGGCAGGGCCCGTGGACCGACATCTACTCCCTCGGGGCGACGCTCTTCTGGCTCATCACCGGGAGGAAGCCTCTCGACGCGCCCTCGCGGCTGCCGGAGCCCGATCCGCTGCCCAGCGCCGAGGCGCTCGGCAAAGGGCGCTACAGCGTGGAATTCCTGAGGGCGATCGACTGGATGCTGCGCCGCCATCCCGGCGACCGTCCGCAGAACGTGGCCGAGCTGCGCTCCGCGCTCTTCGCTTCCCACGCCGGGGCGCTCGGGCTCCAGGAAGCGCTGCGCAAGGGCGACGAGGAGGGCGCGCTCCCCGACGCGCACGAGAGCTGGGCGGTGACGCTGCGCTCGCCGCACATGCTGCGCCGGCGCCTGCACCGCTTCGCACGCGTTGCCTGGAAGCCGGCCTCCTGGCCGATGGCCGTGAAGATGACGCTCGCGATGGTGGCCACGGCGTTGGCGCCCATGATGATCACCGCGTACTTCAACCTCGGGGCGACCGAGAGCCACCTCGCCGAGGTGGAGCTGCGCAACCTCGAGCAGCTCGCGTTGAGCACCGCGGGGCGCATCTCGCAGCTCATCACCGACACCCAGACCCTCGCCAACTACGTGGGGAGCGACGAGGACTTCTCCGCCTACCTCGCGGCGCCAACGCCCGCGGGCACGAAGGCGACGCTCGCCAAGCTCGAGGGCCTGGCCAAGGCCAACAGCGACATCCAGTTCGCGATGGTGATGGACGCCGCGGGCAACGCGGCGGTGGCGACCGATCCACAGGTGATGGGGAAGAACTTCAAGTTACGCGACTACTTCAAGCAGGCGATGGAAGGCCGCGCGTATACGACCGGCATCATCGTGGGGTCGGTGGCGGGCGCCGCGGGCGTCTACTATTCACGCCCCGTCATCGGGCCCGACGCGAAGCCGCTGGGCGCCGTCGTGATGCGCATCAAGGCCGAGCCGATCGCGCGCATCCTGGCGAGCGCCAAGGTGGACAACGACCGCATCCCGTTCCTGGTCGACGGCCATGGCGTGATCGTCTGGCATCCCGACGAGAGGCTCCTTTTCAAGAGCCTCATGCCGCTCGACAAGGACGTGCTCGCCGAGATCGTCGCCGACCAGCGCTTCCGGCGCGCGACGGTGGAGTCGATCCGCCAGCCGGAGCTCGCGCGCGTGATGGTGGGCTCGAAGGAGCGCGGTCACGTCGCGTACAAGTCGACGGTCACGGGCCGCGAGGAGATCGCGGGCGTGGCGCCGGTGCCGGGCAACGACTGGGTGGTGGGCGTGACCGAGTCGCGCGACTACTTTGCCGCGCCGCTCGCGCGGCTGTTCGAAAAGGTGATCGTCTCGGTGCTGCTGGCGGGCGCGATCTTCGTGGCGCTCGCGTTGATCTTCGCGCGCTCGATCGTGCGCCCGATCGAGAACCTGACCGCGGCGGCCCACTCGCTGAAGAGCGGCGACTACGACAACGCCAACATCGCGGTGCGCTCGAGCGACGAAGTCGGCCAGCTCGCGCGCACCTTCAACGTGATGATCGACGTTCTGCGCCAGCGCGAGCGCGAGAGGAAGGGCGGGCGCGCGGTCTCGATCGGCTACGAGAAGGACGAGGCGCCGAACCTCACCACGACGGAAGGAAGCGTCGAGCGCCCGCCTACGGCTTGATGAAGTCGTGGATGGAGGCGAAGACGTCTTCGCGCTCGTTGTACAGGTGCAGGTCGTGCTTGCGGTCGGCGAAGACGCGCGTGCTGACCAGCGAGGGCGCCACGAAGCGCCGCACCGCCTCGAGGTCCTCGGCGGTCGCCAGGGTGTCGCCGCCGCCGCGCGCCGCAAGCACCGGCACGCGGATCCTGGGCTCGCTCACGAAGGTGGGAGCGATGTTCGATATGAGCGAGGTCACGCGGTCCGCCGGCCCCGACGGGTTCGCGGCGATCGCTTGCGCGACGAAATGCTCGAAAGCGGCGCGGTTTACCCAGGTCTCGTCTCCCACCCAGAGGCGCTTCTCCAGCGAGGAAAAATCGGATGACGCGTAGTGCGAGCGCTGCGCCCCCGATTTCGAGAGCGACGCGCGCCAATCCGCCCGCGCCTCGGCGGTGCCGAGCCGGCGCCATCCCGAGGGGCCGAGCAGGATGACCTTTTCCGCGATGCCCGCATCGCGCTCGAGCGCCGCCGCGATGGTCGAGCAACCCATCGACAGGCCGACGAGCGTGATCGGCGAGGCGCAAAGGCGCCGCACCGCCGGCACTACCGCCAGCAGGTCGCGGGCGCGCACGCGGCTGGTGAAGAGCGAGCCCTCCGCGGGCTTGAACGACGCGCCGAATCCGCGATGATCGAAACAGAAGGCGTGCACGCCGCGCCGCGCGAGATATTCCATGTAGCTGTGCGTGTCGGCCGCGCCGGGCACCTGCAGGTCGAAATCGGGCACCGCGGGAAACGTCTTGCCGTGCACGAAGACGACGGCTGGCCCGCCGGGATGATTCGCGGGGCGGACGGACCACACGAAAAGCGCGCCGCCGGCGACGGCTACTGTGTGGGATTTCCGTTCGACGTCCATCGAGACACGCGGATCGGACATCACCGCGGTCCCGATCGACGCTCGATCACCTGCACCGGCGCCTTCAGGATATGACCGGTGATGATCGCGACGGCGATTTCGCCGGGCGCGATGCGGCCTTCGCGGCGCGCTTTCGAGTACGCGGCCACCGTCACGCTCGCGGTGGGCTCCGCCCCGACGCCTTCGGTCCTGGCGAGCGCGGCCTGCGCCGCGAGCAGCTCCTCCTCGGAAACCGAATGGATCATGCCGCCCGATTCCTGGACGATGCGAACGACGTTATCGCGCATCGACGGATTGGCGATGTTGATTCCGGTCGCCGCGGTGGCGACGGCCTTGCGGGAAGGATCGGATCCGCTCATCGGCATCAGCGCCGCGAGCTGCACGCAGTCGATCGCCGGCGCCTTGAAGCCGGGCACCGACGCCGCGATCTCCGCGAAACCCTTGCCGAGAGCCACGATGAGCCCGCCGGTGCCGCAGGGTGCGATGACGCGGTCGATCGAGGCGCCGTGCTGCTCGAAGAGCTCGTAGGCGAGGGTCTTCGCGCCTTCCTGGCGATAGGGGTTGCTGGTTCCCGCGGCGAAGTATCCCGAATCGACCAGCGCCTTGTACGCAGCGTCGCAATCGGAGAAGTCGCCGTCGACCATCATGATCTCGGCGCCGTGCGCGCGCATCTGCCAGAGCTTGCCGGGGTCCGTCGACCTGGGGACCGCGACCGTGAGCCGCAAGCCCGCGCGGGCCGCGTAGGCGGCCTGCGATGCGCCGGCGTTGCCGGTCGAGGCGAGCGCGAGGTTGGGCGCGTTGGCGTGGCGAGCCGCGGCGGCGACCATCGCGCTGCCGCGGTCCTTGAACGATCCGGTCGGATTCGCGCTCTCCAGCTTCGCGAACAGCTTCCCTCCGCCCGCGGCGGCGGCGATGCTCTCGAGCGCGAGGAGTGGCGTCGAGCCTTCGCCCAGGGTGATTGCCGGAAGATCCGGAAGCGACGCGCGAAATCTCCAGATGCCTTCGGAGGTCGCGGCCCGGCTCGGCACGCTGGGCACGTATCGGACCAGGGGGAACGTGGGAGACCCTACACGCGCGCCCTGCTCCTCATCCGCCGACATCGTGAGCGTAGCCACGGTGGGTATCCGTTCGCGACGTCAGCCGCGGCCGAGCTCGACCAGCCGGACCGGGGACGTCTTTCCCGCGTCGGGCTCGTCGCGCGCCGCCGCGTGCAGGACGGTCCACTCCTTCGAGGAGGTGTGGTCCATGAGCCATTCGTGGATGAACCAGTTCTGGTTGCGGTCCGAGAGCACGGGCGTGTGGCCGGTATCGGGCACGTGCATTACCGCGACGTCGTGCTTGACGCGCATGCGCGTCAGCGTGCCCGGCAGGAGCGCGTCCGACATCATGCCGTGGATGACCATCACCGGGCAGCGGATCCTTTCCCAGAGGCGCCATTGGTCGAGGCTTCCCTGCGCGTCGGCGCGGAAGGCCTGCAACGCGCGGGCGTCGTGGCGATAGACGCGCCCGCCCTCCTCGTCGGACCACTTGGTCTGGTGGAAGGTCACGTTGAAGCGCACGTCGTCGGAGATGGGCCCGTCGTTCTTCTGCGAGGCGCCGATCTTTCGCAGCAGGTCGGCGGGATCGCGGAACACGTAGTGGCGAGCGAGCGTGGCCGAGCGGCGCCGGCGGCGCGGCCCCGGAATGAAGGGGCCGATGTCGTTCAATATCAAGCGGCTCACCAGGCTCGGGTGATGCGCCGCGAGGGCGATCGCCGTGCTCCCGCCCATCGACGAGCCGAGGAGGATCACCGGGCCGCCGCCGAGATGGTCGATGAGCTGGCGCAGTTGCTCCACGTAGGTCGCGAGCGAGTAGTCGCCCTGGTCTGCCATCCAGCCCGAGCGCCCGCGCCCGACCCAGTCCATGCACACCACGCGGAAATGGCTCTCCAGGTCGGCGGCGAGGTAGTTGAAGCGCATCGCGGTGTTCGCCACGCCGCCCACGCACACGACGGTGGGATTCGCGGGGTCGCCCCAGTCGGTGTACGCGACCTTCACGGGATAGGGCTTGCGGAAGCGCGGCAGGCAGGTCTGCAGCCGCACCGGGTGGTGGTAGTCGAAGTGGCGCAGGTCGAACTGGTGGTCGAAGCGCTCGATGATGCGCTTGGCCATCGCCATGTATTCATCCCACGAGTTGAGTGTGCGGCGCCGGCCGAGGATCTCCGGCTCCCAGTCGGGCTCGTGCCGCCGCTTGTGCGAATCGACTGCGGCCTTGGGGGCGCGCGCGGCCATCAGGCCTGGTAGGAGCGCGTGACGCGCAGCGAGGGTTGCCCGGAGTCGTTCGCAACGGCGAATTCCACGATCTCGCCGTTGGCCACCGCCATACGTTCGGTGCCGCCGAGAATCCCGTTCAGGATGCGACCCACGCCCTTGCTGCTCACGAGGAGCGGGCGGCGCTCGAGATACGGGCGCAGGCGCTCGAGGGCGAGCGCCACGCGCGCCGTGAACTGCTCTTCCGATTCGCCTCCCGGAGGGGTCACGCCGCGCTTGAGCATGTCCTCGGTCTCGGCGATCGGGCGGTTGTTCCATTGCCCGAGCTTGCGCTCGTTCAGGAGTGGCTCGACCTCGATCGGCACGGTGCCGAGCACGCCGCTGATGATCGAAGCGGTCTGGCGCGTGCGGATGAGCGAGCCGGCGACGATCACGCCGACCCGCAGGTTCATCTTCTCGATCTGCTTGGCGAGGAGATAGGCCTGGTCGCAGCCGATGTCCATCATCGGCAGGTCGGAGTCCCCGCCGCAGCGGAAGCCACGGAAGTTCGGCTCCGTGATGCCGTGGCGCACGAAGTAGAGCGTGAAGGGACGATCGGCCTGGTACGACATCGTTGTGTTTGTCCGGTGAAAGCGCGGGGACCGACAAAGTCAGGCCCCCGCGGGCGAGCCGAGAATAGCATCCGGGGATAGTCCCCTTGAAGGGGCAGGGCACTACACCGGTAATCGCCGTGCGCCATTGCTACAGGCGTAATCCAGCCCCTTTTTTCGGGGCGCACGCGCCGCTGCCGGTAGAATCGCCCTTCCATGCGGGCACTGCGCTTCCTTCGCATCGTCGACACGATCGGCCGCCATGGCCTCGACGAATTCGTGCCGGGCCGCGGATGGCTCGCGCGCTCGTTTTTCGGCGCGTTCTATTTCTGGCGCGACCGCACGCCGCCGCGCGCCGTGCGCCTGCGCCTCGCGCTCGAATCCCTGGGCCCGGTGTTCGTGAAGTTCGGCCAGATCCTGTCGGTGCGCCCCGACCTCATCGCCGCCGACGTCGCCGACGAGCTCGCCAAGCTGCAGGACAGCGTGCCGCCCTTCTCGTGGACGGACGCCGCCGCCACGCTCGACCGCGCTTACGGCCGTCCCCATGCCGAGGTGTTCCGCTCCATCGACCAGACCCCGGTGGCGAGCGCCTCGGTCGCGCAGGTGCACTTCGCCGTGCTGCACGACGGGCGCGAGGTGGCGGTGAAGATCCTGCGGCCCGGCATCCG
>JBBRQA010000186.1:0-7972 GCA_038227085.1 Burkholderiales bacterium | reverse complement strand
AGGGGTCACGCCGCGCTTGAGCATGTCCTCGGTCTCGGCGATCGGGCGGTTGTTCCACTGCCCGAGCTTGCGCTCGTTCAAGAGCGGCTCGACCTCGATCGGCACGGTGCCGAGCACGCCGCTGATGATCGAAGCGGTCTGGCGCGTGCGGATGAGCGATCCGGCGACGATCACGCCGATGCGCAGGTTCATCTTCTCGATCTGCTTGGCGAGGAGATAGGCCTGGTCGCAGCCGATGTCCATCATCGGAAGGTCGGAATCCCCGCCGCAGCGAAAGCCGCGAAAGTTCGGCTCCGTGATGCCGTGGCGCACGAAGTAGAGCGTGAAGGGGCGGTCGGCCTGGTACGACATCGTTGTGTTTGTCCGTTGAAAGCGCGTGGGCCGACTCTGGGTCAAGCCCCCGTGGGCGAGTCGAGAATAGCATCCGGGCATAGTCCACTTGAAGGGGCGGGGCGCTACACCGGTAATCGCCCCGAGGCTTTGCTACAACTGTAATCCGCGTCCGATTCCGGGGCGCACGGCGCCCTCCCGGTAGAATCGCGCTTCCATGCGGGCACTGCGCTTCCTTCGCATCGTCGACACGGTCGGCCGCCATGGCCTCGACGAGTTCGTGCCGGGCCGGGGAGGGCTCGCGCGCGCGTTCTTTGGCGTGTTCTATTTCTGGCGCGACCGCGCGCAGTCCCGCGCCGTGCGCCTGCGTCTCGCGCTCGAATCCCTTGGGCCGGTGTTCGTGAAATTCGGCCAGCTCCTCTCGGTGCGCCCCGACCTCATCGCCGGGGACGTCGTCGACGAGCTCGCCAAGCTCCAGGACAGCGTGCCGCCCTTCTCCTGGGAAGAGGCCGCCGCCACGCTCGATCGCGCCTCCGGGCGACCCCATGCCCAGGTGTTCCGCTCCATCGACCAGACCCCGGTGGCGAGCGCCTCGGTCGCGCAGGTGCATTTCGCCGTGCTGCACGACGGGCGCGAGGTGGCGGTGAAGATCCTGCGGCCCGGCATCCGCGAGGTGATCGCGAAGGACGTGGCGCTTCTCTACGCGCTGGCGGGATTGCTCGGGCGCACGCTCGAGCGCGGGCCGCTTCTGCGCCTTCGCGAAGTCGTTGCCGAGTTCGAGAACACCATCGCCGACGAGCTCGACCTGGTGCGCGAGGCGGCCAACGCGAGCCACCTGCGGCGCAACTTCGTCGACGGGCGGCTGCTCATCGTTCCGGAGGTTTTCTGGGAATGGTGCAACCGCGATGCGATGGTGATGCAGCGCATCGACGGCATCCCGGTGAACGACGTCGCGGAGCTCGAGCGCCATGGCATCGACATCAGGAAGCTCGCGCGCGAAGGCGTCGAGATCTTCTTCACGCAGGTGTTCCGCGACGGCTTCTTCCATGCGGACATGCATCCGGGCAACATCTTCGTCGCGCGCGACGGGCGTTACTGCGGGGTGGATTTCGGGATCATGGGAACGCTCGGCGAGACCGACAAGAACTACCTCGCCGACTGCTTCATGGCGTTCTTCCGCCGCGACTACCGGCGCGTGGCGCGCGCGTACATCGAAGCGGGCTGGGTGCCGGCGGGCACGCGCCTCGCGGACTTCGAGGGCGCGGTGCGCTCGGTGTGCGAGCCGGTGTTCGACAAGCCCCTCAAGGACATCTCGTTCGGCAAGGTGCTGGTGCGGCTCTTCGAGATCGCGGGACGTTTCGGCATCGAGGTGCAGCCGCAGTTGGTGCTGTTGCAGAAGACCCTGCTGCAGATCGAGGGGCTCGGGCGCCAGCTCGATCCCGATCTCGACCTGCGCCCGATCGCGCAGCCGGTGCTGGAGCGCTTCATGCGGGAGCAGCTCGGCTGGCGCGGCATGCTGCGCGAGCTGCGCGACGAGGCGCCGCTGTGGGCGCGCACCCTGCCGCAGATCCCCCGCCTCGTGCATCGCGTGCTCACGGACGATGCACCGCGCCGCGTGGAGATTGCGATTCGCGATCTCGAGCGCGCCCAGGTGCGCCAGACGCGCGCGATGTGGGTGATTGTTGCCGTCCTGGTAGTCCTTACGGCGGTGATCATCCTGCGTTAGGCGGGAAACTTCGCAAACCGGCCAGGTTCCAAGGGGTGATTCCACCACCCACAGGAACCCATTCCAATGAAAAAAATGATCCTCGCCGCGCTGGTCGCGGCTCCGCTCGCGGTCTCCGCCGCGAGCCCCGACAAGTCCTTCAAGGATTGCAGCATGAAGGCGTCGAAGACCGCGAAGAAAACCGACCTGATGGCCATGGCCACGGTCAAGGAGGACGCCGCCAAGAAGGCCGCCCTCGGCACCGCGGGCCCCGGCTCGACCGTCGTGAAAGGCGGAATCGAGACCGAGAGCGGCTGTCTCGTGTACTCGTATCACGTGAAGGACCCCGCCAAGAGCGGCCAGAACGAAATCTTCGTTGACGCCGGCAACGGCGCGATCCTCAAGCAGGAGCATGAGAGCGCGCTGCGCGCCGCGGCCGAGAAGCCGATCGACAAGGCCAAGGAGCTCGTCGGCGAGGCGAAGGAAAAGCGCACCGGCAAGCCGTCCACCAACCAGGCGATGCAGAAGTAATCGAAGCGCGGCTCGCCGCTGTCGAGGGGCCATCCGAGTGTATGGCCCCTTTTCATTCGGCCCGTCAGCGCTTCAGCGCGAGCGTGAGGCCGTCGCCGATCGCCAGCAGCGAGACGTCGACGCGCTCATCGGCGTGAACCGTGTCGTTGAAGGCGCGAATGGCCACGGTGTCCTTGTCGACCTTCGAGGCATCGGCGACGGCGCCGGACCACAGCGTGTTGTCGACGGCGACGAGGCCGCCCTTTCGCACCAGGGCGAGGCAGCGCTCGTAATACGCCGGATAGTTGGATTTGTCGGCATCGATGAAGGCGAAATCGTAGCCGCCCGATTCCCCCGCCGTGATGAGGGCGTCCAGCGTCTGCAGCGCCGGGGCGATGCGAAGATCGATTCGATCGGCGACCTTCGCCCTCGCCCAGTATCGCCGCGCCATCGTGGTCCACTCCTCGCTCACGTCGCATGCGACCACGCGCCCATCCGCCGGCAGGGCCAGCGCCACGCTGAGCGCGCTGTAGCCGGTGAAGACGCCGACCTCGATAGTGCGGCGCGCTCCCAGAAGCCGCACGAGCAGCGCCATGAGCTGGCCCTGCTCCGGCCCGATCTGCATGCCCCCGTGCGGCATGTCGCGCGTGGCCTCGCGCAACTCGCGTTGCACAGGATGCTCGCGCAGCGAGTGCTCGAGCAGGTAGCGGTACAGGCGCTCGTCGAGTTTCAGGTTGCGCTCGGTCATGGCCGGCCTTTCTCGATGCGCCGCAGCGCGTAGCTCGCCGCCATCGCGGCGAGCCAGAGTGCGCCGGCAACCACGGCCGCGTGTTGCGCCTCGTCGCTCCTGCCCATGAGCAGCGCCCACGCCATGATGAAGAAGAGCGCCGAGCCCACGGCGCCGAGCACGTTGGTGCGCGTGTCGAACTGCAACGCCTTGCCGCAGTGCGGGCATTGGAAGCGCGAGAACCAGCGCCCGAGGGGATTGGCGGCGACGGGGTGGTTGCAGTGCGGGCAGGTGAGGGTCATGGGGCGGCCTGGCGATCGTCGAAGTCGAGGAGCACCGGCTGGTGGTCCGAGTACAGCGTGCCCGAATCGACCTCCACGGCGCGCACGCGACGCGCAGCGTCTGCGCTCACGAAGAGGAAGTCGCAGCAGTAGGGGGTCTTGCTGTAGCCCTTGCTGTGCACGCAGAAGGTCGGCGTGTGCGGCGCTTTGCCGTGCGCGAGCGCCCATGCGTCGCAATAGGCCGGGCCTTCTCCCGGGAGTGATTGCTGGATCTCGCTGTACGCGGGATTCTCGGGCGGGAAGTTGAAGTCGCCGGCGAGGATTGCGCTCGTGGTTTGCGGCGTGGCGTCGAAAGGCCCGCCGCTCGCGGTCGCGGCTCCGGGCTTCATCGCGCGCCGGCACGCCTCGTCGTGCAGCTCGCGAAGCCGCGCCGCCTGCGCGCGCCGCTGCACGTCGGAGTAGTACTCGAGGTGCGTGGTAGAGACGCGCAGCGCGCCCATCGGCGTTTGCAGCGTCGCCTCGACGGCGACGCGTGGCATGGTCTCCTTGTCGGAATCCGCGGGCCACGGCAACGCGTGGCGCCGCGCGGAGAGGACCGGATGGCGCGAGAAGATCGCGTTGCCGAAACGCCGCCGGCGCCCGCTCTCGCCGCGCACGTCGACGCCGAACCCGCTCACCGCCGCATAGCCCGGCAGCAGCGCCGCTAGCAGCGCGAACTGGTCGCGATCGTCGTTGCCCGCGAGCCCGGAGAAGTTATCCGCGATCTCCTGCATGCAGATCACGTCGAAATCCGCCATGGCGCGTGCGTGGCGCACGATGCGCTCGAGATCGACGCACCCGTCGATGCCGCGGCCCCACTGGATGTTCCAAGTGATGAGCTTCATCGGTTGCAATCATAGCGCGGCGTAGTTTGGATAAAATCGAGCATCGGACTCTGCCGTGGGACCAGTCATGCGTACATCGCTCTCGATCGTTTTCCTTGTCGTGGTGACGATGATGTGGCCGGCGCGGGCGCAGGCATTCTTCGAATCGCTTCCCGGGTGCAACCCCCTCAACGCCGTCGACACTCGCAGCGCCAACGGCGCGCACGCGATGGCGCTCGCCGCCAACGGCGACGCGATCGTGACCGGGTGCCTGCGCACCGGGCTTCACGACAAGATGCTCACCATGCGATTCCGGGCGGCTGACGGGTCGGTGGTGTGGAGCGCGACCCATCCCGGGCTCGACCAGGGCAACGACGCCGCGGTCGCTGTCGCGATGGATGCGGCGGGGAACGTCTTCGTGACGGGATCCGTCGCCGTCGTGCCGTTCAGGCGGAACATGCGTACGGTGAAGTACGACGGCGCCACCGGCGCGCAACTGTGGGTCGCAACGTATGAAGCACGATACGTATCGGCCGCCTACGCGATCGCGCTGGATGCTGCGGGAGACGTATTCGTGACCGGAACTGGCTGGGATCTTGTCGACAACCGCTCGGTGGACTACCTCGTCACGGTCAAGTACAGCGGCGCGACGGGCGCGCAGACGTGGACCGCGCTTCCAAGCTTTCCCTTCGACGATTACGACATCGGGCACGCGATCGTGGTGGATGCGAACGGCGACGCGTTCGTCACGGGATCCCAGGGCCAGCGCCTGGGCGACTCCGGTTTTGTGACGATCAAGTACGCCGGCGCAAGCGGAGCGGCGCTGTGGAGAAGCGCATTGGGATTGGCCGACCAGGGCCTCGACGGGACGATCGCGCCGGACGGCTCCTTCATCGCCCTGGGATACAGCGGCAGTACCGGCTATCGCATTGTCAAGTACGGGTCCGCTACCGGGGAGGTCGTTTGGGACCGATTCCTCGACTTCCTTCCCCGGGGCGGGGCGATGAACTCTGTCGCGGTCGACGCCGCGGGCAACGTGTCCGTGACGGGTTTCGCCGGCGCGGGCGGATACGACATGCACACCGTGAACCTCCTTGCTGCCAGTGGCAATGTGCGTTGGAACGTCGCATACAACGGCGCCGGGAACGGCGACGATTTCTCCTACTCGCTCGCGGTGGACAGCGCCGGGGACGTCGTCACCACGGGCGTTTCGCGCGACTCGTCGACTGCCGGCGACGACAACCTGCGCACCATCAAGTATCGGGGCAGTGACGGTGCGCCGCTCTGGACCGCGAGCTACCCGGGGCAGCCCGGATACGCCGTCGCCTTCGACCGCAATCGCGACGTCATCGTGGCGGCGCGGGCGTATTCGTTGTCCGGGTACGGGTACACAGTCGTGAAGTATTCGGGCGACACCGGTGCCCGCCGGTGGCACACCGCCTCGGCGAATAGCGTCATTCCTGCTTCCTCGCCCGGTCCGTTGAGCGGCATCTGGTGGAACCCGTCGGAATCCGGATGGGGCATCGACTTCACCCAACGCAACAACATCGTGTTCGTCGCCTGGTACTCCTACGACGCCGCGGGCAAGCCGAAGTGGTACGTCGCGCCGCATTGCGCGCTGCCGGCTGGGGCGAGCTCGAGCGGCGCCTGCAGCGAGACCGTCTACGAAGTCACTGGCCCGAAATTCTTCGGCTTCGCATTCGATCCCGCGGCGGCACAGGTGACGCCGATCGGGTCCCTCCAGCTCTCGTTCCAGAATGGCAACGCGGGAACCATGACGTACAGCGTCGCGGGGCAATCTCGCGCCGTGACGATCGCGCGCCAGCCGTTTCCTTCCGGCGATATCGCACCCCCGGTCAACTTCACCGACCTCTGGTGGGACCCGACGCAGTCGGGCTGGGGTGTCGCGATCACCCACCAGTTCAAGACGATGTTCCTCGCCTGGTACGTGTACGACTCGGCGGGCAAGCCCGTGTGGTACGTGGCGTCCAATTGCGACGCGTCCGTTGGCGACGCCGGTTGCTCGGGAAAGGTCTACCGCACGACCGGCCCCGCGTTCGGGCCCGACTTCGATCCTGCGCAGGTCCGCGTGGTCGAGGTCGGCACCGCGAGCGTCGCCTTCACCGACCCGAACAACGGCACGTTGAATTTCTCCGTCGACGGCGTCACCGGATCCAAGACGATCACGAGGCAGGTGTTCTGAGACCCCGGGGCCGCGCGCCGAATTGGCCTTCGCGCCGCCCGAATTTTGCCAGAATCGCGCTCCATGATCGGGGTCGTCAGCGATCGTCATGGAGTTCCGATGGAGCGATTCGTTTCTCCCCTGCTGGTCCTCTTCACCTCGTTCTCGGCGGTGGCGGCCGACACCATCGCGCGCCCGCAGTGGCAGAGGCATTTCGACGCGAAGGGCGTGCGCGGCACCTTCGTCCTCTTCGAGCCGCAGAAGGACCGCTACCTCGTCTTCAACGAGGCGCGCGCGCGCAGCCGCTATCTCCCCGCCTCCACCTTCAAGTTCGCCAACGCTCTCATCGGTCTCGAGGTGGGCTCGATCACCGACGAGATGGAGGTGTTCCCGTGGGACGGCAAGCCGAAGCTGCGCGCCGCGTGGGAGCGCGACCAGACTCTCGAGAGCGGCATGCGCGAGAGCACGGTGTGGATGTTCCAGGAGGTCGCGCGGCGCACCGGCAAGCAACGCATGATGGAGTGGCTCCAGCGCCTTGACTACGGCAACCAAGCCATGGCGGGCGGCATCGACCTCTTCTGGCTGCAGGGCGGGCTTCGCATCAGCGCCGTAGAGCAGGTCGACTTCCTGAGGAAGCTCGCCGAGGGCGAGCTGCCGATGAGCCAGCGCTCGCAGCGCGTGGTGAAGAACGCCCTCGTGGTCGAGAAGAGGAACGGCTACACGCTCTATGCGAAGACCGGCTCCTCGGGCGCCGTGAAGAATCCGGTCTCGTGGTGGGTGGGCTGGGTCGAGCGCCAGGGTCGACCGGTGGGTTACTTCGCGATGAACTTCACGCCGGCGAAGGGAACGCGCTTTGGGGATCGCTTCGAAATCGCGCGCGCGATTCTCGCGGAGGCGGGCGTGCTACCGATGGGGCCGCGTCCTTCGGGAAAAAATTCGTGCGCTACCGCCGCCCTTTTCGCCGGCTTGGCGATGGCGAGCGGAAGCGCGTGTTCCCTTTGCCCCTATCCGGCGCTGAAGGTCTGCAGCGAATTCTTTCGTAGCGACTCGGTGCTGCTCGGGAAGATCGCCGCGGTTAGACGAGACGAGGTGGCGGGCGAAATCGAATTCACGATCGAGGTCGAGCGAACGTTCAAGGGTAAACGGGGACGACTCGTGAAGGTGCGCACTGAAGATGCATCGGCGCGTTGGACGGCCAGGGTCGGAGAGCGTCGTGTCGCTTTCATTCGAGGGGGAATGGTGGGTGGCTGTGGCCCGATCGACGACCCCGGCTACGTTCGGAAGACGATTCGTGAGATCCAGGCCTTGCCTCTTGCCACCGGCGCGACCATCGAGGGCGAGGTGACCGAGGGCACAGGCCCGGGGTGGCCGCCT
>JBBRQA010000185.1:0-7991 GCA_038227085.1 Burkholderiales bacterium | reverse complement strand
GTGATCCTCATCAAGCAGAACCGGCAGTCCAGCATCGAGGCGCTGCACGCGCACCTCGACTTGCAGGTGAACATGCTCACCGAGCAGAAGGTGAGCAAGGTGATCGAGCTCCTCGAGGAACTGCGCCGCGACCTGCCGATGGTGAGGGATCGCCGCGACGTGGCGGCGGAAGCGCTGCAAGAGCCGGCCGATGCGCGCGAGATGCTCCATGCGCTGAAAGAAGGGCGGGTCGATGGGAAGGACGCAGACGAGTAGCAAGTCGATGGAATGATGCTGTGCAAATCAGGTCATCGCGCGGCGTATTGCTTCCTTCGCCGCGATCCAGGCTTGAAGGTCTCGCATCAAGAGGCCCTCAAGCGACAGCTTGATTTCCGAGGGCGGCGGCGTCGGTGTCGGTTGGCGGGAATTCATGGGGCCATCGTAGGGGGCGCCAAGCTCACTACGTGAGCCAGCTGGATGTGACACCCCGGAGCCGGGCCTACATCATTCCCATTTGTCCTTCTCCCTCGCCGCGGCCTTCGTTTGCCATTGCATGTTTCCCGCCGCATCGGCGCCGCCGCGCTTCAGCGCGGTGACGTGGTCGATCACGTAGCCAGGACACCCTCCAGCGGACCTGCCCGTCGAAGGACATGGATTCGACTTCTTGAATTCGCCCCTGGCCCTTGCGCTGCGGGCGATCTTTCCGTGGGAGTTGCGCTGGACGCCGGGCGCCGCGCGCGAGTTGCCTTGGCTGTGGGAAGCGCCTGAACTGTGGCCGTGCGAGCCCTTCGCGCCAGACTGCCCGGAAAACGCGATAGCCACCGCGAATGCGATGGCAGCAAGGTGCTTCATGGATCCGCCCTCGTTCTGCCTGCTACCCGCTGCGCAGCATTCTGCGCCCCTCGTCCCACTGCTTGCTATGATCCTCCCAGGTAGCTCACCGCGCGAGCCACCGCCTGGTTAGCCTGAGATCCCTCGGCAGCCAGATAAGGAAGCGCGATGGACAAGGGAGGGCTCGACCCGGCCGCAGCCGCCGCACCGGTTGAGCCGAGGGCGCACTTTCGGATGGACCGCACGGAACGGTTCTACAAGATCGACCATTTGATCCGCGAGCGCGGCGTCGTGGCCGTGGCCGACTTCCTGCGCGAGCTCGAGGTCTCGCTCGCCACCTTCAAGCGCGACATCGAGTACATGCGAAGCCGCCACCACGCGCCCATCGAGTGGGATCGCGAGGCGGGCGGCTACCGGTTCGTGAAGGCCGATGGCGCCGCCCCCGTCTACGAGCTGCCGGGCCTCTGGTTCAGCCCGCGCGAAGCGCAGGCGCTCCTCACCATGCAGCACCTCCTCGAAAGCCTCGAGCCCACGCTCCTGGGCGCGCACCTGGCGCCGTTGAAGAGCCGCCTCGAAGCGCTCCTCTCCACGGGCGAGCGCTCCGCCGATGAGGTGAGGAAGAGAATCCGCGTGATCCCCATGGGCGCGCGCAAGCACGAGCCCAAGCACTTCGAGCTCATCGCCTCCGCCGTGCTCAATCGCCAGCGCTTGAAGCTCACCTACTGGAACCGCACCCGGGACGAGGTCACCGAGCGCGAGGTGTCACCGCAACGGCTCGTCCACTATCGCGAGAACTGGTATCTCGATGCCTGGTGCCATCTGCGCAACGACTTGAGAAGTTTTGCCCTCGATGCCATGCGTGGAGTGGAGATGGTGGCGGGGAAGGTAAAGGAGGTGCCGGACAAGGAGCTGGACGAGGTGCTTGCGAGCGGGTACGGGATCTTCTCGGGGAAGAAGGTGCAGTGGGCGACTTTGAGCTTTACACCGGAGAGAGCGCGGTATGTGGCGATGGAGGAGTGGCATCCGAAGCAAAGAGCGCGGTGGGAGAAAGATGGGAGTTATGTGCTGGAAGTGCCATTTAGCTCAGAGGCAGAGTTGGTGATGGATATCCTTCGAATGGGTCCGGAGGTGCGCGTCATCGAACCCCCATCATTGAGTCAACGAATCAAAGGGCGCGTTGAGGAAATGCTGAAGTTGTATGTCCCGGAAAATGCAAAGAGGCAGCGATGAATACGCTACGCCGGGATGACGGCCGGTGCCGGCGTCGGCAGAAACATCGGCGTGCGCAGCAGCAGGATGTGCCGCAAGCCCTCGGCATCGACGACTTCAAGGCTCAGTAGCGACAGCGCCGTCTCGTCGACCCAGATCTCGCGGGGCTTGTCGATCATATGGTCCAGGTCCTGGAGCACGAACTCGATCAGGTCATCTTTCTGGTCGTAGGTGATGCCCTCCAATTCGACCCACTCCGCCTCGAGCTGGTCGCCGAGCCCGAGCGATGCCACCTCGAGCTCGGCCAGCGTGCCGGCCATGGATTCGGACATCGAATCGAAGTAGGCCTGCCATTCTGCTTGCGGGATCTGGCGGCTCATTGGAGTTCTCCTTCGTTCTGTACTATGGCGCCTATCTCCTGACCCACACCCACTCGCCATGCGATTCCTTCTGATGTTAATCCTATGCGCAGGCACCGCCGGCGCCCAAACCTTCAAGTACCCCGAAGCCCCGAAGAAGCCCGTCACAGACACCTACCACGGCATCCAGGTCGTCGACGACTATCGCTGGCTCGAGAACGACAGTGACCCGGCCGTAAAGGGCTGGAGCCAGGACCAGCTCAAGGTCACCCGCGCCTATCTCGATGGCCTCCCGCAGCGCGCGAAGCTGAAGGGGCGCTTCGCGGACCTCTACGGCACGCTGCCCGTCCGCTACTCGCAGTTCCGCCAGGCCGGGAGTCTCTTCGCGATGAAGCGCCAGCCGGCGAAGAAGCAGCCGATGCTGGTGATGATGAACTCGGCGACCGACGTGGCGAGCGAGCGCGTCCTCCTGGATCCCGACACATTGAACGCCAAGGGGACCACGGCTATCGACTTCTACGATCCGTCGCTCGACGGGCGCTACGTCGCCGTCGCGATCTCGGAGAACGGCAGCGAGGACGGCCCGGCGTGGGTGATCGACACGCGCACCGGCAAGCGCCTGCCCGACGTCGTGCCGCGCGTGCAGTACCCCACGGGCGGGGGCAGCATCGCGTGGGATGCGAAGGCCACGGGCTTTTACTACACGCGCTATCCGCAGGGCGGCGAGCGCTCGAACGACGACGCCAACTTCTACCAGCAGGTCTGGTTCCACAAGCTCGGCACGCCCGCGAGCGCCGACACCTATGTGATCGGCAAGGAATTTCCGCGCATTGCCGAGATCCAGCTTTCCACCACGCGCGACGGCCGCTACCTGCTCGCATCCGTGGCCAATGGCGACGGCGGCGAGTTCGCCTTCTACCTGCGCGGTCCCGAGGGCCGATGGACGAAGGTCTCGGATTTCGCGGACATGCTGCGCGCCGCGACGCTGGGCTTCGACGGCAGGCTCTACGCGCTTTCCGTGAAGGAAGCGCCGCGCGGCAAGGTCATCGCCATGCCGTTGGCGAAGCCGGAGCTCGCAAGCGCAAAGGTCGTGATCCCCGAGGGCACGGACACCCTCGAAGACGCGAGGCCAACCGCCACGCGCCTCTACGCGATCTACATGGCGGGCGGCCCGACGGAGATCCGCATGTTCGATCTCGCCGGCAAGGCGCTGGGCGCGCTGCCCGCCGAGCCCGTCTCATCGAGCTTCATCGGCGAGCGCCTGGGCGGCGACGAGATCCTGGTGGGCAGCGCGAGCTATTTGACGGCGCCCGCCACGTACCGGTATTCGCCCAGCCTCGGCAAGCTCGTGCCGACGGCGCTCACCGGCAAGCAGCGCTTCGACTTCGCCGATGCCGAGGTTGCGCGCGAGATGGCGGTCTCGAAGGACGGCACCAGGGTCCCGGTAAACATCCTCATGCGCAAAGGCACGAAGCGCGACGGCTCCAATCCGGTGCTCCTCATCGGTTACGGCGGTTACGGCGTGAGCATGCAGCCCACTTTTTCGCTCACCAACCGCGTGTGGCTCGACGCGGGCGGCATCATCGCGATCGCCAACCTGCGCGGCGGCGGCGAGTTCGGCCAGGAGTGGCACCTGGCCGGCAACCTCGCGAAGAAGCAGAACGTGTTCGACGACATGATCGGCGCGGCTCAGCACCTGGTCGATCGCGGCTACACCACGCCCGCGCGCCTGGCCGCGTTGGGCGGCAGCAATGGCGGCCTCCTCATGGGCGCGATCCTCACGCAGCGCCCCGACCTCTTTCGCGCCATCGTGAGCGAGGTGGGCATCTACGACATGCTGCGCGTGGAATCGACGCCCAACGGCGCCTTCAACGTGACCGAGTTCGGGAGCGTCAAGGACCGCGCGCAGTTCGATGCGCTCTACGCGTATTCGCCGCTGCACCATGTGAAGGATGGGACGGCGTACCCAGCGATCCTCATGACGTCGGGCGAGAACGATGGGCGCGTCGATCCCTACAACTCGCGGAAGATGGCCGCGCGGCTTCAGGCGGCGAATTCATCGGGCCGGCCGGTGCTGTTGCGCGTGAGTGCGGAGACGGGCCACGGGATTGGAACCGGGGTGAGCACGCGAGTGGAGGAGGATGCGGATGTCCATGCGTTCCTGATGGACCAACTGGGGATGACGGCGCGTTAGCTCCTCGAGACCTCGCACCTGGCCCTGTAGTGAAGAGTGCTGAATTTTCCCGATTGACACAGCCCATCCCGGGGGGCGAGACTCCGCGCTCTTCCCCGAGGGAGTCTCCCATGAGAAAAATCCTGCGCTGTGCACTGACCCTGGCCGCGGCATCGCTGGCATTCGCCGCGAGCACCGCCCACGCGGTATACAGCATCACGCTCGTCGACTACCCGGGCGCCGTCTTCACCGACATTCGCGCAATCAACAACAGCGGGCGCATCGCGGGCTACGCGAGCCTCGACGGCACCAACACCTTCGGCTTCACATACCTGGGCGGCGTATTCACGGCCTTCCCGCCGGCGCCGGGCGGCGTCAGCACCTATGCGCACGGCATCAACGACGCGGGCGTCGTGGCGGGCGGCATGGAACCCGCCACGGGCAACCAGGGGCTCATCCTCAACGGCGGGGCGTTCACCTTCTTCTCCAAGCCGGGTTGGCTCAACACCAACGTGCGTTTCATCACGAACTCGGGGCTCGTCGTCGGCTATGCGGACGATGGCTCCATCGGACCCGCGGGCTTCATCTACAACCCCGCGACAAGCACGTTCCTCGACATCATCGTCCCGGGCTCGACCTTCACGATCCCGCAGGGCATGAATGCGGCGGGCCAGCTCGTGGGCAGCGCGCGCGTGCCCGGCGTCGGCACGGAAAGCTTCCTTCGCCAGCCCGGGGGCACGATGTCGTTCTTCCAGCTCGATGGCCAGTCGACGCGTGCGCGCGGCATCAACGACCTGGGGGTGATGACCGGCAACCTCGCCGACACGCTGGGCAATTTCCACGCGTGGGTCGGGACGTCGCTCGGCTACGAGCTCATCGATGTTCCCGGCGCGGTGGGCGGCACTGTCGGCCAATCGATCAACAACGCGGGGCAGGTGAGCGGCTTCTACTACGACGGCCTGGGCAACGCCCACGGCTTCATCGCGTCGCCGGCAGTGCTGCCGACGGGGACGACGTCGGGTGGCGCGTACACGTTCTCGGTGAACGTCGTGCCGAACGTGCCGATCTTCATCGACCCGGCGCCCGCCGTGGCCTACGACTACCAGCTCGGCAAGAAGGACCCGATGTTCGCCTCGGTGCGCCTGCCCATCGGCGTGGGCGACAGCATGTACATGCTCGTCGTCGAGGGCAGGCATTTCGCGATCGGCGGCGGTACGCTCTTCGACTTCCGCGCGAACGGCTTCAGGAAGGGCGTGAAGGGCTTCCGCGTCGCGTGCATCGAGCCTTCCGCCAACCTCGATCCCGCCAATCCGCTCGCCTTCGTGACCGAGGTTACCTTCACGGACGCCGGCCGCTTCACCGGCACGCAGAAGCCGCTCACCGACAACGCGAACGGCAAGACGCTGTGCGAGAAGGCGTCGAAGGGCGAAGGCGATGACGATGAAGGCGACGACTAGGGAGCGAATTTTCGTGGCGAGATGATACGGCGCCGGATGGCGGCGCGGTAGAATGCGGGCCCCTGTGTCCGGAGGTTCCATGGCCAGCCCACCCCTCGATGTTCGCCTTGCGCGCCCCGCGGGCGAACGCCGCCTTTATACCTGGGCCGCGCTCGTCGCGATGCTCGTCGTGTTCGCGGGCTTCGCGCCGACCTACTACCTCAAGTCGGCATTCGGCACGCCGGATCTTTCTACGCTCAAGCACGTGCACGGCCTCGTGATGACGGCGTGGTTCGCGCTCTTCCTCGTGCAGGTTCGGTTGGTGGCCACGGGCCATACCGCGGTGCACCGCAAGCTCGGGGTGGCGGGCACGCTGCTCGCGCTTCTCGTGTTGGTGGTCGGGACTTCGCTTGGAGTCGCGTCGGCCAGGGCCGGCGCGGCACCCGCGGGCCTGTCGCCGCTCGTATTCCTCGTGCTGCCGTTGGGGGAAATGGTGATTTTCGCCGTGCTCGTCACGGCCGCGGTGGTGCTGCGCAAGCGCGGCCCGTATCACAAGCGCCTCATGCTGCTCGCCACCATCGCCATGATCTCGCCCGCGATCGCGAGACTGCCCTTCGATTTCGTGCAGAGCGGCGGCCCGCTCGTTTTCTTCGCGCTCACCGACCTCGTGATCCTCGCTTGCATCGTCTTCGATACGGTGAAGAACCGCAGGATCCATCCCGCTTTCGCCGCCGGCCTCACCTTCGTGATCGTGGTGCAGATCGGGCGGCTCGCGCTCTCGCAGACCGCGGCCTGGATGAGCTTCGCGAAGTGGCTGGTGACGGTGTGACCCTCGCCCCCCTCGCCGAGTCCGACTTCGACCGCCTCGAGAAATACCTCGACGATCCCGAGCGCGCCGAGGTCACGCTGCCCCTCGATGCAGTGCAGGGGCTTTTCGCCGCCATCGCCTGCGCAACTCCGCCGATATCGCGCGCGAAGTGGCTGCCCGCGATTCTCGGCGCTTCGATCTCGGCGGGCGGCCCGGAAGACATCGAGCCCATCGCGCAGCTTCTCGAGCGCTTCGCCGAAGACACGGCGCGCCAGCTGAATGAAGGCGAAGGCTTCGACTTCATCCTCTACGGCGGCGAAGAGGAAGACTTCTCGATCTGGGCCGATGGCTACCTCGCCGGCGTCGACCTCTTCCTCCCGCCGTGGGAAGAGCAAGCGCAGGCCGAGGATCTCGACAACATGCTCTTCCCTTTCCTCGCGCTCACCGGGCAGGCGAAGGACCTCGCACTGGAGAACGGCGAAGAGTGGATGAGCGAGGCCGACGAGGCGAAGATGCTTGCCGAGATCCGCGAAGGCTTCGCCGATCACCTCATCGAAGTGCGGCGCTACTGGTTCGAGAAGGGCGTTCCCCCGACAGTGAAGCGCGAGACACCCAAGGTGGGGCGCAACGACCCGTGCCCGTGCGGCAGCGGGAAGAAGTACAAGAGCTGCCACGGCCGCTAAACTTGCTTGCCGCGCGGCCGGCACGTCACAATCCGTCACAGAAGCCGGGCGCGCCTCGTCGCATCCTTTGCACGGCGCCATCGCGGCGTCCTCCGGGTAGGCACCATGCGACTCACCCTGATTCTCCTGCTGGCATCGATACCCGCGCTGGCGTCTGCCGCCGCGCCTGACGTCGCGGGCCGATGGTCCGGGCGCGCGCAAATTCCCGGCCGCGATCTCCCCTTCGTGATCGACCTCGCGAAGGATTCCGCGGGCACATGGATCGGATCGATGATCGTTCCCGGCATCGACGTGAAGGGCGCTCCGCTCGCGAACCTCAGGGTGGGCGAGGGTGATATCGCGTTCGACGCGGGCGACGCGCTCGGCGCCCCGCCGGACGCGCCGGCCGTCTTCACCGCGCGCATCGAAGGGCGGGGCGCGATGTCCGGCGAGATGCGCCAGGCCGGGCTCGCCGCGCCGTTTGTACTGAAGCGCGTCGGCGAAGCGCAGGTGGAGCTCGCGGCGAGGAGCACT
>JBBRQA010000184.1:0-8209 GCA_038227085.1 Burkholderiales bacterium | reverse complement strand
TGGAGCGTCAATGCGGCGCCGCTATACAACGCGCGAGCCGGGGTCGCGGTTGTCCCGGTTATGACCGATCTGTATAATCTCGTTTTGCAGCTAAGGGTTTACAGAATGCGCGTCATCCAAAAAGCGCTCACCTTTGACGACGTACTGCTTGTCCCCGCCCACTCGACCGTCCTCCCCCGCGAAGTCAACCTCGCGACCCGCCTCACCCGCACGATCCAGCTGAACATCCCGCTGATGTCCGCCGCCATGGACACGGTGACGGAGTCGCGCCTGGCGATCGCGCTTGCGCAGGAAGGCGGCATCGGCATCATCCACAAGAACATGACGCCCAAGGCGCAGGCCGCCGAGGTCGCGAAGGTGAAGCGCTTCGAAAGCGGTGTCGTGAAGGAGCCCATCACCGTGGCGCCGTCGATGACCGTGCGCGAGGTGCTGGAGCTCACCCGCAAGCACCGCATCTCGGGGCTGCCCGTGCTCGAGGGCAAGCGCGTGGTCGGCATCGTCACCAACCGCGACCTGCGCTTCGAGGACAACCTCGACCAGCCGGTCAAGAACATCATGACGCCGCGCGACCGCCTCATCACGGTGAAGGAAGGTGCCAGCCTCGAGGAGGCGCGCGCGCTGATGCACCGCCATCGCCTGGAGCGCGTCCTCGTCATCAACGGCGACTGGGAGCTGCGCGGCCTGATGACGGTGAAAGACATCCTCAAGTCCTCCGAGCATCCCAACGCGTGCAAGGACCAGCAGGGACGCCTGCGTGTCGGCGCCGCGGTGGGCGTGGGCGAAGGCACGGAAGAGCGCGTCGCGGCGCTGGTCGAGGCGGGCGCGGACGTGATCGTGGTCGACACCGCCCACGGGCATGCCCAGGGCGTGCTCGATCGCGTGAAGTGGGTGAAGAAATCCTTCCCGCAGGTCCAGGTCGTGGGTGGCAATATCGCCACGAAGGCCGCGGCACTGGCGCTCGTCGACCACGGCGCCGATGGCGTGAAGGTCGGCATCGGCCCCGGCTCCATCTGCACCACTCGCATCGTCGCCGGCGTGGGCGTGCCGCAGATCACGGCGATCCAGAACGTCGCCGACGCGCTGAGCGGCACCGAGATTCCTTGCATCGCCGACGGCGGCATCCGCTACTCGGGCGACATCGCCAAGGCAGTCGCCGCGGGTGCGGGTTGCGTCATGCTCGGGAGCCTCTTCGCAGGAAGCGAAGAGGCTCCCGGGGATATCGAGCTTTTCCAGGGCCGCTCCTACAAGTCGTATCGCGGCATGGGATCGATCGGCGCGATGCAGAAGGGATCGAGCGACCGTTACTTCCAGGACGCGGAGATGAACGCCGACAAGCTCGTCCCCGAGGGCGTCGAGGGCCGCATTCCGTACAAGGGCCCCGCCAGCGCCATCATCGAGCAATTGATGGGCGGGCTTCGCGCAAGCATGGGCTACACCGGCTGCCGCACCGTCGAGGAGATGCACACGAAAGCCGAGTTCGTCGAGATCACGTCCGCGGGCATGCGCGAGTCTCACGTCCATGACGTGCAGATCACCAAGGAAGCCCCGAACTATCACGTTGACTAAGGGCGGCCCGGTTCTGTTCTGATGGACAAGATCCTCATCCTCGATTTCGGCTCCCAGGTCACCCAGCTCATCGCCAGGAGGCTGCGCGAGACCGGCGTGTACTGCGAGCTCCATCCCCACGACGTCGACGCGGACTTCGTGCGCGCCTTCAACCCGCGCGGGGTGATCCTCTCCGGCAGCCACGCCTCGGTCACGGAGGAAGAGACGGCGCGCGCGCCCCAGGCGGTCTTCGAGCTCGGCGTCCCGGTCCTGGGCATCTGCTATGGGATGCAGACGATGGCCGCGCAGCTGGGTGGCAAGGTCGAGCCCGGCAAGGTGCGCGAGTTCGGCTACGCCGAAGTGCGCGCGCGCGGCCACTCGCGCCTCCTCGAGGGGATCCAGGACCGCGTGAACGAAAAGGGCGAAGCCTTCCTCGACGTGTGGATGAGCCACGGCGACAAGGTGACCGCGCTCCCGCCGGGCTTCACGCTCATCGCCGAGAACCCCGCGTGCCCGTTGGCCGGCATGGCCGACGAGTCGCGCGGCTTCTACGCGGTGCAGTTCCACCCGGAAGTGACGCACACCAGGCAGGGCAAGGCGATCTATTCGCGCTTCGTGCACGACATCTGCGGCTGCGGCTCCGAGTGGAACATGCCGCAGTTCGTGCCGCAGGCGCTTGCGAAGATCCGCGAGCAGGTGGGCAAGGACGAAGTGATCCTCGGGCTTTCCGGCGGCGTCGATTCCGCCGTGGCCGCCGCCCTCATCCACAAGGCGATCGGCGACCAGCTCACCTGCATCTTCGTGGACACGGGACTGCTGCGCCTGGACGAGGGCGACCAGGTGATGAAGACCTTCGCGAAGCACCTCGGCGTGAAGGTCGACCGGGTTAACGCGGCGCCCGAGTTCTATGCCGCGCTGAAAGGCGTCAGCGATCCCGAAGACAAGCGCAAGGTCATCGGGCGGCTGTTCGTGGAGGTGTTCCAGCGCGAGGCGAAGAAGCTGCCCGCCGCGAAATGGCTCGCCCAGGGCACGATCTATCCCGACGTGATCGAGAGCGCCGGCGGCAAGACCAAGAAGGCGGTCACCATCAAGTCGCACCACAACGTGGGCGGGCTGCCCGAGTCGCTCCATCTCAAGCTCCTCGAGCCGCTGCGCGAGCTCTTCAAGGACGAGGTGCGCCTGCTGGGTATCGAGCTGGGACTGCCGCGCGAGATGGTGTTCCGCCATCCCTTCCCCGGCCCCGGGCTGGGCGTGCGCATCCTCGGTGAAGTGAAGGCGGAGTACGCCGATCTCCTGCGCCGGGCCGACGCGATCTTCATCGAGGAGTTGCGCAACACGACCAATGAGGACGGCGTCACCTGGTACGACCAGGTGGCGCAGGCCTTCGTGGTGTTCCTCCCGGTGCGATCGGTCGGCGTGATGGGCGACGGGCGCACCTACGAGTACGTGGTCGCGCTGCGCGCCGTCGTGACCACCGACTTCATGACGGCCGACTGGGCGGAGTTGCCGCACAAGCTACTCGCCAGGGTGTCGGGCCGGATCATCAACGAAGTGCGCGGCATCAACCGGGTGACCTACGACATCTCGTCGAAGCCGCCTGCGACGATCGAGTGGGAGTAGATCGTCGCGCCTCGCTGTGCTTTCAGTGGCGCTGCGGGACTGCGCGAATGCGGCCGAGATCGTAGCCCTCGGCGCGGAGCCTTTCCAGCAGGCGCTGGTAGTCGGCATCGGGAATGCGGGGCGTGCGCGCCATGATCCACGCGTAGTCGCGCTTCTCGCGCGCGATCACGACCTGGCTGTAGTCGTCGGCAAGGTAAGCGATCCGGTAGTCCGATTCGAACGGCCACAGGAACTGCATGCCCCAGACCGCGTTCGAGCCTTTGTCGCGCACGAAGCCGCGTGGCGAGTAGTGGCGCGTCGGACCGTCGAATGCGCCGGCGCGAAAGGTATAGTCGACCTCGATGGTCCCGTCGCGCGCGAGCCGGTACGACTCCACGGCGTTGTGCGCATCCGCGTCGAGGATCATCGGCGTGGCGGCGATCACGTACCAGTCGCCCATGAAGCGCGGCAGGTCGACGGGACCCGCGAGCGTGAGCGGCGGACGCGGCGTGCTGGTGCAGCCCGCCGCCAGCAGGAGAGTGGCCATGAAAATCCTCGGGATCATCTCGAAACTCCTAGATCAGTTCGTATCGTAGCCGGCGGCCGCCCGCGACGTTTGACTCGAGGGCCACCCAGTCGCCCCCGTCGTACCAAAGGTCGATCGCCAGGCCGGGCGCGGTGAGTCGATGGCGCAAGACCGCGGTCGGGCGTCCGCGCACGACCAGGGTCTCCGGACCCAATGCCGCGGCCTCTACGGCAGTGAGCTCCCCGGTCTGCGCGTTGAGCAGCAGGCGCGCCGAGAGGATTTTCGGATTCCAGTAAGCGAAGCTCATCACGCAACCCTCGTGTTCCTCACGTCCGGTCGCTCGCTCCACCGCCAGGCGCGTTCCGCGTGCCCGCGCGCTGACTTCCTCGCGAGCGCCGTTGGTGTCGGTGCTCGAGGCGAGCGAGACCAGGCAGCCGTCGCGCCAGCGTTCCCGGGCCTGGTGCGTGTAGCGATAGGCGTCGATGAAGAGGAAGCGAACCCGGAAATGCGCCTCGCTGCGCAGCAAGGTTTCCGCACCGCTGGTCGAAAGCGTGAAGTCGTGGCGCCCGATTTCGCGTCCTTCGAGGAACACGCGAAAGTTCCATGAGCGCTCCTGCACCGATTCCGCGGGAAGGGCCATGGCCAGCGTCAGGAGGAAGAAGGCAGCTCGCATCACTGCCGAGACTACGGGCGTGACGCTCTTCCGGATTCAGGATCCGTGCAAGAGCGCGGATTCCCGTTGGCTCCCCGGTTCAACGCTCACGCAGCAGCTTCATTTCGGCTTCCAACTGCGCGATGCGCTGGTCGCGCGCCTCGAGCGCGGCGGCGACGTCCGCCGCCTCGAAGCGCTGCGGAATGTGCTTCGGGCAATTCACGTCCCACGCCGCCACGTTGAATACGACGACCTGCTCGGGCCGCGCGCCGTAGCCCGGCGGCATGAGCCGGGCGGTGAGATCCCCGTCGCCCTCCACGACGCGCGCGGTGCCCCAGATCTTGATGCGCTGGCGTAGCGCGTAGTCGATGAGGAAGAGCTGCGCCCTGGGGTTCTCCGAGAGGTTGCCCTGCGTGATGAACTGGCGGTTGCCCGCGAAGTCCACGAACGCGATGGTTCGCTCGTCGAGGACGCGCAGGAATCCCGGCGGCCCGCCGCGGTGCTGGATGTACGGCTGGCCATCCGCGCTCGCCGTGGCGAGGAAGACGCTCGTCTGCGCCTCTATCTGCGCCTTCAGCTCGCCGGCGATCCTGGTTTCCCAGGAGCCGTTCTGCTCCATGCGCCCGTAGGCGCGGCGCGAGCCTTTGCGGGCCTGGACGGCCTTCACCGCGGGGGTGAAGGCCACGTCGCTCGAGAGTTCCACCTACGCCGCCAGCGCTTCAACCGCGGGGAAGTCGATCTCGGTCTTGGCGACCTCGTTCACGTAGTTGGTCCAAGTGTTGAGCGCCACGTGCAGGACGATCTCGATGATCTGCGCGTCGTCGTAGCCCGCCAGGCGCACGGCCTGCAGGTCGGAATCGGCGACATGGCCGCGCTCGCGCGCGACTTTCGCTGCGAATCGCACCGCCGCATCGGCCTTGGGGTCGCGCGAGCCGCCGTTGCGGTTGGCGGCGATCTCGGCGTCGTCGAGCTTCGCCAGGTTCCTGCCCAGATAGGCGTGCGCGGCCAGGCAGTAGCCGCAGCCGTTTACCTGCGCGATGGAGAGCGCGATGCGTTCCCGGGTCTGCGCCGGCAGGCTTCCCTTTTGCAGCGCGCCTGACAGCCCGAGATAACCCTCCAGCGCGGCGGGGCTGGTGGCGACCATGCGGAAGAGGTTCGGGACGACGCCGAGTTGTTTCTTCACCGCTTCGAGCAAGGGGCGGGCCGAGGCGGGCGCGGCATCGATGGTGGCGGGGGTGGGGATGCGTGACATGGGATGGTTCCTTCGCGTGAGGCCGGGTGATCCCGGTGCAAGGAATCTAGAGGCTTGCCTCGATCTCGACTAGACTGCAAAGCGGGAATCATCCTTCCAGAATTCGAGAGTATGGATCGACTCGACGCCATGTCCGTCTTCATTGCCATCGCCGACGCGGGAAGCTTGTCGGCCGCCGGGCGCGAGCTGGACGTCCCGCTCGCCACCGTGAGCCGCAAGCTCACCGACCTCGAGGCCCACCTGAAGACGCGGCTCATCACGCGCTCGACGCGCCGGCTGAAGCTGACCGAGCCGGGCCGGGAGTACCTCGCCGCGTGCCGGCAGGTCCTGGAACGCATCGACGAGGCGGAGCGCGCCGCATCGGGCGCGTACGCGAACGCGAAGGGCGAGCTCATCGTGGCCGCGCCGGTCGTATTCGGGCGCGTGCACGTGGTGCCGGTCGTCGCGGCATTCCTCGAGGCCTATCCTGAGGTGGACGCGCGCCTCATCCTGGGCGATCGCAACGTAAACCTGCTCGAGGGCCGTGTGGACCTGGCGGTGCGCATCGGCGACCTTCCCGACAGCGGCCTCGTGGCGACGCAGCTGGGCGGCGTTCGCCGCGTGGTGTGCGCGAGTCCCGGCTACCTGGCGAGGTTCGGGTCGCCCTCGACGCCCGCCGACCTGGCCGCGCATCGCTGCGTGACCTTCGACGCCCTCGCGTCGTCGTCATCGTGGTCGTTCGCGAGCGCCCGGGGTTTCGAGCGTGTTGCCGTGCGCTCGCGCATGAGCGTCAATACCGCGGAGGCCGCAATCGGGGCCGCGGTCGCGGGCCTCGGCGTCACGCGCGTGTTCTCCTACCAGGTCGCCGATGCTTTGCGCGAGGGGAGCCTCGTGCGCGTGTTGGCCGAGCATGAGCCGCCCGCAGTGCCGGTGAGCCTCGTGCACGCGGGCCAGGGCCGCGTGCCGATGAAGTGCCGCGCGTTCATCGACTATGCCGTTCCCCGGCTGCGCGATCGGGTTGCGCGGCATTTGGGCCCGCCGGCGGCGCGCGGATCGTGATCGCGCCGCGCGCGGTTCGGCACGCCTCGCGTGCGATAATGCGACCGCAAATGCACGCGCCGAATCGGGAAGAAAAGCACTCCATGAATCGAGCAGGATCGCCAGCGCACGCCTCGGCGGAGGAATATATGCGCGCCGCCCTCGATCTGGCTTCGCAGGCGGCGGCGGCGGGCGAGGTGCCGGTGGGCGCGGTGGTCGTGAAGGACGGCCAGGTCATCGGCCGAGGCTTCAATCACCCGATCTCGTCCTGCGACCCCACCGCGCACGCCGAGATTGTCGCGCTGCGCGAAGCGGGCGCGGCGCTCGGCAACTACCGGTTGACCGGCTGCGAGCTCTACGTGACCCTCGAGCCGTGCGTGATGTGCGTGGGCGCCATGGCGCACGCGCGCATAGCGCGCATCGTGTACGGGGCCGCGGACCCGAAGACCGGCGCGTGCGGCAGCATCGTCGACCTGCCTGCCCTCGCTACCTTCAACCACCACGGCCGCTTCGAGGGCGGAGTGCTGGCCGACGAATGCAGCGGGGCGCTCAAGCGTTTCTTCGCCGAGCGCCGGTAGACCTTCGACATGGCTGCACCGCGCTTCGTCCACCTCCGGCTGCATAGCGAATACTCCGTCGTCGACGGGATGGCACGCGTGGACGATGCGGTGGCGGCAGCGGCGGCCGACGGCATGCCGGCCCTCGCCATCACCGACGCCTCCAACCTCTTCGGGGCGATCAAGTTCTTCGAGGCGGCACGCGGGGCGGGCGTCCAGCCCATCATCGGCTGCGATATCTGGATCACCAACGAGAGAAACCGCGATGCGGCGTACCGCGTGACGCTCCTGGTGCGAAGCGCACCGGGTTACCTCGCGCTCTGCGAGATCCTCTCCCGCGCCCATGCCGAGAACCACTGGCGCGGGCGCGCGGAGGTGCGGCGCGAGTGGCTGCGCGGGGTCCAGGGGCTGATCGTGCTCTCCGGCGCGCAGGCGGGCGACGTGGGCGCCACGCTCGCCTCGGGCCAACGCGATGCCGCCGATGCCGCCGCAAGCCAATGGAACGCGGACTTTCCCGGCGCGTTCTACATCGAGATCCAGCGCGTCGATCCGGCGAGGAGTGCCGCATTCGTGCAGGCTTCGGTGGCGCTCGCCGAGCGGCTCGGCTTGCCGGTGGTCGCCACGCACCCGGTGCAGTTCGTCAAGCCGGAGGATTTCCGCGCGCACGAGGCGCGCGTGTGCATCGCGCAGGGCTTCGTCCTCGGCGACTCGCGCCGCCCGCGCGAGTTCCTGCCCTCGCAGTACTTCAAGACCCAGGCGCAGATGGCCGAGCTCTTCGCCGACCTCCCCGGAGCCCTCGCCAACTCGGTGGAGATCGCGCGGCGCTGCGCGTTCGAATTCACCCTCGGCAAGAGCCGGCTTCCGGACTTCCCCACGCCGCACGGCGAATCGATCGAGGACTACCTGCGCGCGCAATCGAGCGAGGGCCTCGAGCGGCGCATGGTTCACCTCTATCCGGAGGAAGCATCGAGGCGCGAGGCGCGGCAGCGCTACGCGCAGCGTCTCGAGTTCGAGGTGAAGACCATCATCCAGATGGGATTCGCGGGCTACTTCCTGATCGT
>JBBRQA010000183.1:0-8256 GCA_038227085.1 Burkholderiales bacterium | reverse complement strand
GGAGTACTGGACGGAGGAGTCGCCCCTCATCGCCACGCGCGTCAAGGTGGACACGTTCGTGAACGGCGTAGCGGAGCTGCGCGACGCGGTCGAACGCCTCGAAAAGCGCATCGAGAAATTAGGCTAGGACTCGCCCTCATCGCGATTTCCGCCACGGCTTTCGGGGCGATGGCGATCTTCGCGCGTTTCGCCTACGCGGGCGGCGCGGACGTGCTCGGCGTGCTTTCCGCGCGTTTCACCATCGCGGGCCTCCTCCTTGCCGGCGCCATGCTGGCACTGAAGCGCCCCTGGCCGCGCGGGCGCGCGCTGCGCGTGGCGATCGCCATGGGCGCCATCGGCTACGTCGGGCAGGCGGTGTGCTTCTTCGCGGCGCTCAATTACGCGTCGGCGGGATTGGTCGCGTTGCTCCTCTACGCGTATCCGACATTGGTGTGCCTCCTCGCTGCCGCCTTCCTGCGCGAGCGCCTCACGCCGCTGCGACTGGCGCTCCTCGCGGTGAGCTTCGTCGGAATCGCACTCACGCTGGGCGGGGGCCATGGAGCCACCACCGGCATCGTCCTGGGACTCGGGGCGGCGGCGTTCTATTCGGTGTACATCGTGGTGGGCGCGCGCGAGCTGGCGCACACCGACGCGCTCGGTGCGGCGACGGTGGTGTGCCTTTCGGCCGCCCTCACGCTCGCGGCCGCGAGCGCCTTGCACGCGCCCCATTTCCCGGGCGTGTGGTGGGGGTGGCTCGCCGTCGCCGCGATCGCGGTGGTCTCGACGGTGGTGGCGATGATCACGTTCTTCGCGGGCCTGAAACGGGTCGGGCCGGCGGTCGCCTCGATCGCCTCGACGCTCGAGCCCGTGGTGACGGTGGCACTCGCCTGGCTTATCCTCGGCGAGTCGCTCGCGCCGGTGCAGGTCGCCGGCGGAGTCCTGGTTCTCGCCTCGGCGGCCTGGCTCGCACGCAGCTAGCGCAGGAACTTCTCGGCGAAAAGGACGGTCCCGAGTGCCAAGGACTCAAACAATGCGCTGGATGGTTTTCGTGGCGGCCCTGGCCGCCTGCACCGCGGCATGGTCGCAGGAGCCGGACCCCGAAGACGCGGAGGCGCCGGAGCCGCCTCAGTCCGCGCAATCGAGCGCGCAGCGCCCGCTCACGGTGACGTGGCAGGCGCCGTCCAGGCTGCGCGCTCTCTTCCGCAAATACCTGCCGCCGCCCGTTCCCGCGCCCGAGGCCGGCGAGCGGCGTGCGGGAGCGATCCGCCCGTGGATACGCGACATCCGCCGGCGCGTGCCTGAGATCGCCGCTTCCGAGGGCTACTTCTCGGCCACGGTGGACATCGAGTTCGATGGCGAGGCGCGCGAACATGCCACCGTCACCGTGACGCCGGGCCCCCGCACCGTGGTCGAAACCGTCGACATCCTGTTCAAGGGCGACCTCGCCGGCGAGGGCGCGGCGCGCGAGAAGCGGCGCCGGGATCTCACCGCATCGTGGGCGCTCCCCCGGGGCCGGCCCTTTCGCAGCCCCGACTGGGATGTCGCCAAGACACGACTCGAAGAGGCCGTGACCGACATCGACTACGCCACGGCCACGCTCCTCGAGACGCGCTCCGAAGTCGATGCGGAGGCCGCGAGGGCGCACCTGAAGATCGTGCTCGACAGCGGTCCCGCGTTCACTCTGGGCGAGGTTGTGATCGTCGGCATCGAGCGCTATCCGGAAGCGGTGGTGCGCCGCCTCGTCGGTCTAGAGCCTGGCGAGCGCTACAGCCGGCCGCGCCTCCTCGAACTGCAGCGCCTGGTGCAGAACGGCCCGTGGTTCTCGAGCGTGGTGGTGGATGTCGAGCACGACCGGATGAAGCCCAACCTCGTGCCGGTGACGATGACCGTCACCGAGCGCCCGGCGAGCGAGATCGGAGTCTCGCTGGGCTACGGCACCGACGACGGCCTGCGCGGCGAAGCCGCCTATCGCTACCGCGACCTCTTCCACCGCGGCCTCGACCTGCAAAGCTCGGTGCGTGTGAGCCAGCAGCGCCAGATCGGCTACGCCGACGTCTACTTGCCGCCGGGCCTCGCCAAGGTGCGCGCGCTGGGCGACGTGCCTTTCACCGACAGCGTCGGCGTGCTCACCGAGCACAACACAATCCAGAACCTCGCGTTGAGCCGCTTCGCGATGGCCGGCTATCGCCACTTCACGCTCGAGAAGCTCGAGTTGCGCGTGGGCCTGTCGTACCAGGTCGAGCGCACATACCCCGAGGGCAGCGACGTGAGCATCAAGCGCGCGCTGGCGCCGATCGTCGCGGTGACGTGGCGCCGCGTGGACGACATCTTCGACCCGAAAAGGGGCGGAGTGCTCAACATCCAGTTCGCCACCGGGTCGAAATCGCTCGCCTCCGGCGACGATTTCTTCAAGGCGTACCTGCAAACCCAGTACTGGATCGCGCTGGGCGCCGTGGACCAGATCCTGCTGCGCACCGAGGTGGGCCGCACCTTCGCGCAGAGCCGCGAGCACATCCCCGAGGACTTTCTGTTTCGCGCCGGCGGCGCGCGCTCCAACCGCGGCTACGCCTACCAGAGCCTGGGTGTGCGGGAAGGCAACGCTATCGTCGGCGGGCGCTTTCTCGCCACCGGCACCGTCGAATACGTGCACTGGCTGAACGACCGCTGGGGCGCGGCGCTCTTCACCGACGTGGGCGGCGCCGCCGACTCGCCTGCCCAATGGGAAGCGCTGAAGAGCTACGGCGTGGGCGCGCGTTTCAAGACTCCGGCGGGACCGTTCGCGCTCGACTTGGCCTACGCGGGGCGCGACCACAAGTTCCGCCTCGCCTTCTCGGTCACCATCGCGTTCTGACCATGAGCAGAACCCAGCGCTGGGGCCTCGCCGTTCTCGTGACACTGGTCGCGTTGCTCGCCTTCGTGGGCGGCGGGATCTACTGGATCGTGGCCACTCCGGGCGGCGCGCAGCTGGTGCTCTCGCGCGCCGCGGGAGTGCTCGGCAAGGGAACCAGGATCGAGGGCGTGCAGGGCAGCCTGGGCGGCGTTTTGCGCGTGAAGTCGATTCTCATCGACCGCCCCGGGCTCTACGTGCGCGTCGACGACCTCGAGATGGATTCCTCGACGCCATTCGGCGGCGTCCTCGTCGTGCATCGCCTCGTCGCGCGTAGCGTGGAAGTGCGCACCGCCTCCTCGAAGGAGGCCGCCAAGTTGCCCGTGTCCTTCGCGCCGCCCTATCCGGCGCGCCTCGAGGACGGGCGCATCGGCACGCTGCGCCTGGGCACGATCCCGCCCGCGCCGGACAAGGATCTCGTGCTGCGCGACATCGTGCTGAAAGGCGAAGGCGACAAGGCGCGCTGGAAGATCGACGAGGCGAGCGTTGCGAGCGACTACGGCGCGGCGCGCCTCTCCGGCACCATCGGCAACGCGAGCCCGTTCGCGGTGGACCTCGCCGGCGAATTCGCGGGCCGGGTGCAGGAGCGCGACTACCGCGTGACCGCAAAGATGGGCGGCACGCTGAAGGCGATCGACGCGAGCGTGGGCGGCGTCATCGCGCAGACGCGGGCCACCGCGCACGCCGTGCTCGAGCCGTTCGCGCCGGTGCCGTTGAAGACGATCACCATCGACGCGTCCGATGTCGATGCATCGCATTTCGCCGCCGCCCTGCCGCACACGCGCATCGTGCTGCACGCGACTCTTGCGCCCGAGGGCAAATCGATCGCGGGCCCGGTGCGCATCGTGAACGCGGAGCCCGGTCCTTGGGACCGGCAACTCCTGCCGTTCAACTCCGCCTCGGCGCGCATCGTCGCCAAGGCCGGGCGCGCGGATCTCTCCGACCTCGCGGTGCAACTTGCGGGCGGCGGCTCGGCGGGCGGGCGCGCGACGCTCACCGGAACGGGCGTGGAGGCCGACCTCCACGTGAGCGACGTCGATCTCGCCGCGCTGCACGGCAACCTGAAGAAGACGAAGGTCACGGGCCGCATGGCAATCACCGGCGACAAGAGCGGGCAGCGCTTCGACGTCGCGCTCAAGGATCCGCGCTTCGAGGCCGAGGGCCGCGCGGTGCTCGCGAAGGAGACGCTCACAGTGGTGACCGCGCGCATCGCCACGGGCGGCGGCGCGGTGAATGGCAAGGGCACGCTCGCCCTCGCCGGGCGCAGGGAGTTCCGCTTCGAGGGCGAGGCGCGGCACTTCGATCCCTCCGCGTTCGTGAAGACCACGCGCGGCGATCTCAACTTCACTTTCGTCACCAGCGGCACGCTCGCGGACGGCGTCGCGGGCACGGCGAAGCTCGACATCGCGCCCAGCACCTACGCGGGGCTTGCCGCGTCGGGGCGCGTCGACGTTTCCGGCGATCGCAAGCGCATCGCCAGCGCCGACGTCGCGGTCACCCTGGGCGACGCGCACCTCGATGCCAAGGGCAGCTTCGGGCGCGCGGGCGATGCCATGGACCTCGCATTTCGCGTGCCGAATCTCTCGGTCGTCGCGAAGCCTTTCGGCCTCGCGTTGGCAGGCCGCGTCGAGGGCACCGCCACTCTCACCGGCACATTCCCGTCGCCCGCGGGGCGCGTCGCGATCACCGGCGCGAATCTCGCGCTGCCGGCCAACCTTCACGTGCGCGACCTCAGCCTGCGCGGCCAGGCCGGCGCTGACCCCGCGAGCCCGGTCGAAGCGACGTTGCAGGCACGCGGCGTGGCGCTCGGCACCGCAGATCCGCCGACCTGGATCGCGGAGACGCTGAACGCAACGCTCACTGGCACGCGCGCCGCGCATCGACTCGACGTGGACGCGGCAATGGCGCGCGACACGCGAGTACGAGCCTCTTTCGCCGGCGGCATCGATCCGAAGAACCGCGAGCTCGCCTGGAACGGACGCGTCGAGTCGCTCGCCATGACCGGCCGCGGCGCTTTCGCGCTGGCGGGCCCCGCTACGCTGTCCTTCGGCGCGTCGCGGGTGGAGCTGGGAGACGCCATGCTGCGCGGAGAGTGGGGCGAGGCGCACCTCGCCGTCACGCGCTGGACGCCGCGCCTGCTCGAGCTGAAGGGCGCAACTTCCGGATTGCAGGTCCAGAACCTCGCGCGGAGTTTCCGGCTCGGCACGGTGCCGCGCTCCGACCTCGTGGTCGCGGGCGCGTGGGACATCCACTCCGCCGAAACCTTCGAGGGCACGATCGACGTGAAGCGCGTGTCCGGCGACCTGCGAATCGGCGCGCCGCCCCTGCCGCTCGGGCTCACCGACCTCGCGCTGCATGCCGAAGCCTTGCGCGGTCGCGCGCGCGGCACCGTGAACGTGGTCGGCGAACGCGTCGGCCGCATCGCCGGCGAAGGGAGCGGGCTCATCGCGCGCGGCGAATCCGGCTGGGAATTCGCGCGCGCGTCGCCGGTGGAAGGCAAGGTCACCGCGTCCATCCCGAATCTCGAGGCGCTCGCGCCCTGGCTTGGGCCCGACGCAAAGCTGGGCGGGCGCCTTGACGCGAACGTAAAGATCTCGGGCACCGGCGCAGAGCCGCGCTTCGACGGCGAGGCGCGCGCCGCGAGCCTCGTGGTGCGCGAGCCGCAGAGCGGGTTCGAGATCGCGGAAGGCGAGGTGGCGCTGCGCCTCGATGGACGCAAGCTCGCCATCGAACGCTTCGTCGCGAAGACGCCGTGGCGCCCATCGCCCGACGCCCTCGCGCGCCTGCGCCGCGTCGAGATCCCGCCCGCCGGCGGCCTCATCACCGCCGAAGGCTCCATCGACCTGGGTGCGCGCAACGGCGCGATCGTGGTCAAGGCAGACAAGGTCCCCGTCACGCAGCTTCCGAGACGCTTCGTCGCGGTGTCGGGCGAGGCGAAGCTCGAAGCGGGCGCCACCGGGCTCAACATCAGCGGCGCCTTCAAGGCTGACGCGGGATGGATCGGCGCGCTCGCCGAGGCACTGCCGTCGCCTTCCGACGACGTCGTGGTGATCCGCGCCTCGCAGCCCGCTCGCGACGAGGAGCCCGCCAAGAAGGAGCCGATGCGCCTCGACCTCAAGGTCGCGCTCAACGATCGAGTGTGGTTCGAGGGCCGCGGGCTCGACACGCGCCTCACCGGCGACGTGCGCATCACAGGAGAGGTTGGCAGCACGCTGCGCGCCACGGGCGTGATCCGCACCACGGACGGAACCTACGAGGGCTACGGGCAGAAGCTCGAGATCGAGCGCGGCGTCCTCACTTTCAACGGCCCGCTCGACAATCCGCAGCTGAACGTTCTCGCGGTGCGCAAGGGGCTGCCGGTGGAGGCGGGCGTGGAGATCCTCGGCACCACCACGCGCCCGCGCGTGCGCCTGGTGTCGTCACCCGACGTGCCCGAGCCGGAGAAGCTCTCGTGGCTCGTGCTGGGGCGCGGCGCCTCGGACTCCTCGCCGGGCGACGCGTCGGTGCTGCTCGCCGCCGCCGGTGCCCTCCTCGGCAACAACAACCCGGGATCGAATTTCAGCAAGAAGTTCGGCATCGACGACGTGAGGATCGGGCGCGCAGACACCTCGAGCAACCTGGGCGTGCTGCCGCAGAGCACGGTGGCCGGCCGCACCGGCACGCCGTCGGCCTCCGAGGTCATCAGCGTGGGCAAGCGCCTCAACAGCCGCCTGCACCTGAGTTACGAGCAGGGCCTCGCCGACGCGGAGGGCGCGCTCAAGGTGACCTGGCAAATTTCACGGCAATTCCAGGTGCTGGTGCGGGCGGGCTTCCTGCCCGGCATTGACGCCGTCTACCGCTGGACCTTCAAATAGGCGGGTGTTCCCGGACCGGGCCGACCGCTTCTTTACGGATGAAATCCTGGCGCCAAATCGACCGCGCACGGACGTATGATTGCCTCGTAGAGCCGCGCCAACGAGCGAGCGGCCGCAAGGGAGTGTGCGATGTACGAATGCCCGTGGTGCAACCGCAAGTGCTTCTCGTTCTGGCAGAAGCAGAAGCTGGGCCCGACCAAGACGCTGCAATGCGCCGGCTGCAGGCGGCGCGTGAGCGTCGACTGGAAGCGCGCGCACCTCGCCGCGCTGCTGGTGTTCCTGTTCGCGGTGCTGGGACTCTATTTCGTCGGCGACGCCTTCAACTCGAAGATCTTCGCGCTGGCCGGCGCATTCTGCGGCATCGTGCTCGGCATGATGGTCACCATGCCCCTCTACCATTACGTCGTGCCGCTGGTCCGGCCCGAGCGCTAGCGCGCTGGCGGGTCTCGTACTTCCAGTAGAGGGCCTTGCCCTCGGCGCTGCGAGCGCGTGTCCTCGCGCTTCGCCTGCGCGATCCACTTCACGTATTCCATTGCGCTTGCCGTAGGCAAAGGCGGCGAAGGTCGCGCGCCTCCTTCCTGCCCATCGCTAGCCGCAGGCGCCAGTCCAGCCGCACGCGCTGCAGAAGTCGCAGCCGTCCTTGCGGATCACCGTGTAGTTTCCGCACTCGCGGCAACGCGCACCCTTCATGAGCGCGGGCTCCTCGTCGGCGCGGGGCGACTCGAGTATTCCCATCTCGCGCGTCGGATAGCCGCGCTCGTCGAGCACCCCGAGCATCGCGTAGCGGTGGATCACCAGCCGCGCGAGGTAGGCGATGGTCGAGGGCCAGTTCTGCTGGCGCCGCTCGCCGGGGACGAACGCCATGAAGTCGCCGAGAGGCTCGGAGTAGTCGAGGAGCTTGCGCAGCTTCATGCCGATCCAGGCGGGATCCACCACGCGCATGTCGAGCGAGAGGATGCGCGTGAGGCCGTCCAGCGCGCGTGGATAGTGGCCCGAGAGCCAGATCGAGTACGGGCGCGTGGTGCCGTCCGGGAGCTGGATCTCCTTCAGCCCCAGCACGAACTCGTCACCCGAAGCGGGGTTCGCCACGTCCACCGTCCAGGACAGCGTACCGTCGGTGCCGGTGCGCGGCTCGTCGACGCTGAACATGTGGTCGAGCACCGGCGTGCTCGACGGCGTGTCGAACGCCTTCAGCTGCTCGCAGCGGAAGCGCACCGCCTGCGCCATCGCCGAGACCACGCCTGGCACCTTGCGCTTCTCGCCGTGCGGGGGGAAGCGCATGTCGAAGCTGTCGTCGCCCACGGTGTTGGCGAGCACGTCGAGCTTCATCTTGAGCCACGCGCGGTCGTCGGCGCGCATGTCCATCGACAACGTCTTCGCCACCGCGCCGAGGCCGCGCGGTTGCTCCGCCCCGTTGACCCACACCTCGAACGGGAAGGTGCGGCCCGCCTCGTCCACCTGGCCCACGAAGAGCGCGAAGCGCCCGAACGGCGAATCGATCATGTAGGTCCACGCGAGGTTGCCCTCGGGCATCTC
>JBBRQA010000182.1:0-8282 GCA_038227085.1 Burkholderiales bacterium | reverse complement strand
GTCGCCGTGGAACCGGGTGAGCGTGTATCTGAGCCTCTGCGCGGTGTCCAACCACATCCGCCGCTTCAAGCGCCCCGAGTACATCGCGCACCGGGACTTCACGCCGATCGTCACTCTTCCCGACGACTGCCTGCTGCGCGACTATGACGTCGACTTGCCCTGGAAAGACGGCACGCCCGATTCCGCGTACCAGACCGCGCTCGAGGCCGCCTAGCCCCGGCGCCCCAGCCAGGAGCGATACCAGACGGCGATCGGCTGCGCGAGCCACCACTTGATCGGCACGCTCCCGTAGTGCTTGCGCACCACCGCCATCGCCTCCCGATAGTGGAGCTGCCTCTGCGTGCTGGTCTTGGTCTCGCGATGGCGGCGATTCACGGCGACGTGGGCATCGACGAATTGCGGCACGCCGAAGCGCTTGTAGAGCTTCCACCAGAGGTCGTAGTCCATCGCCATGCGCAATGTCGGGTCGAGGCCGCCCACGGCATCCCACGACGAGCGGCGCATGAGGGTCGCGGGTTGCGAAACGATATTGAACTGCGCGAGGAGGCGCTCGCTGAAGGGGCGCACCTCCAGGTTGCGCCGTTGCCGCCCCGTGCCCTGATCGTGGTTCCAGACGCGGCCATAGGCCATGGGCGCCTCGGGCTTGTGCTCGAGGGCGTCGTGCAGGAGCCGCAGCCCGCCGGGAAGCAGCCAGTCGTCGCTATTCAGCCAGCACACGTACGGCGCGCGGCCCTGGGCGATGCCTTCGTTGATGGCGGCGGACTGCCCCGCGTCGGCATGGCTGCGCCATCCCATGAGCCGCGGCTCCCAGCGCTTGATGATGTCCACGGAGTCGTCGGTGGAGCCGCCGTCGGCGACGAACACCTCGACCGGCAGCTCCTGCGAGAAGATCGAGTCGAGGGCCTTGGCGAGGTAGCGGCCCTGGTTATACGACGGCACCGCGACCGTCACCCGCGGCGCGTCCATCGCCCTACCCGCGGTGGCCGGCGAGGAAATCCCGATAGGCTAGCGCCAGGCCCTCCTCGAGGCCCACGCGCGGCTGCCAGCCGAGCGCGCGCAGGCGGCTCACGTCCATGAGCTTGCGCGGCGCTCCATCGGGCTTGGAGGGGTCCTGCTCGATGCGCCCGGCGAATCCCACCACCTTGCCGATACGCTCCGCGAGGCTTCGGATGGTGAGGTCTTCGCCCGTGCCCACGTTGATGTGCGAGAGCATCGGCTGCGTGTTCGCGTCGTACTCGGCGCGGCCCATCTCCATCACGTGGACGCTCGCCTCGGCCATGTCGTCCACGTAGAGAAACTCGCGCCGCGCCGATCCGGTGCCCCAGATCACGACGCTCGCGGCGTTGGACGCCTTCGCTTCGTGGAGGCGGCGGATCAACGCGGGGATGACGTGGCTATTCTCGGGATGGTAGTTGTCGCCGGGCCCGTAGAGGTTGGTCGGCATGACGCTGCGATAGTCGGTGCCGTACTGGCGGTTGTAAGACTCGCAAAGCTTGATGCCCGCGATCTTGGCGATCGCGTAGGGCTCGTTGGTGGGCTCGAGCGTGCCGGTGAGGAGCGCGTCCTCGCGCATCGGCTGCGCGGCCATGCGCGGGTAGATGCAGCTGGAACCCAGGAAAAGGAGCTCGCGAACCCCCGCGCGCCACGATTCGTGGATGACGTTGGCCTCCATCATCAGGTTCTCGTAGATGAACTCGGCGGGATAGGTGTCGTTCGCATGGATGCCGCCGACCTTCGCCGCGGCGAGCACCACGCGATCGGGGCGCTCGGCATCGAGGAAGGAGCGCACTGCCTGCTGCGAGGTGAGGTCGAGCTCGGCATGCGTGCGCGTCACGATGAGGCCATCGCCACGCGCCTCGAGCGCCCGCACGATCGCCGAGCCCACCATGCCGCGGTGGCCGGCAACGTAGGTCTTCTTCGTCACTCGTGGAAATCGTACGCGGAGAAGCCGTGCTTCTTCACGAGCTCGTCGCGCTCGGCGGACTTCAAATCTTCGCGCATCATCTCGGCGACCAGCTCGGCGAAGCGGATCTTCGGCGCCCAGCCGAGTTTCGTGCGCGCCTTGGTGGCGTCGCCCAGCAGGGTCTCGACTTCCGTCGGGCGGAAGTAGCGTGGATCAACGGCCACGACCACGCGGCCCTTCGGGTCGAAGCCCCTTTCGTCTACGCCCTTGCCCTTCCACGTCACGGCGAGCCCGATCTCCTTCGCCGCGGCGTCGACGAACTGGCGCACGCTGAACTGCTCGCCCGTGGCGATGACGAAGTCCTCGGCGTGCTCCTGTTGCAGCATGAGCCACATCATCTCGACGTAATCCTTGGCGTGCCCCCAGTCGCGCTTCGCATCGAGGTTGCCGAGGAAGAGCGTGTCCTGGAGGCCGAGCTTGATGCGGGCCAGGGCGCGCGTGATCTTGCGCGTGACGAAGGTCTCGCCGCGCACCGGGCTCTCGTGGTTGAAGAGGATGCCGTTGCAGGCGTACATGCCGTACGCCTCGCGGTAGTTGACGGTGATCCAGTACGCGTAGAGCTTGGCAACCGCGTAGGGGCTGCGCGGGTAGAAGGGCGTCGTCTCCTTCTGCGGCGTCTCCTGCACCAGGCCATAGAGCTCGGAGCTCGACGCCTGGTAGAAGCGGCATTTCTTCTCCAGGCCGAGGATGCGCATCGCCTCGAGGACGCGCAGCGCCCCGAGCGCGTCGGAGTTGGCGGTGTACTCGGGCTCCTCGAAGCTCACCGCCACGTGCGACTGCGCGGCCAGGTTGTAGATCTCCTCGGGCAGCACCTGCTGGATAATGCGCGTGAGGCTCGAGCTGTCCGTCATGTCCCCGTGGTGAAGGATCAAGCGCCGGCCCTTCTCGTGCGGGTCCTGGTACAGATGGTCGATGCGGTCGGTGTTGAAAAGGGACGTGCGGCGCTTGACGCCGTGGACCTCGTAACCCTTGCCTATGAGGAATTCCGCCAGGTAGGCGCCGTCCTGGCCGGTGATGCCGGTGATGAGTGCTTTTTTCATTTCAAATCAGGTTGCTGCGGGGGAACCCGGTGGAATTGTCGCACCGCATTATGGCATTACCCGTCGTGTCGGCAGGGGGTGGGTTGCCGAATACTCAGTAGACAGAGGGAGTCGTTGGGCCTATCGTGGCCCCTCTTGCGCCAGCCCCTCCAAAGGGGAAACCGCGGGAGGCAGACGCACCTCGCACCAAAACCTAAACGGAGAAATCCAATGAAATTGCGAACTCTTGCATACGCTGCAATGATCGGATGCGCGCTAGGCGCGACCAGTGCAGCGGCCCAGCGCGATGCTCGGGAACTGAACATGCAGCAGAATCCAGCCACCGCGCTCCATGCCTTCGTGGAGAAGTGGCAGCAACGCATCCTCAGCGAGAATCTCTCCGTGGCGGATCCACAGAACTGGGGCGTGCGCAGCATGACCAAGTTGGCTGCCTTTTCGGCGGACCGGCTCGAGCTTGCCAACCGCGCAACCAGCATCGGAGAGCTCGAGGCGCTGATGGCCAGCGCGCCGATCGCAAACGGGACCAGCCTCGCGACGCTGATGGCCGCGAAGCCCGGAAATATCTCATTTGCTTCGGTCGGAGCGGTGCAGAAGAACGACCCGACGACGACCCCCGCTGCCTACGCCAATCTGGTATTCACCGCGGTCAACCCGTGCCGGATTTCGGATAGCCGCCTATCCCAGGGCGGCGGGGGCCCGTTCATGAACGGCACCTCGAAAACCATCGATTTCGGTCCGGATTCGAGTTATTCCTTCCAGGGCGGCTCCGCGACCAATTGCGGCATGCCCACGTCGGTCGGTTTGGGGCAAATAGCGGCGGTGATGTTCGCGGTGTCGAGCTTCAGCCAGACCGGGGCCGGCTACCTCACGTTCTGGGCGGCCACCGCACCGGATCCTTCCGCGACGGTAGTGAGCATGTTCTACACAGCGGGACCGGTCCAAACCGCGTTCGTGGTTGCGCCGACGGATCTGTTTAGCAACGTCTTCGTGAGGGGCATTTCCAGGGGCGCGAACACGGAAGTTACCACCGATATCGTGGGCTATTTCGCGAAGCCCATCGCCGCGCTGCTCGATTGCGTCACGACGACCTCGGGCGGGGTGTCCATTCCGGCGAACAGCTTCCTGGCGGTCTCCGCCCCTGCGTGCGCCGCCACACACAATAGGATGTCTGTCGATTGCTTCCCGGGCAATTTCTTCCAGGTCTTGGCGGGCGATTCCGGCACGACCTGCTACTGGAACAATCCCACGGCAAGCGCCGTAACTGGCACCGCGACCGCCACCTGTTGCCGAACCGCCGGGAGATAGATTTCCCATGGTGTAGCAACCTAGCCAAACCCGCGCACCGCGCGGGTTTTTTTTACCAGAACACCAAGTGCTGCAAGCTTTCTGGCGGCCTTTGATGAACTGCGATTCGCATCGGCAGCACGAAGCCCGCGCATTGTTGCGCGGGCTTTTTTCTTTGTCACTCCAGCTGCTCGAGCTTGCAGTCCCGGAAGAACCTTTTTCCTTTTTGGGACGCGGCTGATAGGATTTGGCATCAGCGGACTTGCCCATGCACCGCCTCACCCATTGGAGCTTCCATGATGTCGAAATCGCCCGTTGTTGCCATCCTGCTTGCATGTGCCACCGCGGGTGCCATCGCTGCCGAGCGCGAGACGTCGAAGCCAGTTTCGGTGACGTCTGTATCCGCGTTCGTGCAGGCTTGGCAAGCCAAGATTCTCGGAGAGAACCTCGCCGTCCCCGATGCGCGCACCTGGGCCGCTCGCAGCCTGCCCAAACTAGCTGCCTTTTCCACGGAGCGCCTCCAACTTGCCATGAGCGCGGCGACCATCGACGAGCTCGAGGCATTGATGGTGGCCGCGCCGATCGCGAACGGAACGAATCTCGCGCTGCTGGTGGCCACCAAGCCCGGCAATATTTCCGTCGACGCGATGCAACCCGCCGCCGCCAGCGGCGCCGTCCACAAGCTCGACCCGACGTCGGACCCCACCTTGTACTCGGATCTCGCGGTCACATCGCTGAATCCCTGCCGCATCCTCGACAGCCGTTTCTCGGCTGGCGGAAAGTGGCTGAACGGAGGCTCGCAAGCGGTCAAGGTCGGACCCTATCCCACAGGCTATTCCACGGGCGCGGGTGCGCAGGGCGGCTCCGCGACCAGTTGCGGACTCGACACGCTCGCCTCGGGAAACCAGGTCGCCGCGGTGATGCTTGCCGTGTCGAGCTTTAACCAGACCGCAGCGGGGTATCTCACCTTCTCGTCCTTCTCGACACCCGATCCTTCGCTTAGCGTCGTGAGCATGTTCTACACCGCGGGGCCGGTGCAGACCGCATTCGTCGTGGTGCCGACCGACCGCGTTGCGCCGGTGGTTTCCAAAGGCATCTCGCGGGGCGCAGACACTCATGTCGCTCTCGATATCGTCGGCTACTTCGCGAAGCCGCTTACGGCCGCGCTCGATTGCACCACCACCAGCGGGGGCGGCACCGCAATAACCGCTGGCGGCAGCGGATCCGATGTAGCGCCCGCGTGCGCGGCCGGATATTCGCAGACCGGGCTCACCTGCAATGCCGCCAGCGCGCTCCTCGACCTCTCGGGATTGAGCGGCCTCACATGCACATGGACCAACAATGATGCCGCACCGCACACCGGCACGGCGGGCGCCACGTGCTGCCGCACCGCGGGCCGTTGAGCACGGCCGTCTCGCGTGAGCGATGACCGCCTGGCCGAGCTCGCGGCGAGTGCCGAAGCGGGGTGGGCACGGGCGCACGAGCTGGACGCCGAGGCGCGGCGCGCCTGGGAGCATGCGCACAAGCTGGATGCCGCGCTTCAGGACTACCGCCGGCTCCTGGAGAGCGCGGTTTACAACGCTGACGCGTTAGCCGTCTGGGACAAGAGCACCGCATTCCTGCGCGACGCGCGTTTCATGGAGGCGTATCGCGCCGGCATGGACAGCGGCCATCACATCCTGCGCGCGCCGGGGAGCGCGGAAGACATTCACATCGAATGGCGTGTGCACGTCCTCTGCTGGGCCGCGTCCCATGCCGCACGGCTCGACGGCGATTTCGTCGAGTGCGGCGTCAACACGGGCATCTATTCGCTAGCCGTGTGCAAGTACCTCGGGTTCGAGCGGCTCGACCGCGACTTCTGGCTCTTCGACACCTTCAGCGGAATTCCCGAATCGCACATGGCGCCGGAGGAGCGGGCTTCCCGCATCCTGGAGAACGCCTCGCTCTATTCGGAATGCTTCGACGTGGCGCGGCGCAATTTCGCTCCGTACGCCCGCGTGCATCTCGTGCGCGGAACGGTTCCCGAGACGCTTGCCACGGTCCCGATCGACAAGGTCGCCTATCTCTCGATCGACATGAATATCGTGGCGCCCGAGCGCGCGGCGATCGAGCATTTCTGGCCGAAGCTCGTGCCGGGAGCCGTCGTGGTGCTGGACGACTACGGGTGGCTGCACTTCGAGGCGCAGCGGCGCTCGATGGATGACTTCGCGCGCGGTGCCGGCGTCGAGGTCCTCACCCTGCCCACGGGGCAGGGTTTGATGCTCAAGCCCTAGCTTCGCAAATCGCGTAGAGGCTCGCGCAAAGGTCGGGGTACAGCTTGCCCAGCTCGAAGCATCCGTCGAGGTATTTCTCATCGACGATGCCCGCGGCAAGCGCCTTGTCGAACTGGAAATTCGCGAGCGGCTTCACCAGCACGCCCCCCTCTTTCACGACCGCCAGGCCCGCGGCGTTGAGGTGGCTCAGGAATACGTCCATCGAATACGTGATGCGGTGGCCGTGCTCCTTCTCGGCGGGCGTGACGGCACTGTTGTGCGTGATGAGTCCCATGCGGACCGCGATCTGCCGCGAGAGCGCGTTGGCGTTCGGCACGGCTACGAAGAGACGGCCGCCGGGCGCGAGCCACCCCTTGATCCGCGCGAGCATTCCAACCGGATCGTCGAGATGCTCGAGCGTATGGACCAGGAACACGACGTCGTAGACGCGGTCGATGCGCGCCGACTCGAACGTCGAGTTGATGACCTCGAGCTTGCCGGGGAAACGCTTCGAGACCAGCTCGCAAAGCTCGCTCGCGCCCTCGACCACCGTCAGGCGCTCGAAGTAGCCGAGGATCTGCTCGGTCATGTCGCCCTTGTAGCAGCCGAGCTCGAGCGCACGCGCGCCGGGCTTGAAGTAGGGCGCGATCGCCTTCAGCAGGTACTTGCGCGTCACCCAGTCGAAGTCGTAGGCGTACTTGCCGCCGGAAGCGTCCTTGTATTCCTGGTTGAGGTCGCGCGTTGCGGTGTTTTCCATTCAAGTCCTCGCGAGGGGGAGCGCCATGGCGATGAAGTCCCCATTGTCGCCGGTTTCGCCGAATCCCAGCTTGCGGTAGAGGTCGATCGCGGCGGTGTTCGCCTTGCCCACCTCGAGCTTGAGCTCCCGCATGCCGGCCGTGGTGGCGCGCGCCACGCACGCTTCCATGAGCCTCGAGGCGACGCCGCGCCCCAGGTATTCCGAGACGACGCTCACGTTGGTCACGTAGCCGGTGTGCGCCGTAGTGTCGTTGAGATAGGCGGCTACGAGCCCCACCAGCGACCCATCGGCCCACGCCTCGAACGTCGCAGCGTTGCCGGCGATCTTCCGCGCGTACTCCGGGAGGTCGACGCGCGGCGCGAGCGGCGGTCGATGGCGGCTGCTGCAGTCGGCGAGGTGAGCGCGGATTTGCTCCAAGGACGCGGTGCCCTCGCGATACTCGATGGGCGGCGCGCTCATTCGAGGACTGCGATGCCGAACCCGTGCCTGCCGAACTCGTTGCCGTTGTAGAGCAGGTAGACCTTGCCGTCGCATTCGAAAAGATGGGGATAGCACATCATGTCCGAATCCCAGTCGCCCTCGGTCACGTCGATGCCGACGTTCGCGTCATCCCGCGTCCAGGTCGAAAGTTCGTCGGACCAGGCGTGGCCCAGCCGATAGCCGCGCGCCTTGTTCCTGCGGAAGTCCGACGATTCCCGGTAGCAGAAAAGCATGTGATATCGGCCCGCGTGGCGCACGACCGTCGGCAGCGCCTGGCTTTCGTCCGCATGGAGGCTGTCGGCCACGATTCGCTTTCCTTCCTCCTTCGTCCAGGACACGCCGTCGTGGGACATCGCGTGGCCGATCTTGTAGATGCGGTCCGGCGGCGCGCCGCCGTCGAAGTTCTTCCACTCTGTGCCGAAGATGTACCACATGTGGAACGTGCCGCCGTGAATCTGGACGAACGCGTCGCCGACAAGGAAGGGCTCCTTGAGCGAGGCGGTGAC
>JBBRQA010000181.1:0-8294 GCA_038227085.1 Burkholderiales bacterium | reverse complement strand
GCGATCCGCAATGCCGCGGCGCATGTGCGCGAGATCCTCGTCGGGCGCGCCGCCCAGCGCTTGAACGTCGCGGCGGATTCGTTGCGCGTGGAGGACGGCACCATCACCGACGCGCTCGGCCACAAGGTCACCTACGGCGAGCTGGTCGCCGGCGAGGAGCTGCACGTGGAGGCCAGGCCCGCGTCGACGTTCAAGGATCCGAAGCTCTATCGCGTCGTCTCCAAGGCGCAGCCGCGCGTGGACATTCCCGCCAAGGTCACCGGCGGTGCGGCGTACGTGCAGGACATCCGCATGCCCGGCATGCTGCACGCGCGCGTCGTGCGTCCGCCGTCGTACAAGGCGACGCTCACCTCGGCCGCGACCGATGCCGTCGAGAAGATGCCCGGCGTGGTGAAGGTGATCCGCGACGCCAATTTCCTCGCGGTGGTGGCCGAGCGCGAATGGAGCGCGGTGAAGGCGATGCGCAGCCTCGCGGCCTCCGCGCAGTGGAGCGAGGAGAAGTCGCTGCCGGCGATGAAGGAGCTTGCCGCCGCGGTGCTCGCGCTTCCCTCGCAGGACCTCACCATCGCCGACAGGAAGGGCTCCGGCGCCGCGGCGGTGAAAACGGTCGAGGCAACCTACACCCGCCACTACCAGGCACACGGTTCGATCGGACCTTCGTGTGCGGTGGCGCAGATGAAGGACGGCGCGCTCACCGTGTGGAGCCACACGCAGGGCGTCTATCCCGATCGCGACGCGATCGCGGAGATGCTCGGCATGCCGAAGGAGAAGGTCCGCTTGATCCACGCGGAGGGCTCGGGCTGCTACGGCCACAACGGCGCCGACGACGCGGCGGCCGATGCGGCGCTCATCGCCTCGCTCATGCCCGGCAAGCCGGTGCGCGTGCAGTGGATGCGCGAGGACGAGCACCGCTGGGAGCCGTTCGGCCCGGCGATGGTGGCCAAGGCGCGCGCCTCGCTCGATGCGGATGGAAAAATCGTCGAGTGGGACTACGGGGTGTGGAGCAACTCCCACTCGACGCGTCCCGGCGGTGCGGCATCGCTCCTCGCCGCGCAGCACAGCTCCAAGGCCTTCAGGCCGAAGGCGCAGAAGGGGACGATCGCGCCCGAAGGCCTGGGCGATCGCAACGCCATCCCGCTCTACGCTTTCCCGAGCGTGCACGTGGTGCACCACTTCCTGCCGGATATGCCGGTGCGTGTGTCGGCGCTACGCGGGTTGGGTGCGTATCACAACGTTTTCTCGCTCGAGAGCTTCATGGATGAGATGGCGCTTGCCGCCGGCGCCGATCCCGTGGAGTTCCGCCTGAAGCACCTCGACGACGAGCGCGCCAAGGACGTGATCCGAATGGCGGCGCAGAAATTCGGATGGAAGGCGGGCGTCAAGGCTCCCGCCGGCCGCGGCTACGGCTTCGCCTTCGCGCGCTACAAGAACGCGGCGGCGTATTTCGCGATCGCCACCGAGGTGATGGCGGATCCGGCCCGCAACAAGATCCGCCTGCTGCGCGCAGTGGCCGCCATCGACAGTGGCCAGGTGGTGAATCCGGACGGGCTGCGCAACCAGACCGAGGGTGGGATCGTCCAATCCACCAGCTGGACGCTCTACGAGAAGGTCGCCTTCGACGACACGCGCATCCGGTCGGTCGACTGGTCCACGTATCCGATCCTGCGCTTCGACGCGGTGCCCGAGACGGTGGACGTGCACATCATCGACCGCCCGGGCCAGCCGTACCTCGGCAGCGGTGAGGCGGCGCAGGGACCCACCGCCGCGGCGATCGGCAATGCCGTCGCAAATGCCACGGGCGTTCGCATGCGCGATCTTCCCATCGCCCGCCAGGCGTGAGCGCGGCCGGCGGATCCTGGGAGGAGCGCAACGCCGAGTTGTGGAAGTCGATCGATGACTATGGCGAGGGCGAATTCGTGGCGCGCGTCGAGGCGATGGCCGCGGAGCTCCCCACGGGCAGCGCGGTCGCGATTTTCGAGCGCGGCTGCGCGCAGGATTCGACCGGCCATCCCGAGCTCGCCGTGCCGCTCTACCGCGCTGCCATCGAGGCGGGGCTGAATGGCATGCGCCGGCGTCGCGCGACCATCCAGTTGGCGAGCTCGCTGCGAAATCTCGGCGACCCCGATGCGGCGGTAAGGCTCCTTACCACTGAGCTCGGCCAGCCTTCGGACGAGCTAGACGGGGCGGTGCGGGCTTTCCTCGCGCTGGCGTTGGTCGACGTGGGCCGCGAGCGCGAGGCCGTCGCCGAAAGCCTCCCGGCGCTCTCGCGCTACCTGCCGCGCTACAACCGCTCGCTCGCGCGCTATGCCCGCGCACTCACCGAAAGCGACCCTCGCAGCGGCTAGTGCGGCCGTCAGTCTTTACCGTCCGCGCTTCATCCGCGACAGCAGGATCGCGCCCGCCAGCAACCCCAGGGCCTGGATCTTCTTCGGGTGCGCCTTGTAGAGGTCGCCCGCGCGGCCGAGCATCGCGGAGCCGGTGTCGAGCACCGCGTTGCCGCTGCGCGTGAGGGCGTTATCGCTCGCCGGAAGGTATTGGCCGTCGGCCGTCTGCGTGGTGCGGGTCGGAAAGAATCTGTCGAGAATTCCCATGTGATTGCCTCCTTGTGTATCGGGGTATGACGAGCGACGCAACCCGGAAGTTCACCTACTCTTCAGGAAAAGGGCTCGGCAAAGCGGTCATCCGCCCCGGCGTCGCTTTCTTCCGATGTCAAACGTCGCAAAATTCCTACAAGACAGTACGCAACCTGCCGATGTCTTTTCCGGTGCGTGCCGCGCACCCTTGGTGCATGTGGGCTCTTTACGCACTCTTGGCTGTGCTCCTCGCCCCCCCAGCGGCGGTCGCGGCCTTGTATGCGTCCCGCATCCGGTTCTCCAAGCGCCTGGTCGCGCAGACCCGCCCCGCGCAACAGAGCCCCGAAAGCTGCCGCCGCACCATCATCGTCGCCGGCGATAGCACCGCCTTCGGCGTGGGCGCGATCCCCGCGGAATCGACCGCCGGGCGCATCGCCGCCGCCTTCCCCTATGCACGCGTCACGAACGTCGCGAGGTCGGGCTCGCGCGTGGGGCATGTGATCGAACAGCTCGACAGCCTCGACGTCGCGGAGGCCGATCTCGTCCTCATCCACGCCTGCGCCAATGACGTGCTCGAATTCCGCTCCGTGGAGAAATTCGAGAGCGACCTGCGCGCGGCGCTGGGGCGGGCCCGCAGGATGAGCGCAAACGTGGTTCTCATGCCGGGACACAATTTCAGCGTGGCGCCTTTTTTCCTGCGCCCGCTGTCATGGCTCGTCGAGCGCCACGCGATGCGCCTGCACCCGATCATCAAGCAAGTCACGGGAGAGCTTGGCATCCCGTTCGTGGACCTCGTCGGCTCGCAGCACGAAGCGCCCTTCGTCCAGGAGCCCCGTCGCTACTACTGCCCCGACGGGCTGCATCCGTCCGGCGAGGGTTACGCGATCTGGTTCGCGGCGCTCATCGCCCAGGTTCCGCTCGCGCGCTTCCTCGCCGACCAGGCCGGCTCCGACTAATTGCCGTGGAAAAGACTGTATCGTAGGCGCCGTTATCGGCCCCACGGAGAGTTTCTTGAAGCGCCTTCTGGTTTTCTTTGTCGCGGCCGCCGCCGCGTGCGGCGCCCATGCCCAGCAGAATTTCCCTTCGCGCCCTGTTACCCTCATCGTGGGCTTCGCGGCGGGCGGCGCCACCGATACCGCCGCGCGCATCATCGCGAGGAAGCTCTCCGAGAACCTCGGCCAATCGGTGATCGTCGACAACCGCGCGGGCGCGGGCGGCAACATCGCGCACCAGCAGATCGCCACCGCCACGCCCGACGGCTACACGATCCTGCTGGGCTCGGTGGGCCCGCTCGCGGTGTCGCCGCACCTTGTGAAGGACCTCCCCTACGATCCGCAGAAGGACATCGCGCCGCTCACCATGGGTGTCGTCTTCCCGAACGTTCTCGTGGTGAATCCCGGCGTGCCGGCCAGGACGCTGCAGGAATTCGTGGCGCTCGCCAAGGCGCAGCCCGGCAAGCTCGAGTACGGATCGACGGGCGTGGGCTCGGCGGGCAACCTCGCGGGAGAGCTCCTCAAGCAGCGCGCCGGCATCGACCTCACGCACGTTCCGTACAAGGGCGGCGGCGCGGCGATGCCGGACATCCTCGGCGGGCGCATCACTTCGTACTGGTCGCCGCCTTCGACGGTGCTGCCGCACATCCATACCGGCAAGCTGCGCGCGCTCGCCGTCACCGGGCTCGCGCGCGCGCCGACGCTCCCGGACGTGCCCACCATCGCGGAGTCGGGCTACGCCGGGTTCGAGGCGACCAATTGGTACGCGTTCGTCGCGCCCGGCAAGACACCGCGCGAGATCCTCGATCGCTGGAATCGCGAGCTGGTGAAAGTGCTGAATTCTCCCGACATTCGCGAGAAACTCCTCGAGCACGGACTCGAGCCCCATCCGGGCACGCGCGAGGAGCTCGCCGCGTACATCCGCAAGGAGAGCGACACCTGGGGCCGTGTGATCAAGGCCGCCAACATCAAGGCGGACTAGCATGGCGAAGGTCGTCGTTCGCGAAGAGGAGCTCACCGCGCTCGCCGTGGGCGCGCTCGAAGGCCTCGGCATGCAGCGCAAGGACGCGCAGGACGCCGCGCGCATCCTCGTGATGGGAGACCTCTTCGGCGTCCACACCCACGGCGTGGATCGCCTCGTCTCCTATGCGGAGCGCGTCCGGGGCGGCGGCATCAATGCGCGTCCCGACATCCGCGTCGAGCGCGTCGCCCCTGCCATCGCGCGGCTCGACGGCGATCGCGGCGTGGGCCCGCTGGTGGGCACGCGCGCGCTCGAGGAGGCGATGGCGATGGCGCGCGAATCGGGCACCGGCATCGTGTTCGCGCGCGACGGCAATCACTTCGGCGCGATCGGCCCCTACAACTACCTCGCGGCCGAGCAGGGCTTCGCGAGCATCATCGGCAGCAACTCGAGCACGACCATCGCCCCGCATGGGGGGCGCGACGCGCGCGTCGGCAACAGCCCGCTCGGCTTCGGCGTTCCCAATCCGGGCGGTCGCCCGATCATCCTCGATATGGCGATCAGCGTCGTGGCGCGCGCCAAGATCCGCGACGCGCTGAAGTCGGGCAAGGCCATTCCCGAAACGTGGGCCACCGATCGCGACGGCCGCCCGACCACCGATCCCCAAGCCGCGCTCGACGGCTTCCTCCTGCCGATCGGCGGCTACAAGGGCTACGGCCTCGCGTTGATCGTCGACCTCTTCGCGGGGGTGCTCTCGGGCGCCGCGTATCTCACGCACGTGCAAACGTGGATCGACGCTCCCTCCGCGCCGCAAAACCTGGGGCACTTTTTCTTCCTGATCGACACGGCGCGCCTGGGATCTTCTTCATGGCTCGCCGAGCGCATGACGGATTTCGCGGCGATCCTCCACTCCACGCCGCCCGCGGATGCCGCGAAGCCGGTCCTGCTCCCGGGCGAGATGGAGATGGACAGGCTGGAGCGCCATCGGCGCTACGGCGTGGCGATCGATGCGGAGCTGCTCGAGAAGCTCGCCGGATTAGCGCGCGGCTAGCTACTTCAGCAGCGACTCGAGTTGCGCGAGGAATGGCGCCTGGCCGGGAAGGATCCTGCGCGCCGCCTCGGGCATGTCGAACCACGCGACGCGATCGATCTCCGGGAACTCGACCTCGTTGCCGGACTTCGGCGGCCATTCCATGCGGAATAGGATGCTGCGTGCGGCGGCGGGGTCGCCATCACCCTCGATGGCCCACGCGTGGATGAGCTTGCCGCTCGGCTGCTTCAACGGCACGAGCGCAAGGGCGGGATCGCCGAGCTCGAAGCCGGTCTCCTCGACGAACTCGCGGCGCGCCGCGTCGTAGGGATTCTCGCCCTCGTCGATCTCTCCCTTGGGGAGCGTCCACGCGCCGAGGTCGCGGCTCTTCCAGTACGGGCCGCCGGGGTGCGCGAGCAGCACCTCGAGGCCGGCGGCGCGGCGCCGGTAGAGGAGGATGCCCGCGCTTTTCTTCGCCGCTTTCAGTTATTGGGGGAGCTGCTGGATGCCGGAGATGAGCCAGGGCGAGGTCTTGTCGCCGATCTTCTTGCGCACGTGCCAGACCTCGTCGAAGGGTGCGGGATTGGCGTCGGCGGCTTCGCGCATCAGGCCGGCGAAGCGCACGCTCGCGACTTCATAGCCATCCTCGTTGGCGACCTCGACCAGCGTGGGGTAGACGTTGACCACTTCGGTCTTCTGCACCTCGTCGAGGCGCTCTTCGATCTGCATCGCGATCTCGGCGTACATCTCGGGCGTGGTGTAGTCGCGGATGTCGTCGAGATCCTTCGCGTCGTTGGCGGCCTGCAGCCGGATAAAGGCCATCTTCGCCTGGCGCAGGAACGGCTCGACCTGGAAGTCGGGCGGGATATTCGTCGCCGCGGGAGGAGCCTGCGTCGCGGGCGCGAGATTCGCGCCGATCGCTACGCGCGGGGGCGCCTCGCTTTCGGGCGGCGCGCTGAAGGCAGTGGCGCTCGCGAACGCGATCGGCTTGTCCGCGGGCTTGCCGCGCGCGGCGAGCATGCGGATCACCATGAAGGCGACGGCGCCGAACGCGAGCAGCATCAGGATCGCGCCGATCCCGCCGCCCAATCCGCCGCCGCTGAACATCGAGCCCAGCAACGCGCCGATGCCCAGGCCCGCGAGCATTCCGCCCCAACGGCTCATGAAGCTGGGGCGCGGCGCCGGCGCGCCGGGAGCTGCAGCCGGAGAGGCGGGCGCGGCCTTGGCGGGAACCGCCGGCGCGGCGCTCGGAGCCTCCTTCATCGCGGGGGTCGCGCGCTGCTTGCCAAGGTTGCCGCCGCCACCGAAACGGCGCGCGGCCTCGGCATCGAGGCTCGCGATACCGAGGCTGAGCGCGGCGGTGAGCAGCAGGATCGAAATCTTCTTCATGGCGCATTCTCCGTGGGTCGGCAGCTGCAAGCTGCACTAGTGATGTGGGGACCTTACACCCATTGTGCAACCCCTAGGCTTCGCGCTCGCGGCGGATCATCACTTTCTTGCCGCGCAGGTTGCTCTGCTTCAACATCTTGATCACGTGCTCGGCGGTCTCCTCGGGGACTTCCACCAGCGAGAAGCGGTCGGTGATCTGGATCGCGCCGATCGAGCTGCCGGGCACGCCGGCCTCGTTGGCGATGGCGCCCACGAGGTCCTGCGGGCGAATCCCCGCCTGGCGGCCCGCGGCGATGTAGAGCTTCGCCATGTCGCCGCCGCGGCTCGAGCGGCTGGCGCCGCGCGCCGGCGGCTTGCGATCGCGCCCCTTGTCGCCCGACGGAAACGGGCTCGCCTCGGGGATCTCCTGCTCTTCGTCCTCGCCGTCGCCCACGGTCGCCTGGTGATAGAGGCGTACCGCCGCCATCGCGATGTCGACGAGATCGAACTCGTCGGAGAGCGCGTCGACCACGACGCGGAAATGCTCCTTGTCCTCGCCGAGGATCGCTTCACGCAGGGCCGCGCCGGTGAGCTCGAGCCTGCGGGTGCGCAGGTCCGCGACCGTCGGCACCTTGGCTACCTCGATCTTCTGCTTGGTGATGCGCTCGATGTTTCGCAACAGGTGATGCTCGCGCGGCTCGACCAGGGTGATGGCGACACCCTCGCGCCCCGCGCGCCCGACGCGGCCGATGCGATGCACGTAGGCCTCGGGTGCGTTCGGCAGGTCGTAGTTGATGACGTGCGTGAGGTGCTCGATGTCCAGCCCGCGCGCCGCGACGTCGGTGGCGATGAGGAGCTCCGCCTCGCCCGCGCGCAGGCGCTTCATCACCTTGTCGCGCTGCTCCTGCGTCATGCCGCCGTGCAGCGCCTCCGAATGGTAGCCGCGCGCGTTCATGGTCTCGGTGAGCTCATCCACCTCGATCCTGGTGCGGCAAAAGACGATCGCCGCCGCGGGCGACTCGAGGTCGAGGATGCGTCCCAATGCGACCTTCTTCGCGTTGCGCGGCACGAGGTAGGCCTGCTGGCGCACCTTCGGCATCTCCCCCGCCTTGGCGGCGGCCTTCGCGATCTGGATGCGGATCGGGTCGCGCTGGCTCTTCCTCGCGATCGCCTCGATGCGCGGCGGCATGGTGGCCGAGAAGAGGACCGTCTGGCGCTCCTTCGGAGCTTCGGCGAGCACCGCCTCGATGTCCTCGGCGAACCCCATGTCGAGCATCTCGTCGGCCTCGTCGAGCACTACGACCTTGACCCCGCCGAGCTGCAGGCTGCCGCGGCGGATGTGGTCGAGAGCGCGCCCGGGAGTCGCGACG
>JBBRQA010000180.1:0-8356 GCA_038227085.1 Burkholderiales bacterium | reverse complement strand
CGACCCGAAGCGCGTGGAGGAATCCGGCAGTGGGGTTTCGTTCAGCGGCGCGTGGACGCGATCCGATCCGAGCTGGGGATGGAGCGGGGGCTCGGCGATGCAGTCGACCACGGCTGGAGCCGCTGTATCGATCACCTTCAACGGCACCTCGGTGCGCTGGATCGGCGCCCGCGGCCGCGGCATGGGCATCGCGAATGTGAGCGTGGACGGAGTGATGGTGAGGGAAGTGAACCTCTTCGCCCATCCGACCGACGAGATCCACACGCGGATCGTCACGATCCACGATCTCAGCCCCGGGCAGCACACGCTGACGATCGCCGTGACGGGTCGCAAGGACGGCCAGGCGTCCTCGAACGTGGTGGTGGTGGATGCGTTCGATATCCAGCCGGACACGACCGTGTCGCATTGGCAGGACACGAACCCCGACATGAAATTCAGCGGCGGCTGGACCAAGTCGAGCAACAACTTTCCGTGGAGCGGCAGCGGCGTGTCGAACCTGCCCGAGCTGCCGGGTACCGCACATGAAACTCAGGCTGCCGGCGAAACCCTCACGCTGCCATTTCGCGGGACGGGATTCAGCTGGATCGGCTACCGCGGGCCCGATGCCGGCATTGCCCAGGTGCAAATCGACGGCGGCGCGGTGAGCGAGATCGACATGTACGCGCCCATCGCCACATTCCAGCCGATCGTATTCAGGGCCCTGGGGCTCGCCGACGCGAACCACACGTTGACGATCACCTCGACGGGGCGGAAGAACGCGGCTGCGAGCGCGGCGCGGGTCGTGGTCGATGCGGTCGATGTGATCACTCCCGGGCGGCGCTACGAGGAATACGAGAGCGCGATCACCTATGCGACGCCACCGGCCACATTCTGGACGATGGACAATCAGGCCCGCGTGTGGAGCGAAGGCACCACGGCGACCTCCAACGTGCCGGGCGCGACCGCCAACTTCAGGTTCACGGGGACGTCGGTGAGCTGGATCGGTTGCGAGAAGGGCAGCGCCGGCGGTGTCGCCGACGTCTCCATCGACGGCGTCTTCGTGCAGCAGGTGAAGTTGAACCAGAGCTACCCGGTCGAGGGCTACCAGATGACCGTGTTCAGAGTCGACGGGTTGACCAACGGGCCGCACGCGCTCCAGGTCAAGGTCGTGAATACGGATGGGTCGTACGTCGTGGTGGACGCTTTCGACGTTCGCTAGCGAGGGTGCGGTGATCCAGGGGATCAGGCCAATGCAAATCGCTTGATTGGATCCCGGCCCATCGCTGCGATTGCAGCGGCCGGGATGACGAAGGAGGAGACAACACACGTTGCTCCCTTCCCCAGGAAAGCGCAAAGTACTCGCCCCGAGCGTCGCCAACGGAGCAAGACCATGAAAATGCGCCTCCTGCCAATCCTGTGCACGTCCCTGTTCCTCGCCCCCGCCTTCGGCCACGACGACGACTCCGGCTCCGGCAAGCTGGGCAAGCTCGGCACCGTCAAGTTCCCCACCTCCTGCGACGCGAAGGTCCAGGCGGACTTCGAGCGCGCCGTCGCGATGCTGCATTCGTTCGCGTACATCCCGGCCGAGAAGGCGTTCGACGAGATCCTGGTGAAGGATCCCTCATGCGCGATCGCGACGTGGGGCACGGCCTCGATCATCATGAGCAATCCGCTCGCCGGCGTGGGCGCGAGCGCCGACGGCGCGAAGAAGGCGCAGGCCGCGCTCGAGAAAGGCCGCGCGATCGGGGCGAAGACCGAGCGCGAGCGCGACTACATCGAAGCCGTGGGCGCCTACTACGACAACTGGCAGGGCCGCCCGGAGAAGGACCGCCAGCTCACGCGCTCGAAGGCGTACGAAGCGCTGGCCGCGAAATATCCGGACGACGACGAGGCGCAGATCTTCAACGCGCTCTACATCGCCGGCACGCAATCACAGGCCGACCAGACTTTCGCCGCGTACGGCAGGGCGGTCGCCATCCTCGAGCCGGAATTCAAGAAGTATCCCGACCATCCGGGCGTCGCGCACTACCTCATCCACAGCTACGACGCGCCGCCCCTCGCGGAAAAAGGGCTCGTGGCCGCGCGCCGCTACGCGGACATCGCGCCATCGGCCCCGCACGCTCTGCACATGCCGTCGCACATCTTCACGCGCGTGGGGGCGTGGGAGGAATCGATCGCGACCAACAAGCGCTCCTTCGATGCGTCGAAGGCGGGAGGCGACTATCCCGAGGCGCAGCACGCGAGCGACTACGAGGTCTACGCGCTGCTGCAACTCGGGCGCGATGACGAAGCGCGCCGCACGATGGAGCTCGCGGCCACCGCGACCGGACCCGCCAGCCCCAGCCCCGCGGGCCCGTACGCCGTCGCGGCCATGCCGGCGCGTTACGCCATGGAGCGCGGCGACTGGAAGGCGGCGTCCCAGCTGCAGGTCACGCCCTCGAAGATGCCGTTCACCGAGGCGCTCACGTATTTCTCGCGGGCGATGGGTGCGGCGCGGATGGGAGACCTCGCCGACGCCGAAGCCGATGCCGCGAACCTGGCCGCCGTGCACAAGAAGCTCGAAGACGCGAAGAACCGCTACTGGGCGACCGAAGTCGAGATCCAGCGCCTCGCCGTCGCGGGATGGATCGCGCACAAGGGCGGCAAGGCGGAGGAGGGCCTGAAGCTCATGCGCGCCGCCGCCGACCTCGAGGACAAGAACGAGAAGCACATCGTCACGCCCGGCCGCATCGTCCCCGCGCGCGAGCTGCTGGGCGAGATGCTGCTCGAGCAGAAGCAGCCCGCGCTCGCCTTGAAGGAGTTCGAGGCGTCGCAGGTGCGCGAGCCGAACCGCTTCCGCGGCTACTACAACGCGTCGCTCGCGGCCGCGGAGTCCGGCGACAAGGCCAAGGCCGCGATGTACTACGGCAAGCTCGTGCAGCTCACCAAGAAATCCGACGGCAAGCGTCCCGAGCTCCTGCGCGCGAAGATGGCGCTCGCGTCTCGATGAGGTTGCGGGCGGCCGTCACCTTTGCGATGTCGCTGGGGTTGCTGGCCCCCGGCGCCTTCGCCGACGGATACGAGACGAGGCCCGAGGCGGCGGAGCGCGATCCCGACTACGCCGCCGGCAAGAAGGCGATTGGCGACAAGAACTGGGGCGAGGCGATCGCGCGGCTGCGCAACGCCGAAGTGCGCGACCCCGACAATCCCGACCTGCAGAACTGGCTGGGGTACGCCAATCGCAACCTGAAGAACTACGACCTCGCGTTCAAGCACTACAGGCGGGCGATCGAGCTCGATCCGCGGCATCGCGGGGCGCACGAGTACCTGGGCGAGACTTACCTTCTCGTCGGTGACTTGGCCGGCGCCGAGAAGCACCTGGCTGCGCTGAAGGAGATTTGCCTGCTGCCGTGCGATGAGCTGGCCGACCTGCAGCGCGCGATCGCGGAGTACCGGCGGACGAAGTAAGTTCGGGATTGACCTATAATTTCGGCATGTCCCGCACCCTCTACGAAAAGCTCTGGTCTTCCCACCTCGTCCGCCAGGACCCCGACGGCACGGCCCTCATCTACATCGACCGCCATCTGGTCCATGAGGTGACGAGCCCGCAGGCGTTCGAAGGGCTGGAAGTCGCGCACCGCCCCGTGTGGCGCATCGATTCGATCGTGGCCACCGCCGACCACAACGTTCCCACCGCGCACCGCAACGAGGGAATCGCCGATCCCATCTCGCGCCTGCAGGTGGAGACGCTCGACCAGAACGTGGCCAAGTTCCACGTGAACACCTATTTCGGCATGAAGGATCATCGCCAGGGCATCGTGCATGTGATCGGGCCGGAGCAGGGCGCGACGCTCCCCGGGATGACGGTCGTCTGCGGCGACAGCCACACCAGCACCCATGGCGCCGTCGCGGCGCTCGCGTTCGGCATCGGCACGAGCGAGGTCGAGCACGTGCTCGCCACGCAGTGCCTCACGCAGAAGAAGGCGAAGACGATGCTGGTGCGCTGCGAGGGCGCGCTCCCCGCCGGCGTCACCGCCAAGGATCTCGTGCTCGCCATCATCGGCAGGATCGGCACGGCGGGCGGCACCGGCTACGCCATCGAGTTCGGCGGCTCGACGTTGCGCTCGCTCTCCATGGAAGGCCGCATGACGGTATGCAACATGGCGATCGAGGCGGGCGCGCGCGCCGGCATGGTCGCGGTGGACGACACCACCATCGAGTACCTGCGCGGCCGGCCGTTCGCACCGCGGGGCGAGATGTTCGAAAAAGCCGCCGCGTATTGGAAGACGTTGGTGTCCGATCCGGGTGCGAATTTCGACAAGGTGGTCGAGCTCGACGCAACGAAGCTGAAGCCACAGGTGACCTGGGGCACCTCGCCCGAGATGGTCGGCTCCATCGAGGACCGCGTACCCGATCCCGCGGCCGAGAAGGATCCCGTGAAGCGCGGCGCCATCGAGCGCGCGCTCGCCTACATGGGCCTCACTGCGAATACACCGATCACCGACATCGCGGTCGACAAGATCTTCATCGGCTCGTGCACCAACTCGCGCATCGAGGACCTACGCGCCGCGGCGAAGGTCGTGCGCGGCAAGCACATCGCGAAGAACGTGAAGCTCGCGCTCGTGGTGCCGGGCTCGGGCCTCGTGAAAGCGCAGGCGGAGAAGGAAGGCCTCGACCGCGTGTTCATCGACTCGGGCTTCGAGTGGCGCGACGCCGGCTGCTCGATGTGCCTGGGCATGAACGACGACAAGCTTGCCGCCGGGGAGCGCTGCGCTTCCACCTCCAACCGCAACTTCGAAGGCCGCCAGGGCGCGGGCGGCCGCACGCATCTCGTGAGCCCGGAGATGGCGGCAGCCGCGGCGATCGCGGGGCACTTCGTCGACATCCGGAGCGTCTAGCGGCGCTTGCCGCGCGGTCGCAGCGGCGGTCTCCTTTCGCCATCGCCCGGCGCGGCGCGATACGACTTGTGGGTTTCGATCGTCGCAAGGCTGCCGGGATTGCGAATGCGGGCCCTGCGCACCGCCTGCTGGACCACCCGCGGACTCTCGCGGATCACATGGAGTAGCACCAGCGCCGTTCCCGCGGGCTTTCGATTGCCGCGCTCCCAATGGCGCAGCGTCCCGACCGGGACGCCGAACCAGCCGGCGAATTCACGCTGCGTGAGTTTCATCCGCTCGCGCATTGCCCGGACGTCGAATTCGCCATTTGCATTCGACTGATCCAGGGGATCCACCAATTGATCCTGAGGATCAGTCGAATGCAAATGGGGGTTTCGAGGTGCCATACCCCTATGAACGCAAAGTCCCTGCGCCGGCCTACACGCCATCCCCTTTATAATCGCGTTATGGAAAAGTTCACGACGCACACGGGGCTCGTCGCGCCGCTCGACCGCGAGAACGTCGACACCGACGCGATCATCCCGAAGCAGTTCCTCAAGTCGATCAAGAAGACCGGCTTCGGCCCGAATCTCTTCGACGCCTGGCGCTACCTCGACGTGGGCGAGCCCGGCATGGACAACTCCAAGCGCAAGCTCAACCCGGACTTCGTGCTGAACAGGCCCGAATACCAGGGCGCCTCGATCCTCCTCGCACGGAAGAACTTCGGCTGCGGCTCCTCGCGCGAGCACGCGCCATGGGCCCTGCAGCAGGGCGGCTTCAAGGCGGTGATCGCGCCGTCCTTCGCCGATATCTTCTTCAACAACTCCTTCAAGAACGGCTTCCTGCCGATCGCGCTGAAGGAAGAAGAAGTCGCGGAACTATTCCGGCAACAAGCGGCGACGAAGGGCTATCAGCTCACCGTCGACCTCTCCGCGCAGACGGTCACCCCGGCGAAGGCCGGGGCCCAATCCTTCCACTTCGACATCGACGAAACGCGCAAGACCAATCTCCTCAACGGCTGGGACGAGATCGGCCTCACGCTTCGCCACGCGGACGAGATCAAGGCCTACGAGGAGAAGCGGAAGAAAACCGAGCCCTGGATCTTCCATTGAAGATCGCACTGCTGGCCGGCGACGGCATCGGCCCGGAAATCCTCGTGGAAGCGAAGAAGGTCCTCGAGGTCCTGCGCGGCGAGGGCCTGAAGATCGAGACGGAAGAGGCGCTCGTCGGAGGCGCCGCCTACGATACGCACGGCGACCCGCTCCCGCGAGCCACGCTCGACCTGGTGAAGTCGTCGGACGCGGTGCTTTTCGGCGCCGTGGGCGGCCCGCAGTACGACAAGCTCCCGCGCGACAAGCGCCCCGAGAAGGCGATCCTCGGCTTGCGCAGGGAGTGCGACTTCTTCGCCAACCTGCGCCCCGCAACCGTGTTTCCCGAGCTCGCCGACGCCTCGACGTTGAAGCCCGAAGTCGTGAGCGGCCTCGACATCATGATCGTGCGCGAGCTGACCGGCGACATCTACTTCGGCGAGCCGCGCAGCGTGACGGGACCGATGGGCGAGCGCGTCGGCATCAACACCATGCGCTATACGGAGGCGGAGATCCGCCGCATCCTTCACGCGGGCTTCAGGACCGCGCGCCAACGCGGCAAGCGGCTCTGCTCGGTGGACAAGATGAACGTGCTCGAGACCTCGCAGCTGTGGCGCGACCTCGCCGAGGAGATCGCCCCGGAGTACCCGGAGGTGGCGCTTTCGCACATGCTCGTCGATAATTGCGCCATGCAATTGGTGCGCAACCCGAGGCAGTTCGACGTGATCGTGACCGGCAACCTGTTCGGCGACATCCTTTCCGACGAGGCTTCGATGCTCACCGGCTCGATCGGCATGCTGCCCTCGGCCTCGCTCGACGCCAACGGCAAGGGTCTCTACGAGCCGATCCACGGCTCGGCGCCCGACATCGCCGGCAAGGGCCTCGCCAATCCGCTCGCGATGATCCTGTCGATGGCGATGATGTTCCGCTACACGTTCGGCCGTGCCGAGATCGCCGCGCGCATCGAGAAAGCCGTGCGCGCCGCGCTCGCGGCGGGGCTTCGCACCGCGGACATCGCAACTCCCAAGTCGAAACCGGTGACCACTGTCGAGATGGGTTCGGCGGTGGTCAAGGCGCTCTAGACCCCGAGTTGTCCCCCGGTACCGAGTTGTCACCCCCGCGAAGGCGGGGGCCGATCCAAGGAGGAGAAATCATGAGAACCGTAGGATTCATCGGCTGGCGCGGCATGGTGGGCTCCGTCTTGATGGAGCGCATGCGCGAGGAGCGCGACTTCGACGCGATCGATCCGGTCTTCTTCACCACGTCCAACGTGGGCGGCGCGGGTCCCGCCATCGGCAAGCCGGTCGCGCCGCTGAAGGACGCGAACGACGTGAGGGAGCTCGCCAAGCTCGACGTGCTGGTGAGCTGCCAGGGCGGCGACTACACCAAGAGCGTGTATCCGAAGCTGCGCGCCGCGGGATGGAGCGGCGACTGGATCGACGCGGCCTCGGCGCTGCGCATGGAAAAAGACGCGGTGATCGTCCTCGACCCGGTGAACCGCCCGGTGATCGACGCGGCGCTCGCATCCGGCGTGAAGAACTTCATCGGCGGCAACTGCACCGTGAGCCTCATGCTGATGGCTATCGACGGCCTGCTGAAGGCCGACCTCGTCGAATGGGTGAGCGCGATGACGTATCAGGCGGCCTCCGGCGCGGGCGCGCAGAACATGCGCGAGCTCTTGCAGCAGATGGGAGAAGTGCACTTCGCCGCGAAGAGCCTCCTCTCGGATCCCGCCTCCGCGATCCTCGACATCGATCGCGAAGTGGCCGGCATCCTGCGCGACGAGAGCTTTCCGACGGAGCACTTCGGCGTGCCGCTCGCGGGAAGCCTGCTGCCGTGGATCGACACGGACCTCGGCAACGGCCAGAGCCGCGAGGAGTGGAAGGGCCACGCGGAGACCAACAAGATCCTCGGGCGCGAGTCGCGGCCGGTCGCGGTGGACGGCCTGTGCGTGCGCGTGGGCGCGATGCGTTGCCACAGCCAGGCCCTCACCATCAAGTTGAAGCGCGACCTGCCGCTCCCCGAGATCGAGTCGATTCTCGCCAAGGGCAACGCCTGGGTGCGCGTCGTGCCCAATCGCCGCGACGAAACGCTGAAGCAGCTGACCCCGGTGGCGGTCACCGGCACGCTCGACGTGCCGATCGGACGGGTCCGCAAGCTGCGCATGGGAGGCGAGTATCTTTCGGCTTTCACCGTGGGCGACCAGCTTCTGTGGGGCGCGGCCGAGCCCTTGCGGCGCATGCTCGGCATCCTCCTCAAGGCGCGTATCGCTGTAGGCGCAACGGCGTAAACCCCGGTTCCGTTAGGAAAAAGTGGTTGAAAAATGTCCCACTTAAGAGATAATGTGAAAATCCGGGTGAGGTTGAAACAATAAGCGCTTGATGCAAATAAACTTTTCTCCGATCGTCCGCGCGGGAATGGGCCCAAAAATGG
>JBBRQA010000179.1:0-8471 GCA_038227085.1 Burkholderiales bacterium | reverse complement strand
TCGCCGGAAGGCGCGAGCGCCTGCTGGGCCGGCTCGAAGCCTCGCTCGCGGAGTCGCGGCGCATGGCCGAAGCCACTTTCCCCGTCGCACACGTGAGCGCGCCGTCGGGTGAACGCCGCAGGGCCGCCAGCCGCTAGTGCAGTTTGCTGAGAAGCCTGCGGACTGCAGTTTCCAGGTCCGCAGGTTTTTTTTCGCCTACGACTTGGTGCCGGCCTTGTGGTCGAGGAGATCGGCGAGGTCGTCCGCGTGCTCTTCCTCCACCGCGAGGATCTCCTCCAGCAGGTTCTTGGTGGTCGGATCGTCGTCGCCGACATAGGCCGCCATCTCGCGGTAGCTGTCGATCGCGATCCTCTCGGCGACGAGGTTTTCCTTGATCATCTCCTCGATGGTCCTGCCGAGGCGGTACTCGGCATGGCTACGCTCGGTGAGCGTCTGCGGATTGAAGTCCGGCTCGCCACCTAGTTGCACGATGCGCTCCGCAAGCTGGTCGGCGTGCCCAAGCTCCTCGTTGGCGTGCTCGAGGAATTCGGTCGCCGCCGCCTTCGCCTTCATGCCGCGCGCGGTGAAATAGTCGTGGCGATAGCGCAACACGCAGATCAGCTCGGTCGCGAGGGCCTCGTTGAGGAGCTTCAGCACCTTCTCCCGGTCGCCCTTGTACTGCTCGGTCACCGCGCCATCCTCGACGTGGCGACGCGCGGATTCGCGCAGCGTCTTCACATCGGTGAGCTTGGGCTTGTCGGCGGGCTTGGGGATCGGGGCATTCATTGTTGGTTCTCCTGGGCTGGGTCGCGGAAACGGCCACGCGAACGCATGGCGCAACCCCCATTGGAGCCCGCTGGGGGCCAATGGTTCTACGCGGCCAGGCGCGGGCCGTGGGAGTGCAGGAGATGGTCGAGGAGGGCGGTGCCGCCCACTTCCTCGGTGAGGTGCGCATGCGGGGACGCGAAGAAGAATCCCTGGAGGTAGTCGGCCTTGGCCTCGATGGCGAGGAGCGCCGCGGCCTGCGTCTCGATGCCCTCGACCGCGACCTTCGCGTGAAACTCGTGCAGCAGCTCGATCATGACGGGCAGCATGCGCCGCGCCTTGTCCTTGCCGGCGGCGCCGGCGAGGATCGAGCGGTCGATCTTCACCACGTCGGGGCGCAGGCTCACCACGCGGTCGAAGTTCGAGCAGCCGACGCCGAAGTCGTCCATGGCAATGGTGGCGCCCAGGTCTCGATAGCTTTCGACCGCTTCGCGCAGCAGCTTCTCGCTCGAGCACGGCGCCTCGAGGATCTCGATGCAGACGCGTTTCGGGGTGAGGCCGTAGTAGCGCACCAGCTCCGCGAATTCGCGCGTGCGGCGCGCGTCGCGTACCGCGGCTTCCGGATGGATGTTGACGAAGAGCGTGCGATCGCCCGGATCGACCGTGGCGTAGTTGCGCAGGTGCATCGCGCGGCACGCCCAGTCGAGGAGCGAGCGGCTGGAATCGGGAGTGCGCGCGAACAGCTCTTCCGCCGGGATCATCGCGCCCTGCTGGTCGCGCGCGCGCACCAGCGCCTCGAATCCGATGCTGGTCGCGCGGCGCACGCAGTAGATCGGCTGGAAATGGGTCGTGAGGCTGGCGCCTTCCCACTGCAGGCTGGCACGGCCACTTGCGCGCACCAGCTCTTCAGCGGCGGCGTGCATTCCATCCCTCATGAATACCATCCCACATCGTCGAGACCGGGCGTCTGCCGGCTTCGTGCCACTTTGGCGGCGGCGGGTTACCGTGGGGTTACGGCACTGTCGGGAATGGTTGCGTTTGTAATCAGGACTTGGCGAAGAAGGTCGCCAGGGCCTCGGCGATCTCGCTCATGCGGTAGGGCTTGCGCAGCACTCGGTTCACGCCGGCCGAGAGAGCGCGCGCCTCGAAGCCCGCACCGCCGTAGCCGCTCGCGATGACGATGGGCAGGGTGGGATTCAACTTGCGCAGCTCGTTGGCGAGCTGCGTGCCGATCAGCTCCGGCATCACCTCGTCGCTCACCACCGCGTCGAAGCGCCGCGGGTTGGCGCGCATCGCCTCGAGCGCTTCGCGGCTGTTGCCGAAGCCCACCGGCTCGTAGCCCAGCTGCGCGAGCATCTCCTCCAGCGCGTGCAGGACGTCGAGCTCGTCGTCGACGGCGAGAATCACCTGGCCTGCACCCATCGGCATAGCCGCCAGCTCGTCGGTGGCGCCTTCCTCGGCGTGGATCTGCGGTATCCACACGCTGAACGTGGTGCCGCGCCCCAGCTCGCTCGCGACCTCGATGAAGCCCTTGTGCTCCGTGACCACCGAGTGCACGAGCGCGAGGCCCAGCCCGGTTCCGCGCCCCGCGGGCTTGGTGGTGAAGAACGGCTCGAAGATGCGATCGATCACTTCCGGCGCGATGCCGTGGCCGGTGTCCTTCACCGAGATGCGCACGTATTCGCCCGGAGCGATCTCGCCGCTCCTCACCTTGCGCGGCGCGTCGAACACCTCGCAGGCGACGCGCAGCTCGAGCGTGCCGCCCTGCCCCATCGAGTGGATGGCGTTGGTGCAGAGGTTCATGAGCAGCTGGTGCATGCGCGTGGGGTCGCCCAGCACGGTGGCCTCGGCGCACTCGTCGATGAAGTTCACGTCGATCGCGAGCGGCGTGGAGCCGCGCACCAGGTCGATCACTTCCTGCGCGATCGGCGCCACGATCACCGGGAACTTCTCGGCGCCCTCGGCGCGGCTGTACGACAGGATCTGCGTGACCAGCGCCTTGGCGCGGTTGCCGGCGCCCATGATGGTGTCGAGATAGCGCTTCATGTCGCTGTCCGCGGCCCTGCGCTGCGCGAGCTCGCCGTAGCCGAGAATCGCGCCGAGGATGTTGTTGAAGTCGTGCGCGATGCCGCCCGCGAGATGACCCACAGCCTGCATCTTTTCCGCTTGCTTGAGCTGCGCCTCGAGGCGCACGCGCTCCTCCTCGGCCTTCACCTTGTCCGAGACGTCCTTCACGAAGCCGATGATGCGGCGGGCACCCGGGCGTTCGTCGTCCGCCTCGCCCACGCGGTAGGCGTTCACCCCGACGGTGGTGTACTCGCCATCTTCGCGCCGGAAGCGGTATTCGAGCGCGGCGTTGGAGAGCTCGCCGCTCATCAGCCCATGCCTCAGCCCCTTCAACCGTATGCGGTCGTCCGGATGCACACGTCCCATCCAGTCGCGGATCGCGGCGATGCGGTCGGGGGTCACGCCTAGCACGGAGCGCGTGTCGCCATCCCATACGACACTACCGTCGTCCGGGTTGTATTCGTAGAGCAGGTTGCCGCTCGCGCGGATCACGGCCTCGTGGCGGTTCCTCCACTCCTCGGTCTCGCGCACCGCGTCCTGGCGCTCCACCAGCAGCGCCGCGGAGAAGAGCGTCGTCACCACGATCGTCGCGAGGTAGCCCTGCAGGTGCAGCATCGAGCGCACGTCGGCGATGCCGTCGATCGAAAAGGGGCCGAAGCCGTGCGCGGTGCGCCAGTAGGCAATGAGCCCGAAGATGGCAAGCCCGAGGGTGGCCGCGCGCAGCCCGAAGCGCAGCGCCGCCCAGATGAGGAACGGCGCGCAGAGATAGATGAGCGGCGGGATGAATCCGGGCACCATGGGGCGCGCGCCGAATACGTAGTTGGCCGTGATGATGAGGCCGGCGTAGAGCACCAGCAGCTCCGGCAGGCGCGGGCGCGTCACCTCGAGCGCTTCCTCGAAGCCGTGCCGGCTCCACGCGAGGATGAGCGGTGCGGTGATCAGCATGCCGAGCATGGTGGAGACGAAAGTGACCGACCACTGCTCGCGGAAGGGCGCGCTCGTGTGCAGGTAGCTGAAGCCTGCATCGAGGATCGCCATGGCGCCCACCAGCGGCGCCATGCCCACCAGGAACGACGAGACCCCCTTGATCGTGTCGATCTGCACCCGCGGCCCGGCCAGTCGCGCGAGACCCGCGGCGACGAAGAGGGGCTGGGCCACGTTCACCGCCATCGTGGCGGCGATGCGGCCCCATGGGGCGTTCAGGTCCATGCCCACCGCCAGCGTCGCGGCGAGGACCAGACCCAGGTAGGCGGGCCAGCGGCGCACCGGAGAGATGAGGAGCATGCCCAAGGCGAGGCCATGGGCGGGCCAGATGAGCAGAGGCAGGCGGCTCTGCATCGGCAGGCTCACCGCATATGCCGCAAGCAGGTAATAGACCACGCCGAAGGTGACGAACGCGAGCGCCTGCCGCGAGGTCGCGGCATTCCCAACTCCCGGTATTGGTGGCGTTTCGGCGTTCAATCTCACTCCCCCTTAGGATTCTACGGGCTCCGGCGTTAAAATGACCTCCAGCCGACTTTTCCTACCCCCATCCCCCCCGCCCCAGCCAGAAGGCCCGCCCACCCCGTGGAAGCCCATATCCTGGTCGTCGATGACGACGCTGCAATACGCGAGCTGGTCCGCGAGTACCTCGTGGAGCACGATTTCCAGGTCTCCCTCGCGGAGACCGGTGCCGACATGGACAAGGTCCTCAGCGTCGAGATCGTCGACCTGGTGATCCTCGACCTGAAGCTGCCCGACGAGGACGGCCTGGCGATCGCGCGGCGCCTGCGCGAGTCGCTCGACCTGCCGATCATCATCCTCACCGGGCGCAAGGAGGAGGCCGACCGCATCATGGGCCTCGAGCTGGGGGCCGACGACTACGTCACCAAGCCCTTCAGCCAGCGCGAGCTCCTCGCGCGCATCAAGGCGGTCCTGCGGCGTACGGAAGGCAAGCGCGCCACGCGCCGCGGCGAGAGCGTGCGCGCCTTCAAATTCTCCGGATGGGAATTGAACACCGGCACGCGCAAGCTGAAGGGGCCCGACGATCGCAACGTCGAGCTGACCAATAGCGAGTACGCGCTATTGGTGGCATTCCTGCGCGCCCCGGGGCGCATCCTCACCCGCGACCAGCTCCTCGAGTCGAGCCGCCTGCACGACGACATCTACGATCGCTCCATCGACGTGCAGATCCTGCGGCTGCGCCGCAAGATCGAGGAAAGCCCCAACCAACCCACCCTCATCCGCACCGAGCGCGGCGCGGGTTACTACCTCAATTCGACTGTAGAAACCGTGTGAGCATCGCCGGCCTGCTCGCGATCGACGGCATCCTCGCCGTCATCGCGGCATGGCTCGCGATCGGCCTGGCCGGTGTCGCGGCGCTACGCAATTTTCAAGTCGTCGCGCGCATCCTCTTTCCGCTGTCCGCGGCCATCAGCGTGGCGCTGGCCGGGCTCGCCCTCGCGGCGCTGCCCTCCACCCCCGAGACCGCAGTCCTCGCGATCGGGCTCCCGGGCCTGCCCTTCCACCTGCGCCTGGACGCCCTTTCCGCTTTCTTCCTCATGCTGCTCGGCATCGCGAGCGCCGGGATCTCGATCTTCGCGAGCGGCTACTTCCGCGTTGGCGAGGGCACGCCGCCCGGGCTGATCTGCCTGCAATACCAGCTCTTCCTCGCCGCCATGGCGATGGTTCTCCTCGCCGATGACGCCTACGCCTTCATGGTGAGCTGGGAGGTGATGGCGCTCGCCTCGTTCTTCCTGGTCACGACCAACCACCGCATCGCCGAGATACAGCGCGCGGGCTACCTCTACCTCCTGGTCGCGCACATCGGCGCCATAGCGATACTGCTGTGCTTCGGCGTGCTGCAGGCCAATACCGGGGATTACACCTTCGCCAACATGCGCGAGCAGCACCTGTCGCCTTTCTGGGCGTCGTGTGCATTCCTGCTCGCCCTGTTCGGCTTCGGCGCGAAGGCCGGGGTACTGCCGCTGCACGTGTGGCTTCCCGAGGCGCATCCGGCCGCGCCCTCCCCAGTGTCGGCGCTGATGAGCGGCGTGATGCTGAAGACCGCCATCTACGGAATGACGCGCGTCGCCTTCGACCTTATCGACACGCCGCTCTGGTGGTGGGGAGTGATCGCGCTCCTGGCGGGCCTCGCCACGGCGCTCTTCGGGGTCATATTCGCCGCGGTCCAGACCGACATGAAGCGCCTGCTCGCCTACTCGTCGATCGAGAACATCGGGCTCGTCGTGGTGGCGTTAGGGCTCGCCATCATCTTCCACGCCTACCAGATGCGCTCGCTGGCGGCCCTTGCGCTCACCGCGATGCTCTACCACTGCCTGAACCACTCGGTGTTCAAGAGCCTGCTCTTCCTCGCCACGGGCTCGGTGCTGCACGCGACCCACGAAAGGAGCCTCGGCAAGCTGGGCGGCCTCATGCGCTTCATGCCGTGGGTGGCGTGGACCTCGCTCATCGGCGTGATCGCGTGCGCGGGCCTCCCGCCGTCCAACGGCTTCGTCTCCGAGTGGCTCCTGCTGCAGAGCTTCCTCTTCACCGGCGGGCTGCCGAACCCGTATCTCAAGATGCTGGTTCCGGTCTTCGCCGCCGGCGTCGTGCTGGTCGCCGCGCTCGGCGCCTACGTGATGGTCAAGTTCTTCGGCGTGGTCTTCCTCGGTAGGCCGCGCGAGGAGCGCCTCGCCGAGGCCAGGGACGCCGACGGCCTCGAGCGCCTCGGGCTCGCATGGCTCGCCGCGGGCTGCGTGCTGCTCGGGCTCTTTCCGGTCGCGGTGATCGAGGTGATCGATCCGATCCCGTTCGCGCTCTTCGGGCGCGGGCTCGCGCAAAGCGGGCGCCTGGGCGACTGGCTGCTGCTGGCGCCCGTGTCGGCGGAGCGCGCCTCCTACAGCCCGCTGCTGGTGACCGCAGCGATCCTCGCGATCGTGCTCGCGACCTTCGTGCTGGTGCGCCGCTTCTATCACGGGCGCCTGCGGCGCTCGGCGCCCTGGGATTGCGGCTTTCCGCTGCAGACCGCGCGCATGCAGGACACCGCCGAGGGCTTCGGCCAGCCGATCCGCCAGATCTTCGAGCCCTTCTACCGCATGCGCCGAGAGCTTCCGTCGCCCTTCGACGCGGCGCCCCGCTACCGCGTCGAGGTCGAGGACCCGATATGGGCGTGGATGTACCTGCCGATCGCGGCCGGGATCGGCGCCATCGCGCGAGTGGTGGGCCGGCTGCAGCGCGGACGCATCGCGATCTACCTTCTCTACAGCTTCCTCACTCTCGTGACGCTGCTCTTCCTCACCCAGGCATGAGCTTTGAAGGCATCCTCGCCCAGCTCGCCGCCATGGCGGTCGCGCTCGTCGTGGCGCCGCTGCTGGTGGGATGGGTGAACAAGTGCCGCGCGTGGATGCAGGGCCGGCGCGCCCCGCCGCTGCTGCAGCAGTTCCGCATGCTGCACAAGCTCTTCTGGAAGGACTCGGTGGTCGCCTACGACGCGAGGGCGATCTTCCGCATCGCGCCCTACGTGGTGTTCGGCTGCATGCTGCTCGCCGCGATGATCATTCCCACCATCTCGACCAACCTGCCGCTCGCACCCGCGGCCGACGCGATCGCGCTGGTCGGGCTCTTCGCGCTCGCGCGCCTGTTCATCTCACTCGCGGCGATGGACATCGGCACCGCCTTCGGCTCGATGGGCGCGCGCCGCGAGATGCTGGTGGGATTCCTCGCCGAGCCCGCGTTCCTGATGGTGCTCTTCACCGCGTCGCTCATCTCCAACTCGACGTCGCTCGCGACCACGGTGGCGAGCCTGGGCCAGCGCGAGCTCACCATCCTGCCGAGCCTCGCATTCGCCGGCGTCGCGTTCACCATGGTGTCGCTCGCCGAGAATGCGCGAATCCCGGTGGACAACCCCGCCACCCACCTCGAGCTCACCATGATCCACGAGGCGCTGGTGCTCGAGTACTCGGCGCGCCACCTCGCGCTCATGGAATGGGCCGCGGCGCTGAAGCTCTTCGCCTACTCGTGCGCGGGCCTGGCGCTCTTCTTCCCGTGGGGCGTGGCGCAGGCGAACGACCGCGCTGCGCTCGCCTGGGCGCTGCCCGCGCTGCTGGGCAAGCTCGCGGCGGGCGGCTTTTTCCTCGCGCTGATCGAGACCATCCTCGCCAAGATGCGCATCTTCCGCGTGCCGGAATTCCTCGCCACCGCGTTCCTGCTCGGCGTGCTCGCACTTCTCGTGCACCTTCTCCTCGGCGCATGATGACCCCGATCACCACCCAGATCGTCAACCTCTTCGCGAGCCTGCTGCTGCTCCTCGCCTTCGCGATGCTCGCGCAGCGGCGCATCGTGACCCTCATCAACCTGTTCGCGCTGCAAGGGCTCGCGCTGGTGGGGTCAACGGCCACCGTCGCCTTCGCCACCGGCCAGACGCATCTCTACTGGTCGGCGGCGATCACCTTCGCGCTCAAGGTCGCGGTGCTGCCCTTCATCCTGCACCGCCTGGTGCGGCGCCTCAACGTGAAGTGGGACATCGAGACCCTCATCAATATCCCGACCATGATGCTGGTAGGCATCGTGCTGGTGGTGTTCGCCTTCAACCTGGCGCTGCCGATCTCGCAGTTCTCGCAATCGATCGCGCGCGGCACGCTCGGCATCGCGCTTGCCTGCGTGCTGATGTCATTCCTCAT
>JBBRQA010000178.1:0-8475 GCA_038227085.1 Burkholderiales bacterium | reverse complement strand
GTGGCTGTCCGCGGCGCGCGCCGCGCGGCGCGGGGCGGCCATCGGCTCCGCGGGACGCTCCTCGACGCTGAGGCGGACGGCGCTCACGGCGCGCCCCAGCGCCTCGGCCTGCTGGCGCATGCCCTCGGCCGCGGCGGCCGACTGCTGCACCGCGCTCGCGTTCTGCTGCACGACCTTGTCCATCTCGGTCACGGTCTTGTTCACCTGCTGCACGCCGCGGCTTTGCTCCGCGGAGGCCTCGGCAATCGAGCCCATCAGCCCGCTCACGCGCTTCACGTCGATGACCAGCGCCTGGATCGTGTCGCCGGCCTGCTCCACCAGCTGCGTGCCGGCGCCCACCTGCTGCACCGAGTGCCCGATGAGGTCCTTGATCTCCTTGGCCGCCTGCGCGGTGCGTTGGGCGAGACTCCTCACCTCAGCGGCGACCACCGCGAAGCCGCGGCCCTGTTCCCCGGCGCGCGCCGCTTCCACGGCGGCATTCAACGCGAGGATGTTGGTCTGGAAAGCGATCGAATCGATCACCGAGATGATGTCGGAGATGCGCTCGGCGCTCTGGCTGATGTCGCCCATCGTGGTGACCACGTTGACCACCTCGGCGCCGCCCTGCTCGGCGCGCTTCGACGCGGTGCGGGCGAGCTCGTCGGCCTGACGGGCGTTGTCGGCGTTCTGCTTCACCGTGCTGGAAAGCTCCTCCATGCTGGCCGCGGTCTCCTCGAGGCTGGAGGCCTGCTCCTCGGTGCGCTGCGAGAGGTCGGTGGTGCCCGCGGCCACCTGGCTGGACGCGGTGACCACTGCCTCGGCGCTGGTGCGGACCTGGCGCACCACCGCGCCCAGCGAATGCTTCATGCGAGCGAGCGAGCCGATCAGCTGGCCGATTTCGTCCTTCGAGCGGCTCTCGATCTCGGCGGTGAGGTCGCCGCGCTCGATCTTCTCGGCGAAGAGCGAGGCTTCGCGGATCGGAGAGATCACGGTCTTCCTCATGAAGACCCAGAGGATGACGAGCGCGCCGAGCATCACGACCACAGTACCGACAATCGCCACGCGATAACCGGTCTCGGCGGAATCGACCGCCTGGGCGGTCGCCTTGCCGCCGGCCTCCACCGCGAGGCGCTGCGCTTCCTCGAGAATCTGCGCGGGGGCGCGATCGATGCCCTGCACCGACTTGTCGCCCACCTTCGCGTCGAAGCTGCTCTTCTTGAATTCATCCAGCCCGGCGCGGTAGCGTTCGCCGACCGCCTTGTGCGCGGCCGCGAACTGCTCGAGCTTCGCGAGGATCGCGGGCTCGCGAAGGTTGGCGCGCGCCTCGCGCACCGTGGTCATCGTCTCCTTCTCCTGCTTCAGGAACGCGCTCCAGTACTTGTCGAGCGCCGCCGGATCGTGTCCGCGCAGCAACACGTTCTTCCACTCCTGGACCTGGCTCTTGAAGTCGGCGAGCGCCTGGAGAAGCGCCGCTTGCGACTGGAAGTCCTCGCGGCTGATGCGGTCGAGCTCCTGTATGGAGCCGTAGACGCGGGTGAGCGAGGCAACCGATACGGCGAGCGAGACGGCCATGGCGCTGGCCACCAGGATGAGAACCTTGAACTGCAGGCTAGAAGTCTTCATTGCGTGTTTCTCTGGTTTTCCAGTTTTAGAATAGCGTGACGTTCTTCGCCCCCAGCATCTCGGCCAGCGCGCCCTCGGCGTGGGTGAGGCGCTCGGCCATGGTAGCGAGGAAAGCCAGGTGGAAATGCCGCGTCGTCTCGGCGGAGGCGAGCCACAGGACGTCGGGGTCGAACTCGATCACGGTGCAGTCAGTCACCGCGGTCATGGTGGTGAAGCGGCGCGCGCCCGCGCGGCGCAGGAAGCCGGTCTCGGCAAGGCATTCCCCGGAGCCGCGGATGCCGAGCAGCGTCCCGCCGCGCGTGACGCGCATCTGGCCGCGCACCAGCACGAAGAACGAATAGCCGGGATCGTCTTCCCCCACCAGGGCGGAGCCGGCGCGCACGTCGAACCAGCGGCCCATGGGCGCGATCTCCGCCAGCTCCGCGGGCCCGAACTCCTTGAAGAACGGCAGCGCGCGCAGCAGGCTCGCGCGCTCCGCGTCGGTGCTCGCCTCGCCTCCGGGGGACGCGATGGCGCGCAGCTCCGCGGCGAACTCCTCCCACGTGGCGTAGCGATCCTTCGGGTCGAGCGCGGTGGCGCGCGCGAAGATGTCGTCGAGCTTCAGAGGGATGTCGGCGCGCGCGGCGCTGGGGCGCGGCAGGTTGCCCATGCGGATGCGCGCGATCAGCGCCCCCGGCGTGGTCGCGCTCTCGAAGGGCAGCGCGCCGGTGAGCATCTTGTAGAGCACGATGCCGAGGGCGTACATGTCCGATTTCATCGAGGCCGGTTGGTTGGAGAATTGCTCCGGCGCCATGTAGGCGGGCGAGCCAACCACCATCGCGTTGGTCTTGTCGAACGCGAGGTTGGAGAACGCCACCCCGAAGTCGGCGACCTTCACCTCGCCGTCCTCGCCGAGCAGCATGTTGGCGGGCTTGAGATCGCGGTGGATCACGCCGTTCACGTTGGCGTAGGAGAGCGCGTCGCAGGAGCGCTCGAGCAGGTGCGCGATGCGCTCGTGCTCGAGCACGCCCTCGGGAACGCAGAAGCGGTCGAGGCTGCCTTCCTTGGCGTACTCCATCACGATGTACGCGCGCTCGTCGTCGAAGGCCGCGTCGTACACCTGCGTGATGTTGGGGTGCGTGAGGCGCCGCGCGAGCAGCGTCTCCTTGAGGAAGAGCGAGCGGAACACCTTGCGGTCTTCCGCGCTGAGATGATCGGAGTCGTAGACCTTGATCGCGACGTTCCTCGCCGGAAAGAGCTCGCGGCCGAGGTAGATGGTCGCGGAGGCGCCGCGCCCGAGCACGCCGGTGATCTCGTAGTTGCCGATCTTCTTGGGCGCCTCGGTTCCGGGCATGCCGAGCTTCACGCTCATTCCCGCTCCTCTCGAATGCGCCGCATGAGGTAGTCGACGTCGAGGAGCAGCACGTGGTCCGCGGCCTCGCCCGCCTTGGCGTCGGCGCGCGTGCCGATGCCCTCGATGGCCGCGCCCACGCTACGCCCGGCGAGCTCCGGCGCCGGGACGATCTCGTCGTCGGCCAGCGCGATCACGTCCGAGACGCTCGACACGACCAGTCCGACCATGCGCCGGTCCACGTTCAGCACGATCGCGCTGGCGTCTGCCAGGCCGATCGGCTCGGCGAACCCGAGCATGAGCCCGAGGTCGACGATCGGCACGATCGCGCCGCGCAGGTTGATCACTCCGCGCACGAACGACGCCACGTGCGGCACGCGCGTCACCGCGTCGACCTCGCGGATTTCCTGCACCTTGAGGATGTCGATGCCGTAGGTCTCGCCGCCCACGCGGCAGGAAAGGAATTCGCGGCGCACGCGCTCCTTGTCGGGAGAATCGGCCTGGGTCATGGAAAGGTCCCAGCTCATCGCGTCGGCTCCTTGGCGGCGACGCGCGCAAGCGCCTTGTCGCGCAACCGCGCGAGCGGGGCGATCTCGTGCACCGCGCCCAGCTCGATCGCCTCGCGCGGCATGCCGAAGATCACCGAGGTGGCCTCGTCCTGCGCGAGCGTCCAGGCGCCCGCCTCCTTCATCTTCAGCATCCCCGCGGCGCCGTCCTTGCCCATGCCAGTCATGATGATGCCCACGGCGTCGGCGCCGAGGAACTTGGCCGCCGAGAGGAAGAGGAAATCCACCGACGGGCGATGCAGGTTCATGGGCGGCTCCGTGGAGAGCTTGCCGAGGAGCTGGCCGCCGTCCCTCTTCAGCCACAGGTGCTTGCCGCCCGGGGCGATGTACGCGTGCCCCGGAAGGATGGGATCGTTGTGCTCGGCTTCCTTCACCGTGATCTGGCACAGGCCATTCAGGCGCTCGGCGAACATGCGCGTGAAGTTCTCCGGCATGTGCTGCACGATCACGATGCCCGGGCAATCCTGCGGCATGCCCACCAGGAATTCACGGATCGCCTCGGTGCCCCCGGTGGAGGCCCCGACCACGATCACGCGATCGGAAGTCTTCACGCCCACCGGAACCGGCCGCTTCACGACGGCGGCGGGAATCGTCTGGGTGTCCTCCGGGCCGGCGCGGCGCGGCGCCTTCAGGCGCGCGGTCTTCGCGGCGCGGATCTTCTCGGCGATCATCTGGCCGTAGTCGTCGGGCGTCTGCTCATTGAGCTTTGGCTTGGTGACGAAGTCGACCGCGCCCAGCTCGAGCGCGCGGAAGGTCACCTCCGAGCCGCGCTCGGTCGCCGACGAGATCATCACCACGGGCGTCGGGCGCGCGCGCATCAGCCGGTCGAGGAACTCCAGGCCGTTCATCTTCGGCATCTCGACGTCGAGCGTGATCACGTCGGGCTCGAGGCGCTTGATCATGTCGCGCGCCTCGAAGGCGTCGGCGGCCGCACCCACGACTTCCATGTCGCGCTGCTCGTTGATGATCTCGGTGAGGACGTCGCGGATCATGCGCGAGTCGTCGACGATCACCACGCGGATTTTCGCGGTCATTTGAAGAGCTCCGCGCCGCCCTCGATCGGGCCGTGGAAGAGGCGCGCGCCGTAGTCGCGCTCGCGCAGCACGATGGTGTCGTTGTTCACCTTGCGCAGCCGCTTCACCATCACCTTGCCGCTCCTCGGAAAATAGTAGATCTTGCGCGGCCACACGTCGAGGAGGTCGCGCGCCATGATCGGGATGCGCTCGATATTGAGGTACTCGACGATGAATTCCGCGTTCTGCTGGCCCACGTTGGAGAGCATGAAGCCCTGCAGCACGTTGCCACCGCCGAACACCTTGGCTTCCAGCCGGTCGCGCCGGCCGCCGAGCTTGAGGATCTGGTTGATGAGCAGCTCCATCGCGTGCACCCCGTAGCGCCCGCCGGCGCTGATGTTGCCGTGGGTGCCGACGAGCTTGCCTTCGTCGGGCAGCATGAAATGGTTCATGCCGCCGATGCCCGATTCGTGGTCGCGCAGGCACGCCGACACGCACGAACCCAGCACCGTCACCAGCGCCATGTCCTTGTTGGTCGCGTAGTACTCCCCGGGAAGGATCTTGGCGGTCTCGACCTTGAAATGCGGGTCGAAGTAGCGGTTGGGGTGCTCGTCGCGCAGCACATCGTCGTCGCGGTTCATTTCGCCGGCTCGTAGACGGTCTGGCCGCGCAGGCGGAAATGCACGCCCTGGTCGATGAGGCTCTCCGCGTGGCCCGCGAAGAAGAGGCCGCTCGGCTTGATCAGCGCCGCGAAGCGCTCCACCAGGCGGCGCTGCGTGGGCTTGTCGAAGTAGATCATCACGTTCCTGCAGAAGATCGCGTCGAGCGAGCCCTCGACCGGCCACTGGGGGTCCATCAGGTTCACGCGCAGGAATTCCACGTGCGCGGCGAGCTCGCGGCGCACGCGCGCCTTGCCTTCGAAGTGTCCGGCGCCGCGCAGGAAAAAGCGCTTCTGCCGCTCGGGCTCGAGCTTCTGCACTGACTGGATCGGATAGACGGCCTCGCGCGCCGAAGCGAGCACCTGCGTGTCGAGATCGCTCGCCGTCACGCGAAAGTCGTTGCCCGGCAGCGCTTCGGCCAGGCACATGGCGATGGTGTAGGGCTCCTCCCCCGTCGAGCAGCCCGCGCTCCACACGCGGAAGGGCTCGCCCGCGACGGCGGTGGCGCGCGCGTGCTCGGCGAGGATCGCGAAATGGTGTGCCTCGCGGTAGAACGAGGTCACGTTGGTGGTGAGCGCGTTGGTGCAGTGCTCCCACTCGGCCGGCTCGAGCTCGAGGAACTGGATGTAGTCGTCGAAGGAGACGATGCCGAGCGAGCGCAGGCGACGCGCCAGGCGCGCGTAGACCATCTCGCGCTTGCCCTCCGGCAGCCGGATGCCGGAGAACCCGTACACGCGCTCGCTGATCAGGCGGAAATGCTCCGCGCTGAATGGGAACTCGCGCGTGTCCATCGCGGCCATCATGTGGCGGCCCGGAAGCGGACGCGCGAGGCGGTGCCGCGCGTCACCGTGGCCACATCGAGGATCAGCGCCACGCGCCCGTCGCCGAGGATGGTGGCGCCCGCGACCCCGGGCACCGAATGCAGGTTGGTGTCGAGAGACTTCACCACCAGCTGCTGCTGGCCGACCAGGCTGTCGACGAGGAGCGCGGCGCGGCGGTTGTCGACCTCGACCACCAGGCAGAGCGGCTCGGGGCGCTGCGTATCGCTTCTCGGGAGCTTCACCACGTCCTCCAGGCGCACGATCGGCAGCTGCTCGCCCCGCACCGCCACCAGCGAGGCCTGGTTCACGATGGTGCGGATGTCGTCGGGGCCCGGCTTGAACGCCTCGGCGACGAATTCCAGCGGCACGATGTACTGCTCGCCGCCCACGCTCACGATCATGCCGTCCAGCACCGCCAGGGTGAGCGGCACCTGGATCGCGATCACGGTGCCCTCGCCCTTCACGGTCGAGATCGAGACGCTGCCGCCCAGCGAGGCGATGTTGCGCCGGACCACGTCCATGCCTACGCCGCGCCCGGAAAGGGCGGTGATCTCCTTCGCGGTGGAGAACCCCGCCTCGAAGACGAGGCTCCACGCGTCCTGGTCGGTCATGTTCTCGTCGGCCGCCATGCCCAGCTCGCGCGCCTTGGCGATGATGCGGTCGCGGTCGAGGCCGCGGCCGTCGTCGGTAACCTCGATGATCACGCTGCCGCCGCGGTGGGTGGCGCGCATGCCCACCGTGCCCATCTCGGGCTTGCCGGCGGAGCGGCGCTCCGCGGGGCTCTCGATGCCGTGGTCGATCGCGTTCCTCACCACGTGCGTGAGCGGGTCGACCAGCAGCTCGATCAATTCCTTGTCGAGCTCGGTCTCACGCCCCTGGGTGCGCAGGTTCACCTTCTTGCCGAGCTTGGTGGACACGTCGTAGACCAGGCGCGGGAAGCGGCTGAACACGAACTCCATCGGCATCATGCGGATCGACATGACTGCTTGCTGCAGGTCGCGCGTGTTGCGATCGAGGGTGGCGAGGCTGTGCGCGAGGCGCTCATCGGCGGCGCCGGCGACCGTGGTGGAGCTTTGCTGAAGCATCGCCTGGGCGATGACGAGCTCGCCCACCAGGTTCACGATGCGGTCGATCTTTTCCACCGAGACGCGGATCGAGGACGAATCGCCCTTGCGGCGCGTGGGCTCGGCGGACGCGTCGGCGGCCTGCGGCTCGAAGAATCCGAATTTGTCGCTGGGCGCCGCGGTGTCCTTCTCCTCGAACAGGCCGTACGCCGTGCCCTGATTCAAGCTCTCGTGGGCAGCACCGGATTTCTCCTCAGGCGCGGGCGCGAAGAAGGATTCCTCGGTGGGGTTGTCGGCAGCAACGGGGTGCGCCGGGGGCGGTGCCGCCGCGCCGCCACGATAGCCGATCAGCTGCGCGCGCACCGCGTCCATCGCCGGATCGTTGCCCTTGTCGCCGGCCTTCAGGCGCGCGAGGTGGGCCTTGAAGATGTCGCACGCATCGAGCAGCAGGCGCACGGTCGTCGCGTCGGCGCGGCCCTTGCCCTTGCGCAGGCCGTCGAAGAGTGACTCCATCTCGTGCGTGGCGTCGGTGAGCTGGGTGAAGCCGAAGGTGCCGCTGCCGCCCTTGATCGAGTGCGCCGCGCGGAAGATCGAGTTCAGCGTCTCGACGTCGTCGGCGCCTGAGCCGAGCGCCATCGCCTGCTCCTCGATGGACTCCAGGTGCTCATGGGCCTCGTCGAAGAAGGTGGCGATGAAGCGGTTGAGGTCGATGGCCATGGCAGGCGCCTAGCGCAGCACCTTCTGCACGACCTCGAGGAGCGTGGCCGGGTCGAACGGCTTCACCAGCCAGCCGGTGGCGCCCGCGGCGCGGCCCTGCGCCTTCATGGTATCGGAGGATTCTGTGGTGAGGAGCAGGATCGGCACGCTCTTGTAGTCGCGCAGCTCGCGCAGCGAGCGCACCAGCGTGAGGCCGTCCATGTTCGGCATATTCTGGTCGGTGATGACGAGGTCGCAGGAAGTCGCGGTAGCGCGGTCGAGCCCTTGCGCGCCGTCCTCGGCCTCGATCACCCGGTAGCCCGCGGACTCCAGCACGAAGGCGACCATCTCGCGCATGGTGGCGGAGTCGTCGACTGCGAGGATTGTTTTCATGGTTGGTGCCTCGTTTCTAGAATAGGTCCACGCTGCCGGCGTGCTTCTTGTCGGTGCGCGGGGCGCGCGTGTCTTCGTCGATCTGCTTGATGCCGGCCACGATGCAGTCGAGCATCGCGCGCGAGCGCTCGATCCACTGCTCGGTGGCGCCTGGATGGGCGATAGGCGCGACGTTGAGCGAGATCGCCTCGCCCAGCTTCTCGCGCATCTTGTCCACGCGCAGCTTCTGCGCCTCGATCAGCTGGTTCACCAGGTCATGCGATTGCAGGTGCTGGACCGCGCCGTAGAGGTGGTCGAGCACCACGCCGTATTCGGCGGCCTTTTCCGGGAG
>JBBRQA010000177.1:0-8564 GCA_038227085.1 Burkholderiales bacterium | reverse complement strand
ACGTGCCGGCGCTGCGCCTCGCGCGCGTTCGCCAGGAAGGGGCGCTCGCGCTCCTATTCGGCCGCACCCCGCGCCAGGTCTACGAGGCGGTCATCGACCGCGGCACGCCGGTCACGCCCCTCGCGGTCGAAGTGCCGGCGGGTGTTCCTTCGGACTTGCTGCTGCGCCGGCCCGACCTGCGCGAAGCCGAGGCGCGGCTGCACGCGGCCAACGCCCGTATCGGCGTGGCGCGCGCCGCGTACTTCCCGTCGATCTCGCTCACCGGTTTCTACGGCGGCGAGAGCCAGAAGCTGGGCGATCTGTTCAGCGGCCCGGCGCGCACCTGGAACCTCGCGGGCGGCCTGTTGCAGCCCCTTTTCGCGGCGGGACAGATCAAGGGCGGCATGAATCTCGCCGATGCGCGCACGCGCGCGGCGGCCGAGCTCTACCAGAAGTCGGTCGCCAACGCCTTCCGCGAGGTGCGCGACGCGATCGCCGCGCAAACCTACCTGCGCGAGGCGTTCACCGCGCAGCAGGGGCGCGAGGACGCGCTCGCGCGCACCCTCGAGCTCGCGCGGCTGCGTTACGAAAACGGCACCACCAGTCTCTTCGAGCTCCTCGACACCGAGCGCCAGCTCCTCGTCGCGCGCCTCGCCGCGATCGACGCCGAGCGTGATAGGCGCGACGCCATCGTCGAGCTCTACCTTGCGCTCGGCGCCTGACCTTGCGGTGGGCCATCGCCTCATTCGAAGTGGGGGTGAAGGTCGAGCCGGCGCGATCGTTCCTGGGGAGGGGAGAGAGCTCGCTGCAAAAATTGCGCTCGAACGGACGGCTTCTTCTCCCGATCGGCCGGCAGTGACGCGCGCCTCTCGACCTTCACCCCAACACTTCGAATGAGGCTCCATTCGCCTGGCCATCCGTGCCTGCGCGAGCGTCATGCCGCTTCGGGGCGGGTTCCGCTCTGATGCCCTGCATCGCCGCTCGTTCAAGCAGCCCCTTGGCACGGGCTGCAAATCGTAAACGCGTCGCGCATCGCCGTTCTTCTGGGCGAGTCCACTCAACGCTGGAGGGGTGACCGCGATGTGCGCGGAGAGCCATCCATCGGGCTCTTGGGATGAAGGTCGAGAGGCGCGCGTCACTTCTGGTCGATCGGGAGAAGAAGCCGGCAGTTGGAGCGTAATGGGTTGCAGCGACTTCTCTCACCAATCCAGGAACGATCGCGCCGGCTCGACCTTCATCCCGAGCCCGATGGATGGCGCTCAGAGGCGATCTTTGGCCTAATGGGTCGCCATGAATCGCGAGCCGCTCCACGCCGTCCACCTCGCCGCCGTCGCGCTCGCGATGGCGCTCGGGGTGATGTGGGTCGCCCCGGGCCTCCATGGTCCGTTGAGCTTCGACGGGGGCTACGCGTACCTGCCGATGGCGAAGAAGCTTCTCGCCGACGGCGTCGCCTACCTGCATCGGCCTGAATCGCTCGCCACCGGCATCATGGCTTACGCATGGCCCGCGGCGCTCGGCGCCGACGAGGGCTTGGTGCGCGCGGCCAACGTGCTCCTCTACGCAGCGTCCATCGCGCTGGCATTCGCGGCGCTGCGCGCCGCGCATTCCAACCGCACCGGGGTGATCGCGGCTTTCCTGATGGCCGCCTCGCCGGTCCTGCACCCGTACATTCCCGATGTGATGACGGAGCCGCCGTTCCTGTTCGGCATCGCGATCTGGGCCGCCTCGCTCGCGGCGGTGATGCGCGGGCACGTGATCGGTGGTGCGCTCGCGGGCGGCGTCGCTTTCGCGCTGGCGACGCTCACGCGCCCCGCTACCACGTGGTTTCCCGTGATCGCCGCGGCATTCTTCGCATGGCTTGCCTGGAGTGGGCGAGGTAGCGAGAGGCGCATCGACGCGGGACTCGCCCTCCTGCACGGGATCGCGGCGCTGCTGATCGGCGCCGTCATCGCCCGCAACGGCGTGGAGTTCGGCTATCCCGCGGTCGCGACCGGCGCCGGCAACGCGCTCTTCCATGGGGTGAACGCGCTGGTTGACGGGTTCGATCCGACCTACTACGGCCTTACCTACGACGACGGCGCGGCGACGCGCGGCGGCTTCCACCTCTCCATCGCCGGGGACCGGCTGTTGCATGGCACCGCGCTGGAGGAGCTGCGTGCGACTCCGCTCCCGGTCATCGTCTCCATGTGGGCGCGCAAGGCCACGGCGTTCGTGTTCGTGGGCGCGCAGGAGTGGGGTGCGCCCGTGTTGCGCGCGTGGCGCGTGGTGCTCGTCGTGTTCGCGCTGGCGGCTCTCTCCTACCAACGGCGCTCGCGGATGGTGATCGCGCTGGCGCTGCTCGCGGGTTATCTGATCCTCGCGCACATGCCGGTCTTCTACCTGCATCGCTATAGCGCCGCGCTCGACCCGCCACTTTCGCTCCTTGCCGCGATCGGCTTCGTCGAAGTGGGCACGAGGCCCGCGCGCATGGCCGCTTTCGCGATGGCGAGCGTGCTGGCGACGGGGGCCGCGCTCGCGGCGCTGTCCGGCGCGGGCCCCGGCTCGCCCCATCCGGAGCGATCGCCGTACGAGCTCGCGTGGTCCCATGAGGGGTCGACGATCCACGCCACGCGCGACACAGCGCTCGACTTCACGGTGATGGGAGCCCCGCGCTTGAATCCTGCGGCGCAGATGGTCCTCACGATGCGCGTCAGGCTCACGCCCGATCGCCACGGGAGCTGCTCGGCGATGCGCTTTCGCTACAAGGGGCTGGCCGACGCCGATTATGATCCCCGGCGTGTGGTGCGCGTGCCCGTGCGTGCCAACGGCCGCGAGCGCGAGGTCACGCTCGGCGCCTTTGCGCCGCTCCACCTCGACGGCGAGGGCGTCCTGCGGGTGGAATTCGAGTGCGACGGCGGGGCGACGGCGGAAATCGGCACAATGAGGATCCTGGAGCCGATGCGCGCCTCGTATTATCGCCAGCGCTACCTGGATCGCCTCGGGAACCATTGAACTTTCGCGCCGCGCGCGAGGACAGACCGGACATGAAGATCACCGCCCCATTCGTCGACGAGATGCGCAGCTCCCTCCTCGACCTGCACAAGGCCCTCCTGGACGCCCAGCGCATCCGCTACGAGCGTGAGCACGGCCGCATCTCCAACAGCAACGAGTTCCTCGGCCTCGTGCTCGAGCACCCCTCCTTCGCCTGGCTGCGCACGCTCTCCGCCCTCATCGCGCGCTTCGACGAATGGATCGAGGAGCAGGCCGCGCAGTTTCCCAGCGAGGACGACCTTCCCGGAATGATCGCGGCCCTGCGCTCGCTGGTCGAGGCCGACGGCAAGCACGAAGTCTTCACCAAGCCTTACTGGGAGATCGTCAACGACACTCCCGCGGCGTTGATCGAGCACGTGAAGCTCTGGCGCCTGCTCGAGTCCGTTCGGCCTGCGGTTCCTTAAGGCGCGGCCTTGACTCCCTTCCGACCATCCCAATTCGAGAGCAACCCCCGTTCTTCCTCGGGACTGAGGCCTGCCTTCCATACGTGATCGGACTCGCGGGTGCGTGACCAAGCCAACGTATCCGCGACGGTCTGCGCCTGGGAGCGAAACCGCAGCCCCGCGGCGAGTGCGCGGGCGACCGACACGCTGCCGAGGCCTTTCATCGTGGGATCGTCCGCGGGGACCTGCAGCGGCATCTTGCTCCAGGCATGCGCGCCGTGCGCCTCGAGGAAAGCGGCATCCATCCACTCGAAGCGCGCGTCGCTGCCCGCGGCGTGCCGGCAGGTCTCGAGGAGATCTCCCATGGTGGTGACGCCGGGCATGCCGGTGGCGTTGAAGGCGCCGGAATGTCCTTCCCCGAGGAGCTCGACCATCCACTCCGCGAGGTCGCGCACGTCGATGTACTGGATTGGAAGGCTCGGCCAAACCGGCGCGGCGATTCGCCCGCCCTGCGCGACGCGATGCGGCCAGTAGGTGAAGCGGTCGCTCGCGTCGTGCGGGCCGACGATGAGCCCGGGACGCACGATGAGGGAACGCTCGCCGAATGACGCGCGCACCACCGCCTCGCACATCGCCTTCAGCGCGCCGTACTTGTCGGGCGTCATCGCGTCCGGAACAGGGTCGAGGGGGGCAGCGAGCGGCTGATCCTCGGCGACGCCGTGGTGGGAGAAGCTCTCATAGGCCGAAATCGACGAGACGAAGAGATAACGCTGCGTCTTGTCGCGCAACTTTTCCGCGGAGCGCCGCACGACCTGCGGAAGATAGCCGGAGGTGTCGACCACCGCGTCGAAGCTGCGCGCGTCGAGGGCAGCGAGGTCGCCGGTACGATCGCCGAGGATCGTCTCCACGCGTGCGTCGGGCGCGCCGCTCTTGCCGCGCCGGAAATGCGTGACCGTGTGGCCCTTGTCGAGCGCGGCGTCGGTGAGCGCGCGCCCCAGGAAGACACTGCCGCCGAGAAGGAGGATTCGCATCGCCCGATGGTATCCGAGCGCGACGGATAGAATCCGCGGATGGAAGCCGATGCCGACCGCTGGGATATTTTCTGCCGCGTGGTGGACAACTACGGTGACGTGGCCGTGTCGTGGCGCCTCGCGCGCCAGGTCGCACGCGAGCACCGCAAGAACGTGCGCCTCTGGCTGGACGACCTCACCGTGCTCGCCAAGCTGCGTCCCGAGATCGATCCCGCCTACGACGTGCAGCGCCTCGACGGTGTCGAGGTGGCGCGCATCCGCGAGCCCTTCGACCTGGACGGTGTGGCGGACGTCGTGGTCGAGACCTTCGGCTGCGATCCACCGGAGAGCTACGTGCTCGCCATGGCCGAGCGCGGGCGCAAGCCGCGCTGGGTCAACCTCGAATACCTGAGCGCCGAGGAGTGGGTGGAGGAAAGCCACGCGCTGCCCTCGCCAAATCCGCGCCTGCCGCTGGTGAAGCACTTCTTCTTTCCCGGCTTCACGCGCAGGACCGGAGGTCTCTTGCGCGAGGAGAGCCTGATGCGCCGCCGCGACGAGTTCCAGCGCGACTCGGGAGCGCAGGCCGCCTTCTGGAAATCCGTGGCCGGTGCCGCGCCGGCCGAGGGCACGCTCAAGGTGAGCCTCTTCACTTACGCGGGCGCGCCGGTGGAGGGGCTTGCACGCGCGTGCGCCCAACATCCGGGAGCGCTGTGGCTGGTGGCGCCCGAAGGCGTGGCCGCCACCGCCCTCGACGCCTGGCGCGTATCCCACCGGGCGCGTGAATCGATCAAGACCGTGGTGATCCCGTTCCTCGCACAGGACCGCTACGACCAGCTCCTCTGGGCGTGCGACGTGAATTTCGTGCGCGGCGAGGACTCCTTCGTGCGGGCGCAGTGGGCGGGCCGGCCCTTCGTGTGGCATGTCTATCCGCAGGACGACGGCGCGCATTGGGTGAAGCTCGCCGCCTTCCTCGCGCGCTACACCGCGGGACTCGACCGCACCCACGCGGCGGCGGTGACGGCGCTGTGGGAGGCGTGGAACCGGCGCGGCGACCGTGCCGAGGGCGAGGGGACGCGGCCGGGGCTCAGCGAGGCATGGGCCGGTTTCATCAGCAGGCGCGACGCGCTCGAAGGCCATTCCCGGTGGTGGGGTGCAAGCCTCGCCACGCGGCGCGATCTTGCCGCGGAGCTGGTGGATTTTGCGGACAACGTGCTAAAATCATAGGCTTTTAGTTGGCAATCGGTAGCGGGAACGGCGTTGGAGCGGACAACAAATTGCCGCTCAACGCCAGCCAGCAGGGAACGGCGTTGGGGCGGACATACCCCGCCGCTCAACGCCAGCAAACTCTTGATGGGCATCGTGCCGGATTGGAATTCGTCACGAATCGCAAATAGACAACGGACGAACTTATGAAAATCGCTCAGGAATTGCGCAGCGGCAACGTGATCATGGTGGGCAAGGACCCGATGGTCGTGTTGAAGGCGGAATACAACAAGGGTGGCCGCAACTCCGCCACCATGAAGATGAAGATGAAGAACCTTCTCAACGGCTCGAACATGGAGACCGTGTACAAGGCCGACGAGAAGTTCGAGCTACTGGTGCTCGACAAGAGGGAGGTTTCGTACTCGTACTTCAACGATCCGATGTACGTGTTCATGGACGGCGAGTACAACCAGTACGACATCGAGAAGGAGAGCATGGGCGATACCGTGAACTACCTCGAGGACGGCATGAGCGGCGAGGCGGTGTTCTACAACGGCCGCGCGATCTCCTTCGAGCTTCCCACCACGGTCGTGCGCGAGGTGATCTACACCGAGCCGGCGGTGCGCGGCGACACCTCGGGCAAGGTCCTGAAGCCCGCCAAGATCTCCACCGGCCACGAGGTTCAGGTGCCGGCGTTCTGCGCCACCGGCGACAAGATCGAGATCGACACCCGCACCAACGAGTACAAGCGACGAGTAAACGCGTAGCACTTCACGCGATGTGAGCTCGTCGTCCCGCGCAGGCGGGGACCCCGTGAACGAAAGGGCGCTTCGGCGCCCTTTTCATTTGCGTGCTCTACAATTCAGATTGGATTCCCGCCTTCGCGGGAACGACGGAGCCGCTCATGCGCATCCACAAGATAGCCGCCATCGGCGGCGACGGAATCGGGCCCGAGGTGGTTGCCGCGGGGCTCGAGGTGATGGAGACGCTGTCGACCTCCGACGGGGGTTTCCGCTTCGAGGTCGAGCACTTTCCCTGGAGCTCCGACTTCTATCTCAGTAAGGGCCACTACATTCCCGAGGGCGGCCTCGAGAAGCTGAAGTCTTTCGACGCGATCCTGTTCGGCGCCGTGGGAAGTCAGCAGGTCCCCGACCACGTGTCGCTCTGGGGCCTGCGGCTGCCGATTTGCCAGGGCTTCGACCAGTACGCCAACGTGCGGCCGACGCGCGTGCTGCCCGGGGTGAAGAGCCCGCTTGCCGGTGGCAAGGACATCGACTGGATCGTGGTGCGCGAGAATTCCGAGGGCGAGTACGCCGGCATGGGGGGGCGCGCGCACGTGGGCTTGCCGATCGAGGTCGGCACCGAGGTCGCCGTGTTCACTCGCGTCGGCGTCGAGCGCATCCATCGCTTCGCCTTCGGCCTCGCGCAGACGCGCCCGCGCAAGCACTTGACGCTCGTCACCAAGTCCAATGCGCAGCGCTTTGGCATGGTGATGTGGGACGAGATCTTCTTCGAGGTCGCGAAGGACTATCCCGACGTGAAGGTCGACCGCGAGCTGGTCGACGCGATGACGACGCGCATGGTGCTCAAGCCCGCGACGCTCGACGTGATGGTCGCGACCAACCTGCACGCCGACATCCTCTCCGACCTGGCCGCCGCGCTCGCCGGAAGCCTCGGCATCGCGCCCACGGCGAACCTGAATCCCGCACGCAGGTTCCCCTCGATGTTCGAGCCGATCCACGGCTCGGCCTTCGACATCACCGGCAAGGGCGTCGCCAACCCGATCGCCACGTTCTGGACCTGCTCGATGATGCTCGACCACCTGGGCGAGCACGATGCGTCGCGCCGCCTCATGAACGCGGTGGAGCGCACGACCGCGAATGGCGTGTTCACGCCCGATCTCGGCGGCACCGCGAAGACCGTGGACGTGACGAAGGCGGTGCGCAAGGCGATCCTCGACGCGGCGAAGTCCGGCACGCAGCTGCTCGAGCCTCTCAAGCAAGCCTAACAAGGGGAAGAAATCCATGGCATTGAAACGGCCCTCGTGGGGCGCTGGGACGGTCGTCGTCCTCGAGCACGACTCGGAGATCCTGCGCGGCAATCCGCTCGGGGACCCGCACGTGCGCAAGGTCGCGGCGTGGCTTCCGCCGCAATACGACGCGGGCGCGACGCATGGGCGCGGGCAGCGCTTCCCGGCGCTCTACGACCTGGTGGGCTTCATGGGCTCCGGACTCGCGCACGTGGGCTGGAAGAATTTCAGCGAGAACGTCGCCGAGCGCGCCGCGCGCCTCGTGCACGAGAAGAAGATGGGGCCGGCGATCATCGTCTTTCCTGACTGCTTCACGGCGCTCGGCGGCAACCAGTACGTGAACTCGAGCGCGATCGGCGACTACGCCGACTACCTCACGCGCGAGATCGTGCCGTTCGTCGATCGCGAGTTCCGCACGCTTGCCTCGCGCGAGCACCGTGGCTGCTTCGGGAAATCCTCCGGCGGCTATGGCTCGATCATCCACGGCATGAAGTATCCGAAGACGTGGGGCGCGATCGCCGACCATTCCGGCGACGCGTATTTCGACTTCGTCTACTGGCACGACTGGCCCAACACGCTGAACGAGCTCGCCAAGTACCGCGCCGAGCCGGTGAAGGAGGGTGCGCTCGACATCATGAAGGTGGAGAAGGGCGCGGGCGATGGCCTCGACGACGGACGCGTGAAGCGCTTCCTGCAGGCCGTGTGGAAGAAAAACAAGCTTACCCCCGCGGAGGGCCACTGCATCATGAACCTCTGCATGGCCGCCACTTACGATCCGGATCCGAAGGCGCCCAACGGCTTCCGCCTGCCGTTCAACCTCGAGACCGGCGAGATCCTGCCGGATCGCTGGAAGCATTGGCGCGCCAACGATCCGGTGAACCTGGTGTCGAAATATCGCAAGAACCTCGAGACGCTGAAGGGCATCTACGT
>JBBRQA010000176.1:0-8602 GCA_038227085.1 Burkholderiales bacterium | reverse complement strand
GAGGCCTTGAAGCCGCGCAGCTGGACCTTCAGGTACTCGGCCTGCTGCCCGGCGAGGCGCGGTATGTGCTGCTGGCCCTTGAGGGCCGCGCCATGGCACGAGACGCAATGGTAATTGTCGGTGAGGCGCTGGGCGTCCTCGACCTTGGCCGGCTCCATGGAGGACGAGGCGGGTGCCACCGGCGCTTGCGCCGCGAAGTACGTGCCGTAGTCGTTGATATCCGCGTTGGTCATGTCGGCGGCGATCTGCGACATCAGCGGATTCTTGCGATTGCCCTCGCGGAACATGACGAGCTGCGTCGTCACGAACTGCTTGGGCTGCCCGGCGAGCGTCGGGAAAACGGGATTGGTGGAGACGCCCTGCGCGCCGTGGCATGCGTTGCACAGGGCCGCCTTTTTCTCGATGGCCTCCATGTCCGCCGCGGGCGCCGGGCGCGCGCCCGCGAGGAAGGCGAGCGCGACGGCGGCCATCGCCGCCGCGCCGCGGGTCGCCAGACTGCCGGTCACTTCTTGTAGCTGACCCGGTAGATGATGCCGTTGTAGTCGTCGGAGACGAGCATCGCCCCGTCGCGCATCACCAGAACGTCGACCGGACGGCCCCACATGGGCGGATCGGCCTTCGGATCGGTGAGGAAGCCCTCGAGGAACGGCTCCATCTTCGCGATGCCGCCCTTGTCATTCAGGACCACGCGCGTCACGTTGTAGCCGATCTTGCTGGTCTTGTTCCACGAGCCGTGCATCGCGATGAAGATGTTGTTGCGGTATTCGGCCGGGAACATCGTGCCCGTGTAGAAGCGCATGCCGAGCGGGGCGATGTGCGGGCCCAGCTTGGCCACCGGCGTGTCGAACTCCTTGCACGAGCGTCCCTTGCCGAATTCCGGGTCGAGGAAATCGCCCTGGTGGCAGTACGGGTAGCCGAAATTCATGCCCCTGGCCGAGACCCGGTGCAGCGTGTCGTTGGGCATGTCGTCGCTCACCCAGTCGCGCCCGTGGTTGGTGAACCACAGCTGGTTGGTCTTCGGATTCCAGTCGAAGCCCACCGAGTTACGCACGCCCTGGGCGACCCTCTCCATCACGCCGGTCTGCGGGTCGACGCGGTTGACCGAGGCCTGGTAGTAGGCCGGCATCACGATGTTGCCGGGCGCTCCGATGTTGAAATAGAGCTTGCCGTCGGGGCCCATCGCGAGGAACTTCCAGAAGTGCCCGGCCTGGTTCGAGGGATCCAGGTTGTCGATCACGACGCGCGCCGCGGGCGGGTTGTCCAGCTTCGACTCGATGCCCTCGTACGCCGTGATGCGGTTGCGCTCGGCCACGTAGAGCGTGCCCTTGCTGAACGCCACGCCGTTGGGGGAGTTGAGCCCCTTCAGGACCTTCTTTACTTCGCGCTTGCCGTTGTTGTCGACGATCGCGTAGACATCCTTCAGGTTGCGGTTGCCGACGAACACGGTGCCCTTGTCGCCGAGGGCGAGCGAGCGCGCCTCGGGGACGCCGTCGGCCCACACCTCGACCTTGAACCCCGCGGGGACCTTGAGCGTATTGACCGCGAGCTCGGCCGCGGCGCGCCCGGTGAGGATCGGCGCGATCGGATGCAGCGGCGAGGCGTCGTGGGCGGCGGAGCGGCCCTGCTGCCACGACGGCGCGGGGGCGGGCGGAGCGGCAGGCGCGGGTTGGGCGCCGGGCGGGGCGAGGGTTCCGGGAGGAGTCCCCGGGGCCGCGGGTTGCTGCGCGAGGGATGCCAGGGCGGCGGTGCAGAAGATGCCCGCCGCGGCCGTACGCAAGAGCTTGTCCATTTTCGTTTCTCCTCTGTGGGGACTTGTCCGAGTAGCGGAAGGGAGAATAGCAGGACTTGACTCCATCGATTTCTCCTTGCTCAGGCGCGCCATCCATCGGGCTCGGGATGAAGGTCGAGCCGGCGCGATCGTTCCTTGGGAGGGGAGTGAAGTCGCTGCAAAAATTGCGCTCCAACGGACGGCTTCTTCTCCGGATCGACCGGTAGTGACGCGCGCCTCTCGACCTTCATCCCAAGAGCCCGATGGATGGCTCTCCGCGCACATCGCGGTCATCCCTCCAGCGTTGAATGGACTCGCCAAGAAGAACGGCGATGCGCGACGCGTTTCGATGTGCAGCCCGCGCAAGGGGGCTGCCCGCGCTCTAGCAGGCGGTGATGCGAGGAGCATCGAAGCGGTCCACCAGGAGAGGTCCGCGATCCAGAGCCTCATTCGAAGTGTAGGGGTGGAGGTCGAGGGGCGCGCGTCACTGCCGGTCGATCGGCAGAAGAAGCCATCCGTTGGAGCGCAATTTTTGCAGCGACTTCACTCCCCTCCCAAGGAACGATCGCGCCGCCTCGACCTTCACCCCCACTTCGAATGAGGCGATAGCACAAAAACCGAAAACTACATCATCCCCATCTTGCGCGGCAGCCAGAGCGAGAGCTCGGGCCAGTAGGTCACGATGACGAGGAACACCAGCATGGTGAGGAGCCACGGCATCACCGCCTTGGTGAGCTCGGTGATGCCCAGCTTCGAAATCCCGGAGGCCACGTAGAGGTTCAGGCCCACCGGCGGGTGGCACAGGCCCACCTCCATGTTCGCGTCGATGAGGATGCCCAGGTGCACCGGGTTGATGCCCAGGCTCACCGCCGTCGGGTAGAGGATCGGCGCCATGATGAGGATGATCGACGAGGGCTCCATGAAGTTGCCCGCGATCAGCAGCATCACGTTGGCGATCAGCAGGAACTCGATCGGGCCCAGCTGCTTGGCGAGGAACCAGTTGGCGAGCGCGTTGGGGATGTTCTCGTTGGTGAGGACGAAGGAGAAGAGCACCGCGTTGGTGATGATGTAGAGCAGCATCGCCGACATGTTGGCGCTGTTCAGCAGCACCGTCGGCACGTTCTTCATCTTCAGGTCCTTGTAGACGAACACGGACACGAAGAACGAGTACACGGCCGCCATGGCCGCCGCCTCGGTGGCGGTGAAGAGCCCCGAGTAGATGCCGCCGATGATGATCACCACGAGCATGAGGCCCCAGATGCTCTTGAGGAAGGCCTGCCAGCGCTGCAGCCAGCCCTTGCGCACCATGCGCGGGTAGCCGCGCTTCTTGGCGAGCCACCACGTCACCGCGCACAGCATGGTGGTCAGCAGGATCCCGGGGAAGAGGCCCGCGACGAAGAGGGCGCCGATCGAGGTGTTGGTCGCCACCGCGTAGATCACCTTCGGGATCGACGGCAGCATGAGGATGCCGAGCGAGCCCGCCACCGTGATCACCCCCGCGCCGAAGCGCATCGGATAGCCGTTCCTCACCATCTCGGGAAGGATGATCGAGCCGATCGCGACCACGGTCGCGACACTCGAGCCGCACACCAGCGCGAACATGGCGCAGGCGACGATCCCGGCCAGCGCGAGCCCGCCGTGGAAGTGGCCGATGACGGACGTCGCGAAGTCGATCATGCGGCGCGCCACGCCGCCGTGGGTGAGGAAGTTGCCCGCGAGGATGAAGAACGGCACCGCCATGATCTCGAACTTCTCGATGCCGGTGAAGAGCTTGAGGCCCACCGCCTCGATCGGCACCTTGGTCATGGTGAAGAGGAACGTGAGCACCGTGAGGCCGAGCGCAATCGAGATCGGCATCCCGGTGAGCATCAGGGCCACCAGGATCGCGAAGATCACGCCCGCGTTTCCGAGGGAGGCGACGGCGAGCAGCATGATCGCGACCAGCGTGAGCGAGGTCGCCGCCTGCTTGGTGGTCATCGAGGGCGGCAGCGGCAGCGCGCTCATCGCGTGGCTCCCAGCGGCGCGGTGATCGGGGCGATGGCCTCGGCCTCGGCGACCCCTTCGACGTGTGCCGCATCGTGGTGCGGCAGCTCGCCAGTGCGCAGGAATCCCCACGCGACCTGAAGGAAGCGGAACGACATGAGGTACGAGCCGCAAGGGATCGCGAGGTACACGATCCACATCGGCATCTCCATGTCGGGCGAGGTCTGGTCGGTGGAGGAAAGCTCGTAGACGAACTTCACCCCGAGCGTGCCGACCACGGCCGTGAAGAAGGCGCCGGCGAGGAGGCCGAACATCACGGAGACGAAGCGCCAGCGCGGCGGCAGGTGGTTGATGACCACGTCCACGCCGACGTGGATGCCGGTGCGCACGCCGTAGGCCGCGCCGAATTTCGCCATCCACACGAACATGTAGATGCAAAGCTCCTGCGCCCACGACAGGTTGATCTTGAAGAGCGAGTCGTAGAGCGCGTTGAAGTGCCACTTGGCGCTCATGTCGAGCGCGTAGCGGTGCGTCACCGCCACGAAGATGAGGATGGTCGCGCCCGCGATGAGCGACGCGATCAGGATCTCCTCGAGGCGGTCGAGCACCTTGAGCATGGCGACTCCCTACAGCTTGCTCGGATCGAACCCCGTGACCTTGTAGATCGACTGGATCAGGTCCTTGCCGACGCGCGGCTCGCTGTCCTTGTGCACCTTGATGAGCGCGCGCTTCCACGCGAGCTTCTCTTCAGGGGTGAGCGTGATGAACTGCGTCTTGCCGCTCTTCTTCACCGCCTCCAGCGCGTCCTCGTTCTCCTTCTTCGCGATGTCGTCGGCGTACGTGGTGGCGTCGGCCATGGCGCCTTCGAGCGTCTTCCTGACGTCGGCGGGGAGCCCATCCCAGAACTTCTTGTTCACGATCACCGCGTACCCCAGGTAGTGGTGGTCGGAGAGCGTGAGGAACTTCTGCACCTCGTGCATCTTCTGCGTGTAGAAGTTCGACGGCGGGTTCTCGGTGCCGTCCACCACGCCGGTCTGCAGTGCCTGGTAGACCTCGGAGAACGCCATCACCTGCGGGCTTGCGCCGAGGGCGCGCATCTGGGCGTCGAGCACCTTCGACGACTGGATGCGCATCTTCAGGCCGCGGAAATCCTCGGGCTTGCGCAGCGCCTTGTTGGCGCTCATGTCCATGAAGCCGTTGTCCCAGTAGGCGAGCCCGATGATACCCTTGGCCTCGAGCTTCTTCAGCAGCGCCGCCCCTACCGGCCCGCGCGTCACCTTGTGCAGCTCCTCGTAGTTGTCGAAGAGGTACGGCAGGTCGAACACCTCGAACTCGCGTGCGCCGAGCGGGCCGAACTTGGCGAGCGAGGGCGCCAGCATCTGCACCGCGCCCAGCTGCAGCGCGTCGACCTCCTCGTTGTCTTTGTAGAGAGTGCTGTTGGCATACACCTCCACCTTCACCTTGCCTTTGGTGCGCTCTTCGGCAAGCTGCTTGAACTTCTCCGCGCCCTTGCCCTTGGGCGTGCCCTGGGCGACGACGTGGCTGAACTTGATGACGATCGGCGCCTGGGCGAAAGCGGGCGAGAACGGCAGCGCGGCGAAAAGGGCGGCTGCGATGAGTCGGGCGAACATGGACATCTCCTCGAACGAAAGTCGCGTGATTATAAGTTCCCGGGCAAACCCCGGCCTTGCCGTGGATCAGAAAACCCAGAGGTCCTCGCGCGGGATCTCCACCCAGTGCTTGCCGCGCTGGAGCATGGAGGCGCCGTGGGCGCGCATCAGCGTCTTGCCGAGATGGAAGACGTGCTCCCACTTGTCGCCCAGGAACATCGACGTGGTGAGCTCGGGCTGCACGCGGTTATCGCCGGGGCCGTCGGCCATGCGCACGCGTTCCACGCGCACCATGCCCGTTCCCTCGCCGCCGGATTTCGCGCTGGCGCGCGCGCGGCCCCAGAGCTGCCAGCCGTCGCCCGTGAGGAGCGCGTTGCCGCCTTCCATCTGGGAGACCTTGCCGGCGAGGCGGTTGTTGCTGCCCATGAAGTCCGCGGTGAAGAGCGTCTGCGGCGAGTTGTACATCTCCTGCGGCGTGCCATGCTGCTCGATCACGCCGTTATTCAGGAGGAGGATGCGGTCCGACATCGCCATTGATTCGCTCTGGTCGTGCGTCACGACGAGGGCCGAGAGCTGCAAGTTGACGATGAGGGAGCGCAGCCACGCGCGCGCCTCCTCGCGCAGCTTCGCGTCGAGGTTGGAAAGCGGCTCGTCCATGAGGATGACCGGCGGGTTGTAGACCAGCGCACGCGCGATCGCGACGCGCTGCTGCTGCCCCCCGGAAAGCTGGTGCGGAAAGCGCTCGGCCAGGTGCCCGAGGGAGAGCTCCTCGAGCGCCTTCTTCACGCGCGCGGCGATGTCCGACGACGACACCTTGCGCAACTTGAGCCCGAAGGCCACGTTGTCGGCGACGGTCTTGTGCGGCCACAGCGCATACGACTGGAACACCAGCCCGAGGTTGCGCGCCTCGGCGGGCACGTCGAGGCCCTTCTCGCCGTCGTAGATGGGCCGGTCGCCGATCTTGATCGTGCCCTTATGGGGCGCCTCGAGGCCGGCCACGGCGCGCAGCAGCGTGGTCTTGCCGCTGCCCGAGGGCCCGAGGAGCGAGACCACCTCGCCCCGGTTCAATTCCATCGACACGCCCTTCAGGATCGGGTTGTCGCCGTAGGTGAGGTGCAGGTTGTCGACGCTGAGCTCAGCCATTGCTCTTCTCCTTTGTCAATCGCGCAGCTTCACGCCGAGGCGCAGCGCGATCGCGAGCCCCACTCCGACCAGCACGATGTTGATGAGCGAGAGCGCGGCGACGATATCGATGGCGCCGCCCTGCCACAGGGACACGAGCTGCGCGCCGATCACCTCGGTACCCGGCGCGAGGAGGTAGACCCCGGTCGAGTACTCGCGCTCGAAGATCATGAAGACGAGGAGCCACGAGCCGATCAGCCCGGGGCGGATCAAAGGCAGCGTGATCTTGCGCGAGATCGTTCCGCGCGAGGCGCCGACGCTCCTCGCCGCCTCCTCCAGCTCGGGGGCGACTTGCATGAGCGACGACGAGATGAGACGCATGCCGTACGCGAGCCACACCACGGTGTAGGCGAGCCACATGCTGAAGATGGTGGTGCGCAGCGGAGTCAGGGGCGGGAAGAAGAGGAAAACCCACAGGAACGCGAGGCCGGCGAGGAGGCCGGGGATCGCGCGCGGCACGAGCACCAGGTAGTCCACGAAGCGCGACCAGCCGTCGTTGCGCCGGTGCGTGGCGAAGCCGATCGCCGTGTAACAGGCGACCGTCAGGGCGCCGCCCACGGTGCCGATGAGGATCGTGTTCCAGATGGCGCGCGTGTGCGTCGGCTCCTGCATCACGAAGCGGAAGCTGTCGAGCGTGAACGCTTCCATCAGGTTCACACCGAAGCCCCAGTTGGTGACGAAGGCGCGCAGCGTGATGCCCGACACCGGCACGATCACCGTCACGAAGAGGTAGGCGACGAGCAGGGTGAGCGCGAGCCACGTCCACTTGCCGAGCGGCAGCTCCTTCATGCGCCCGGCCTTGCCCTTGATGGTCGCGTACTTGCGCGCGCCCTGCAGGAGCTTCCTCTGCAGCAGCACCAGCGGGAAGGTGATCGCGACGATGCACACCGCTACCGCCGCCATCAGGTGATAGGACGGCGTGCCGAGCTTGTTGGTGAGCTTGTAGAGGTAGGTCGACAAAACGAGGATGCCCTCGGGGTCGCCCAATACCAGCGGCAAGCCGAAGAGCTCGAAGCCGAGGAAGAACACCAGCACCGCCGCGAACAGCATCGACGGCATGATGAGCGGCAGGCTCACGGAAATCGCGACTCGGAAAGGAGAAGCGCCCGCGGAGCGCGCCGCTTCTTCCACGTCCGAACCGAGGCTCTTCAGCGCGGCCGACGCGTACACGTACACGTTCGGCACGTGCGTGAGACCGGCGATGACGGTCATTGCCGTGAGCGAGTAAATGCCCCAGGGCGCGACCCCGAACAGGTCCTGCGCCCACACCGTGTAGAAACCGACCGGCCCCGCGGCCACCACGAAGCCGAACGACAGCACCATCGGCGAGACGAAGCTCGGCACCAGGATCAGGGGCTCGAACCAACGCTTGCCCGGCAGGTCCGTGCGCTCCATCACGAAGGCGAGGAGAGAGCCCAGCGGCACCGCGATCAACGTCATGCCGCTTGCGATGAGCACCGAGTTGAGCAGCGCCTTCCAGAAATCGCTGTCGGCGAAGACGAACGCGTAGGCGCCCAGGCCCAGGGTCTTGCGCGCGTCGAAGAAGGGCGCGGTGAGGAAGCTCTGGTAGACGATGAGGGCGAGCGGCCCCAGGACTGCGCTCGCCGTCACGAAGATGGTGAGCGCGCGCCACGAAAGAATCGCCGGCAGGGCGCGTCGCTCCTCGAGAGGCAGCGCGCCGGCCGGCGCAGACACTTACTTGCCTCCGCCCGCGGCGACCGCCGCCTTCCATTTGCCGAGGAAGTCGAGGCGCTTCTTCTGGTCGAGGTACTCGGTGATCTCGGCGGCGACCGGGATCGGCTTCACGGCGCCGCCGAGCTGCTTGTCCAACTTGGCGGCGGTGTACTCCGCGTCCACGTCATCACGCATGGAGAAAAGCTCCACGTCGCTGCCGATCATCTTCTGGCCGCGAATCGACAGGATGTAGTCGACCCAGAGCTTCGCGGCGTTGGGATTCTTCGCCGCCTTGCCGATGAACATCACGCGCGAGAGCACCAATGTGTAGTCCTTGGGAAGCACCACGCCCAGGTTGGGATCCTTCTTGGCACGCACCAGCGCG
>JBBRQA010000175.1:0-8678 GCA_038227085.1 Burkholderiales bacterium | reverse complement strand
TCGCAATCGTGCTGGGCTCCACCGCGTTCGGCTGGATCGGCACGCTGCAGCGCCAGGGCTTCGACTTCACGTTCTGGCTCGGCAACCAGGGGCTCGAGTACACGAGCATGGGCCGCGTGTGGCAGATCCTGCTCTTCGTGGGCCTCCTCTTCTGGCTGCTCCTCCTCGGCCGCGCGCTGTGGCCGGCGCTGAAGAAGCCTTCGGAGACACGCGGCATAATCGCGATGGTGTTCCTGTCGGCGACCTGCATCGGCATCTTCTACGCGTCCTCCCTTGCCTGGGGCCAGCACACGCACTATGCGATGGTGGAGTATTGGAGGTGGTGGCTGGTCCACCTGTGGGTCGAGGGCTTCTTCGAGGTATTCGCCACCGCCGTGATCGCGCTGCTCTTTACGCGCCTGGGGCTGGTCGCAGCCTCGAGCGCGAACCGCGCCATCGTGATGGAGACGGTCGTTTTCCTCTTCGGTGGCATCCTGGGCACGCTGCACCATCTCTACTGGACCGGGACGCCGACGTCGGTCATCGCCGTGGGCGCCGTGTTCTCGGCGCTCGAGGTGGTGCCGCTCACCATGCTCGGCATCGAGGCGTACCGCAACTACCATCGCAGCCACGCGGCGCCGTGGCTCGTCGCCTACCGCTGGCCAATCATGTGCTTCGTCGCCGTGGGCTTCTGGAACACGGTGGGCGCGGGACTGCTCGGCTTTGCGATCAACCCGCCCGCCTCCCTCTACTACGTGCAGGGGCTCAACATGACGCCCGCGCACGCGCACGCCGCTCTCTTCGGCGTGTACGGGATGCTCGGCATCGGCCTCATGCTCTTCTGCCTGCGCGGCCTCTACGAGAAAAGCCGCCACTTCGATCGCGTTCTCGGCCCCGCGTTCTGGAGCCTCAACATCGGGCTCGCGATGATGGTCTTCATGTCGCTCCTGCCGGCGGGAATCTACCAGGCGTGGCACAGCATCACGACCGGGCTCTGGTACGCGCGCTCCTCCGCGATCGTGCACTCCGGCGTGATGGAGACGCTGGTGTGGATGCGCGTCCCCGGCGACCTGCTGTTCGCCTTCGGCGCGCTGCTCCTCGCCGTCTACGCGCTAAAACTGCTCGTCGGTCCGCGGGCGCATGCCGCGGAGCCGGTGGGCAGCGCGCAGCCGCGTGGAGCGGACTGAGCCGGCCCATGGCCCCTGACCGCGAGCCCTTTTCCTATACAGGGCCCGCGGAGCTGCGTGAGGTCGTCACCGCGGCGCTGCATCGCGTGATCGATCCGGAGATGTCGCTCGATATCGTCGCGCTCGGCCTCGTCTACGCCGTCGAGACCCGGCCGGGCAGCGTGAAGGCGCGCATCACAATGACTTCCGCCGCGTGTCCTGTCACCGAGCTCGTCGTCGATGACGCGATCGGCGAGCTCGGCCGGGCGCTCGGCCCTGGCGTCGAGGTTGGCGTCGAGGTCGTGTGGGATCCGCCCTGGGATCCCGATCGCATGAGCGCCCAGGCGCGCTACGCGTTGGGCTGGGAGTGAACCCCGGCCTTCGCGCCGCGCGCATCGCGCTCCTCCTGCTGGGGGCGGCGTGCCTCGCGGCGGGGGTGAGCGGCGGGTTGGCTCGCGCGGGCATTCCTCTTGCGGCTCCGGCTTCCGCGGCGTTCCACGGCGCTCTGATGACCGGCGGGTTCCTCGGGACCGTGATCTCGCTCGAGCGCGCGATCGCGCTCGGCTCCCCGATCGCGCTTGCCGCGCCGCTCGCCTCGGGCCTCGGCGCGCTTTGCCTGCTGCGCGGAATTTCGCCGCTCGCGCAATGGCTGCTCCTCGCCGCGCCGCTGCTGCTCAGCGCCGCGAGCGTGGCGATCGCGCGCCGCCAGCCCCAGCCCCACACGTTGCTTCTCGTCGTCGCCGCGAGCGCTTGGGTCGCGGGAAACGCGCTCTTCATCCATGGCGCCCCTCCCGACGCGTGCGCCGCCTGGTGGTTCGCGTTCCTCGTACTCACCATCGCCGCCGAGCGACTCGAGATGACGCGCCTCATGAAGCGCCGCGCTGCGGCAAAACCGCTTTTCTACGGGCTCACGGCGACGCTTCTCGCTGGCGCTGCCCTCGCCACGCTTGATCCCGTGCCCGGCGACGTCGTATTCGGGCTCGCGCTCCTCGGCCTGGCGCTCTGGCTCGCGGCCTTCGACATCGCTCGCCGGACCGTGCGCTCCGATGGGCTGCCGCGCTACGCGGCCGTATCGCTGCTCGCCGGCTACGCATGGCTCGGCCTCGGGGGGCTCGCGTGGGCCGCGGAGCCCTTCGCCGCGAGCGCGCCGCGCGACGCTGCGATGCACGCGCTCGGCCTCGGATTCGTGTTCTCGATGATCTTCGCGCACGCGCCGATCATCGTGCCAGTGGTGGCGCGCGTGAGCGTGCGATTCACGCCAGCGTTCTACGCGCCGCTCGCGCTCCTGCATGCCTCGCTCGCGCTTCGCCTCGTGCCGGGGTTCCTGCAAACGGACGCGCGGCGCTGGGGCGCGCTCCTCAACGCTGCAGCGATCGCGCTCTTCGTGGCGACGCTCCTCGCCTCGATGACGCGGCGACGCGCCTAGGGGGCGCCGAGCCGCGCCAGCGCGAGCGCGTCGCCGAGCGTGTTCGCTTCCGCGATCGGTTTGTCCTTGCGCATGCGCAGCATCCGCGGGAAACGCACCGCGATGCCGGACTTGTGGCGCGCGGAGCGCTGGATGCCCTCGAAGCCCAGTTCGAACACCAGCTCGGGCTTCACCGTGCGCACCGGCCCGAAGCGCTCGATCGTGTTCCTGCGGATGAAGGCGTCGACCTCGCGGATCTCCTCGTCGGTGAGACCCGAGTAGGCCTTGGCGAAGGGCACCAGCTCGCCTTCCTTCCAGATGCCGAAGGTGTAGTCGGTGTAGAGGCTCGCGCGCTTGCCGTGGCCCTTCTGCGCGTAGATGAGGACGGCGTCGAGCGTGTAGGGCTCGATCTTCCACTTCCACCACGCGCCCTTGGTGCGCCCCACTCCGTAGGCGGAGTCGAGGCGCTTCAACATGAGTCCCTCGGTGCCCTGTTCGCGGCTTTGCGCGCGCGCGAGCGCGAGCGTCTCCCACGTGGGGGCGCGCACTTGCGAAGCCGTGTCGAAGCGCGAGCCGCCGGGAATCGCGTGAATCACGTCGGCCATCTTCGCGCGCCGCACGGTGAGGGGACGCTCGCGCCAGTCCTCCCCCGCGAACTCAAGGAGGTCGAAGGCAAGGAAGATCACCGGCGAATCCTCCATCACCTTCTTGCCGGGATTCTTGCGCCCCAGGCGTTTCTGCAGCGCCGCGAACGGCATCACGCGGCCGCCCCGCGTTCCACTCCCCGGGGGCCCGTCCTTCCACGCGAGGATCTCGCCGTCGAGCACGCAGTCGGGAAGCTTCTGCGCGTCCGCCATGATCTCGGGGAACTGTCCCGCGATCGGCTCATCGCCGCGCGACCAGAGCGCCGTCGCCGCGCCGCGGCGGATGAGTTGCGCGCGGATTCCGTCCCACTTCCACTCCGCGAGCCACTGGTCGCGATCGCCGAGCGTTTCGGGACCATTTTCGAGCGGATGCGCGAGGAAGAAGGGATACGGATTGGAGCGGTCGGTCTCGGTGGTGGCCGCGTCCATGAGGTTGCGCCACTGCTGCTCGCTCGGCCACCAATCGCCGGTCAGCCGGTGCGCGATCACCTTGGCGTCGATGCCGAAGGCCTGCGCGATGGCGCGCACCACGAGGAGCGCGGAAACCCCGACGCGAAAATTTCCCGTGATGAGCTTGTTGAAGACGAAGCGCTGCGTGCCCTCGAGCTCGGCCCAGTACGACTCCAGGCGCGCGCGCTGGTCGATCTCGCCCATCTCGCGCAGCGGGATGAGGCGCTCCTCGACCCAGGCGCTCAGCGGATCGTCGCTTTGCGCTGTGGGCGGCGGGAGGATGAGCGTGATGGTCTCGGCCAGGTCCCCGACCGTGTCGTAGCTTTCCTCGAAGAGCCAGAGCGGCAATCCCGCCGCTTCCGCGGCCCATGTCGCCATGCGGCGCGTGGGCACGGCCTGGCGCGGCCGGTGGCCGGTGAGGAACCACGCCGCCCACGATGCATCCTTCGCATCCGCTTGCGTGAAGTAGTCCGCCAGCGCCGCCGTCTTCGCTCGAGTGCTGGTGGACGAGTCGATCGCTTCGAACAACTGCGCGAACTTCTTCAAGCGCCGGCCTCCTCGGCCCCGGCCTCGCCCTCGAACTCCGCCTTCATCGTGTGCGCCTCCACGCCGCGCTCGTTCAGCCATTGCACGAGCGGCGTAGCCTGGCCGTGGGTGACGAAGACGCGCGCGGCGCCGGTGGCCTCGATGGCGCGATTCAGGCTCGCCCAGTCGGCATGGTCGGAGAGCACGAAGCCGCGGTCCACCGCGCGCCGGCGCCGAGCGCCGCGCACCGCCATCCATCCCGAGGCGAACGCGTCGGAGTAATCGCCGAAGCGCTTCATCCACGGGCTCGACTGCGCCGAGGGTGGCGCCACCACCAGCGCGCCGCCGAATTCCTCCCTGGTGCCGAGCTCGCCCACCATGCGCGTCGCGGGGAGCCGCACGCCGCTCTCGCGATAGCCGCGGTTCAAAGCTTCCACCGCGCCGTGCACGACGATCGGCCCGACCGAGTCGTCCACGCTCGCGAGGATGCGCTGCGCCTTGCCGAAGGCGTAGGCGAACACCACGCTCGCGCGCCCGGCCGCGGCGTTGGCGCGCCACCACGCGTTCACGCCCGCGAAGATCTCGTCCGGCGTGCACCAGCGATAGATCGGCAGCCCGAAGGTGGACTCGGTGATGAACGTGTCGCAGCGCACCGGCTCGAACGGCTCGCAGGTGGGATCGGGATCGAGCTTGTAGTCTCCGGAGACGACCCACACCTCGCCGCCGGATTCGATGCGCACCTGCGCGCTGCCGAGCACGTGTCCTGCCGGATGCAGCGAGATCTTCACGCCGTTCACGTCGCGCAATTCGCCGTACGCGAGGCCCTCGATGCGCGCGTCGGGGCCGAGGCGAGTCTGAAGCACGGGGAGACCAGGACGGGCGGCGAGGTAGGCGTTGCTGCCCATGCGCGCGTGGTCGCCATGGGCATGGGTGATCACGGCCCGCTCGACGGGACGCCAGGGATCGATGTAAAAGCCGCCGGCGGCGCAGTACAGGCCGCGGGGCGTGGGGGTGACCAGCATCGCAGTTCGACCGCGCAAGGGCGCCGCGGGTTCGCCGTCAGCGAGCCGGCGCCACCATCATCGCGTTGAACCGCCGCTGCGCTCGCGGAGTGACCACCAGGCCTTTCTTCGCCGCGAAGTCGAAGATCGGGTGGAACACCGGAATCAGCGGCTGGTCGGCCATCGCGAAATTGATGGCGCGCTCGAGCTTCTGCTGGCGCAGCTCGTCGTCCATGGTGGCGAGGGCCTCGGTGAGGAGGCTGTCCACCACGGGGTTCGAGTAGCGCGTGCGGTTGGCGGTGCCGTAGCCCCTGGCGGAGTCCGAGGTCGCGACCAGCGCGCGCAGGCTGTTCATCGAATCTTCGGCGCCGTATTGCGCGGCGAAGGCGCTGAACTCCTGCTTCGAGGCGCGCGTGAAGAACACCGCTCCGGGCAGCGCCTCCACCTCGACCTTGAGCCCGATCCGCGACCACATCTGCGCGATCGCCTGCGCCACCGACGAGTCGTTGGGATAGCGGTCGCTGGTGGCGTGCAGCACGATGCGGAAGCCCTCGCCCCAGCCCGCCTCCCTGAGGAGTGCCTGCGCCTTGGCGACGTCGTAGGGATCGGGCTTCAAGGTGCGGCTCGCCGTGGGAAAGATCGACGGCATCATCTGGCTCGCGGGCACGGCGCTGCCTTCCATGATGCGTTTGGCGATGGCGTCGCGGTTGATCGCGAGCGAGAGCGCCTTCCTCACGCGCGGATCCTTGAGCGGGTTCCTGCCGAGCGGGCTTCCGTCCCTGGCGGTGACGAAGGGGGAGTCGTCCCGCGCGGAGTCGAGCGCCACGTAGTGCACCAGCGCCCCGGGCCCGCGGAAGAGCGCGAACCTGCCCTCCTTCTTCAGCCGCTCGAGGTCCGGGATCGGCACGGCGTCGATCGCATCGACCTGGCCGGCGAGGAGCGCTGCGAGGCGTGTCGGATCTTTGGCGATCACCTTCTCCGTCACGCGCGCCCAGGTGGGCTTGCCGCCCCAGTACTTCTCGTTGCGCTCGACCACGAGCCTTTCCGCGCTCACGTATTCGACGAGCTTGTAGGGCCCGGTGCCGACCACGGCCTTGCCCGAGTTGAAGTCGGCGGTGGCAGCGCCCTTCGCGGCCTTCGAGGAAACGATGAAGATGTTGGCGAAATCCGAGAGGAGCTGCGGGTTGGGCGACTTCGTCTTCACGATGAGCGTGAGGTCGTCCACCTTGCGCGCCGACTCGATGCCGCGCGTGAACTGCGCGAACGAATTGGGCGAGTTGGGCACGTTGGGGATGCGTTCCAGGGAAAAGATCACGTCGTCCGCGGTGAACGGCGTGCCGTCGTGGAAGGTGACGCCCTTCCTCAGCTTGAATTCCCAGGTGAGGTTGTCGGTGAGCTTCCATGAGGTGGCGAGCGCGGGGACGATCTCGAGCTTGTCGCCGTACTCGACCAGCTTGTCGAAGAAGTACTGCATCGAGGAATTGGTGGGAAAGGCCGCGAAGAAGTGCGGGTCGAGCGTGTTCAGCTCGAGCTTGGTGCCCAGGGTGAGGCTCTGCGCCGCGGCGTGCACGGAAAGAAAAGCGGCGACGATCGCCACGGACAGGCGCTTCATCATGTTTCACCTAGAATGGAGTCCTTCCCCATTTTCACACAGCCCATGCCCGCACCGAGAATCGCAGTCGGCGGCTTCATGCTGGAATCGAACGCCCGCTCGCCGATCGCGACGCGCGAGGAATTCGCGCAGAACTTCATCGCGCACGGCGCGGAGCTCGAGTTCGACTGGAAATGCGAGCATCCGCGCGCGCCGCTCACCCTCACCGGCTTCGTCGACGCCATGAACGCGTCCGGGCCGTGGGCTCCGGTGCCGCTCATGTGCGCGATGGTGGGCGCGAGCGGGCCGGTCGAGAAGCACTTTTTCAACGAGGTGGTCGAGGCGCACGTCGAAGGAGTACGCGCCGCGATGCCGCTCGACGGCGTGTTCCTGTCCCTGCACGGCGGGGCGATCGGCGTGGCGGAGGACGATCCCGAGGGCGCGATCCTCGAACGCGTGCGCGCCATGGTGGGGCCGACGGTGCCGATCGTCGCCACGCTCGACCTGCACGCCAACGTCTCGCGCAAGATGATCGACAATGCGAGCGTGCTGGTCGCCTATCGCACCAATCCGCACGTGGACATGGCCGAGCGCGGCGCGGAATGCGCCGCGCTGATGCGCGAGATGCTGGACGGGGCGAAGGGCGCCGTGGGCTTCGTGAAGCTGCCGTTCATCCCGCCCTCGGTCTCGCAGAACACCAAGAGCGGTCCGTACGCGGACATCATCGCGTACGGCCAATCGAAGGTGGACGCGCGGGTGATGAACGTCTCCGTGGTGAGCGGATTCTCGCTCGGTGACTCGGTGAAGAACGGCATGAGCGTGATCGTGACGACGCGCGGGGACAAGGCGCTGGCGGAAGCGCTCGCGCGCGACATCGGGCAGAAGGCCTGGGACGACCGCGGGCGCTACGTCCCGCGGCTGACGTCGCTCGAGGACGCGACACGCATGGCGCAGCAATGCGGAAGCGACCCGACGCGGCCCGCCCTGCTCTTCGCCGACGTGGCGGACAATCCCGGCGGCGGCGGGCGCGGCAACACGGTGTGGATTCTCGAGTCGTTCCATAACGCGGGCGTCCAGGGCGCGCTGCTGGGCATCGTCTACGACCCGGTGCTGGTCGCCGAGGCCCGCTCGCGCGGCCAGGGCACGCGCTTTCTCGCGCGCTTCAACCGCGACGAGACCCACGAGCTGTCCGGCAAGTTCGCGGCCGAGGCCGAGGTGTTGGGACTGCACGACGGCAACCTCGTCGGCGAGCGCGGCATCTCCGCGGGCCATACCATCAGCCTCGGACCGATGGTACTGCTCCAGGTGGGCGGCATTCGCGTGGTGGTGGTGAGCGTGCGGCAGCAGGCCAAGGACACCGTGATGTTCGAGTGCTTCGGGATCCGCATCGCCGAGGCGCGTAGCGTCGTGGTGAAATCCCGTGGCCACTTCCGCGCCGCGTTCGACCTCCTCTTCCCCGATGACCGGATCATCGAGGTCGACGTCCCCGGGCTCACCACGCCGATTCTCTCGCGCGTTCCGTACCGCCACGTGCCGCGGCCGGTTTATCCGTTGGATCCGGACATGACGTGGTCGGCTTGAGCGTTTGAAGAGGGCGCCATCCATCGGGCTCGGGATGAAGGTCGAACCGGCGCGATCGTTCCTGGAGAGGGGAGAGAGGTCGCTGCAAAAATTGCGCTCCAACGGATGGCTTCTTCTGCCGATCGACCGGTAGTGACGCGCGCCTCTCGACCTTCATCCCAAGAGCCCGATGGATGGCTCTGCGCGCACATCGCGGTCATCCCTCCAGCGTTGAATGTACTCGCCCAGAAGAACGGCGATGCGCGACGCGTTTACGATTTGCAGCCCGTGCCAAGGGGCTGCTTGAACGAGCGGTGATGCAGGGCATCAGAGCAGAACCCACCCCAAAGCGGCATG
>JBBRQA010000174.1:0-8727 GCA_038227085.1 Burkholderiales bacterium | reverse complement strand
GGTCCTCGTCGCCACCGACCACCATCGGCACGCCGCCCGACAGCAGCATCAAGGCCATGCCGTTGCGCGCGGCCTTGCGCTGGTCGCTGGCAATGGCGCCCTGATCCCAGCTCTTGTTATTGTCGTCGCCCCCGTCGCTGGGGCCGAATGGCCAAGCCTGGGTGTTGTTCTTGCCGTTGCAGCTGTACAGGTCCTTGAGCGTGAAGCCGTCGTGCGCCGTGATGAAGTTCACGCTCGCGCACGGCCCCCGGTCGTTCACGCCGAACAGGTCGTGGGAGCCGGTGAGGCGCCGCGCGAAATCCCCGATCAGGCCGTCGTCGCCTTTCCAGTAGGCGCGCATCGTGTCGCGGTACTGGTCGTTCCACTCGGCCCATCCCGGCGGGAAGGCGCCCACCTGGTAGCCGCCTTCGCCCAGGTCCCACGGCTCCGCGATCAGCAGGCGGGGCGAAAGCACCGGGTCCTGGCGCAGCACGGCGAAGAAATTGCTGAAGGCGTCGAAGTGCGGGCTGTCGCGCGCGAGCGTCGAGGCCAGGTCGAAGCGGAACCCGTCGACGTGCATCTCCGTGACCCAATAGCGCAGCGAGTCGACCACCATCTGCAGCACGCGCGGGTTGCGCAGGTCGAGGGAGTTGCCGCAGCCGGTGAAGTCCGCCGGGAAGCGGCGGTCGTCGCCCAGGCGGTAGTACGAATAGTTGTCGATGCCGCGCAACGAGAGCGTCGGGCCCTTCTCGTTGCCTTCGCCGGTGTGGTTGTAGACCACGTCGAGCACGACCTCCAGTCCGGCGGCGTGCAGCGTTCTCACCATCGTCTTGAATTCGCGCACCGGGTCCGAGACCCCATAGCGCGGGTCGGGCGCGAAAAAACCGATAGTGTTGTAGCCCCAGTAGTTGGTGAGGCCGCGCTGCTCGAGCACTCGGTCGTTGACGAAGGCCTGCACCGGCAGCAGCTCGACCGTGGTGATCCCCAGGCTCTGCATATGCTCGATCACCTGGCGCGTGGCGAGGCCCTCGAACTTTCCCTGCTGTGCCGGCGCCACGTCCGGATGGCGCCGCGTATAACCGCCCACGTGCAGCTCGTAGATGAGCCGGTCGTTGCAGCCGGGCGCGGGGCGCCGGTCGCTGCCCCAGTCGAATGCGTTGTCCACAACTTGCGACTTGGGCATGCCGTGGGCGTCGTCGCGCTTGTCGAGCGCCAGGTCCTCGCGCTTCCCGCCGATGGTGTAGCCGAAATGCGCGTCGCTCCACGCGAGCGGGCCCACGATGGCGCGCGCGTAGGGATCCAGGAGGAGCTTGTGTGGATTGAAACGATGGCCTTCCTCGGGCTTGTAGGGGCCGTGCACGCGGTAGCCGTAGAGCTGCCCGGGGCGGATCTGCGGCAGGTAGCCGTGCCACACGAAGTCGGTCCGCTCGCGCAATGCGATGCGCGTCTCGCGCCGGCCGTCGGCGTCGAACAGGCACAGCTCCACCTTCTCGGCGTTGCGCGAGAAGATCGCGAAGTTGACTCCCTGGCCGTCCCACGTCGCGCCGAGCGGGTGAGGTGCGCCGTTCCAGAGCTCCACGCCGTGATGCTGAGTCATCGCCTTGTTCATGTTGTTGTCTCTTGGGAGGTTCGGGTCAGCGGGCAAGCTCGAGGAGGCCGCGCGCCGGGATTGCCACCCAATCGGGCCGGTTGGCGATCTCATAGCGAAGCTCGTACAGCACCTTCTCGATGAGGAAGAGGTCGACCAGCGCGTGGAAGGACGTGGGATCGGCGGGCACCGAGGCGACGCCCTGCGACGCCTTCGTGTAGCCCTCGAGGAAATGATGGCTCGCCTCGCGCTCCCACTGCGCGAGCGTGGCCGCGCCCGCCGCGGAGGCATCGGCGCCGGGCTCGCGCCGCAGGAGTGCGGCGTGCGCGGCATAGCTGAAGGAGCGCAGCATCCCCGCCACGTCGCGCACCACGCTCGATTTCGCTCGTCGCTCCTCGATCGCGCGCCCCGGCTCGCCCTCGAAGTCGACGATGATGAAGTCGTCCTGCGCCACCAGCACCTGGCCGAGGTGGAGGTCGCCGTGGTAGCGCGTCTTCACCAGGCCGTCGAGCGCCGCCGCCGCGCCGCGCACGCGCCCGCGAATGCGATCACGCGCGGAGATGACAGGCTCGACTTCCGCGCGCGTGCCTTCGGGCAGCCGTGGAAGCAGCGCTTCGACCGCGGCCAGCGTCGCGTCGAGTTCCCGCTCGATCGCGTCCTTCCAGCCGGCGAAGTCCGCGCGTGTCACCAGCTCCGGATCGAAACGTGCGTCGCCGGAGGTCACGCATAGCGCGCGGTGCAACTCCGCGACGCGCCGGCCGAGGAGCCCCATGCGGCCCAGGTGGAACCCCGCGGCCGCGGATTCGGCGGTGGCTGCGGGGGCGTTGGCCGCCGGCATGTGCAGCGCGCGCGCGAGATGCTGGCAGGTGAGAGTCCACAGGTCGCCCTGGTTCTCGACGAACTGCTGCAGGATCGCGAGCGTCGCGGGCTCCGCGGCGCCGGGCTCGAGGTACTCCACCGCGCCGAGCACCGGCGCGATGTTCGGAAAGGGCGAGACCTCGGTGAGGAAGCGCCCGAGCTCGAGCTCGGGATTTACTCCGGGGCGCAGGCGCCGGTAGCCCTTGAGGAAGAGCTTCGAGCCGAAGAAGACCGCGGTGTTGCTCTGCTCGAGGGAGGGTGTGCGCGGCGCCTCGTCGAGCGCGCCGGTGAACGCCGCGAAGCGTTCGGTGGCGGAGAAGCGCACGCTGCCGGCGCCGAGCTTCGCCGTGGCGCCCGAGCCCATGGCGCGCGCCATGTCGCGGGCGAATTCCGGATTGGCGAACGCGGCGTAGAAGACGCCCACGCGCTCGCGGTGCCGCACCTTGGCGATGGCGAAGGGGGCGTAGCGCTCGAGTGGATCGTGGTCGCGCGTCTCCCAGTCGAGCGCGATGGGAATGAAGTAGCGCTGGGTTTCGCCGGTGGCGAGCTTCGCGTCGACGAAGGCGATGCGCCAGGCGTTCCCCGATTCCGCCTTCCAAGGCGCGATCGACGCGACCCGAAGCTCCTCGATCGGCTCGTTCTTCGCCGCGAACCAGCGCCGCCCCTTGAGGTAGGGCAGCAGGATCTCGTCGCGCAGCCGCTCGTTGGAGACGTGCATGAAGACCTTGGTGAAGTCGACGCCGGTGTCGCCGCGGTCGAGCGTCTCCTGCCAGCCGGGGGCCAGCACCAGCACCGGCAGGCGCCGCGTGGCGAGGCGCTCCTCGTGCCAGCCCGGCGGCTTGGCGTCGGTGGCAAGGCGAAACGCCATGAATCCGTGACCGGGCAGCGTGACCAGGTAGGGAAGGTTGCCTATTGGCGGGAAGGGTTCCTGCCCCACCAGCTCCACGGGCACGCGGCCTGCGAAACGCATGAGGTCGAGCTCCACCGCCTGCGGCACGCGCGACAGGTTGGCCACGCACAGCATCGCCTCGTCCTGGTATTCGCGCAGGAAGGCGAGCACCTTGCGATTGCCGGGCTCGAGGAACGTGAGCGTGCCGCGACCGAACGCCTTGTATTTGCGGCGCGTGGCGATGAGGCGCCGCGTCCATTGCAGCAGCGACGACGGGCTCCTCAATTGCGCCTCGACATTCACCGCTTCGTAGCCGTATACCGCGTCCATGATGGGCGGCAGGAAAAGGCGCTGCGGGTCGGCGCGCGAGAAGCCGGCGTTGCGGTCCGGGGTCCACTGCATCGGTGTGCGCACGCCGTTGCGATCGCCCAGGTAGATGTTGTCGCCCATGCCGATCTCGTCGCCGTAGTACATGATCGGCGCGCCCGGCATCGTCATCAGCAGGAACGTGATGAGCTCGATCTTGCCGCGGTCGTTTTCCATGAGGGGGGCGAGTCGCCGGCGGATGCCGACGTTCACGCGCATGCGCGGGTCGCCCGCGAAGATGCGGTACATGTAGTCGCGCTCGCGGTCGGTCACCATCTCGAGGGTGAGCTCGTCGTGGTTCCTGAGGAAGATCGCCCACTGGCAGTTGGCCGGGATGGGCGGCGTCTGCTGCATGATCTCGATCAGCGGATAGCGATCCTCCATCGCGATCGACATGTACAGGCGCGGCATCATCGGGAAGTGGTAGGCCATGTGGCACTCGTCGCCATCGCCGAAGTACTGGCGCACGTCCTCGGGCCACATGTTCGCCTCCGCGAGCAGCATCTTCCCCTTGTAGGCGCGGTCCAAGTCGGCGCGCACCTGCTTGATCAGCAGGTGCGTCTCGGGATTGTTCTCGTTGTTGGTGCCCTCTCGCTCGATGAGATAGGGGATCGCGTCGAGGCGGAAGCCATCCACGCCCATGTCGAGCCAGAAGTGCATGGTGCGCAGCACCGCCTTCATGACCTCCGGATTGTCGTAGTTGAGGTCCGGCTGGTGGCTGAAGAAGCGGTGCCAATAGTGCTGCTGCGCCACTTCGTCCCACGCCCAGTTGGAGGTCTCGGTGTCGGTGAAGATGATGCGCGTGCCGGCGTACTTGTTCGGATCGTCGGACCACACGTAGTAGGCGCGCTCCGGCGAGCCGCGCGGCGCGCGCCGCGCCGCCTGGAACCAGGGATGCTGGTCCGAGGTGTGGTTCATGATGAGCTCGGTGATCACGCGCAGCCCGCGCGCGTGCGCTTCCTTCACGAAAGCGGCGACATCCTCGCGCGTGCCGTAAGGCGGGTGCACGTCCTCGTAGTCGGCGACGTCGTAGCCGTCGTCGCGCAGCGGGCTCGGATAGAACGGCATGAGCCACACGGTGTTCACGCCCAGGTCACGGATGTAGTCGAGCTTCTCGGTGAGGCCGCGGAAGTCGCCGATGCCGTCGCCGTTGGAATCGAAGAACGCCTTCACGTGAAGCTGGTAGATGATGGCGTCCATGTACCACAGCGGGTCGCTGTCGAGCGCCTGCATCGCCGGGAATTGACCGGTGCGCGTGGCCTCGCGGCTATCCATCTACGCCTCGATCGCGAACACGTGCGCCGGCGCGCGCGCCGGGTCCAGCATCACGAAGTTGCGCGCGCCGCGCCACGTGTAGCGCTCGCCGTTCAGCTCGTCGTGCACCACGAACGCGGCATCCTCGACGAGGCCGAGTGCCGCGAGGTCGAGCGCCAGCCACCCGGCCTGCACGCGGTGGGGATCGAGGTTCACCACCACCAGGATGCGATCGCCGCCCTCGCGCTTCGAGTAGCAGAGGAGCTGGTCGTTATCTGTGGGATGAAATGCGAGGCTCCAGTCCGATTGCAGCGCGGCGTGCGCATTGCGGATCGCGTTCACCTTCGCGATGAAGGGCGCGAGGCTGTCGGCACGCTTGCGGTTCCAGTGCTTCACCTCGTACTTCTCGCTGTCGAGATATTCCTCGCTCGTGGCATCGCGGGGGCGGTTCTCGCCTAGCTCGTAGGCCGGGCCGTAGATGCCGTAGTTGGCGGCCAATGTCGCCGCGAGGAGAAGGCGTATCCGGAACATCGAGAGCGGCGCGCTCTGCAGGTGGTAGGGAAGGATGTCGGGCGTGTTGGGCCAGCAGTTGGGCCGGAAATACTCGCGCGAGTCTTCCTGCGCGAGCTCGGTGAAGTACTCGGTGAGCTCGGTCTTGGTGACGCGCCAGGTGAAGTAGGTGTACGACTGGGAGAAGCCGAGCTTGGCGAGGCGGTGCATGACGCGCGGGCGCGTGAACGCTTCCGAAAGGAAGATCGCGTTCGGGTGCTCGCGACGGATCTCGCCGATGAGCCACTCCCAGAACGCGAAGGGCTTGGTGTGCGGATTGTCGATGCGGAAGATCTCGACGCCCTCGCGCGCCCAGAAGGCGACCACGTCGTGCAGCGCCTGCCAGAGCGCCCGCCAGTCGCGCGTGTCGAAGTCGATCGGATAGATGTCCTCGTACTTCTTCGGCGGGTTCTCGGCGTATTGGATGCTGCCGTCGGGGCGGCGCCGGAACCAGTCGGGATGCTCCTTCACCCAGGGATGGTCGGGCGTCACCTGGAAAGCGATGTCCATGGCGATCTCCATCCTGCGCAGGCGCGCGGAGCGCAGCAGGTGCTTGAAGTCGGCGAGCGTGCCCAGCGCGGCATGGATCGCGGTGTGCCCGCCTTCCTTCGCGCCGATTCCCCATGGGCTGCCGACATCGCGGTCGTTGCCGATGGGGACGTTGTTCCTGCCCTTGCGCTTGGTGCGCCCGATGGGATGGATGGGAGGCAGGTAAACGACGTTGAAGCCCATCGCCGCGATCTCGTCGAGCCGCTCTTCCACGTCCACGAAGGTGCCGTGCGCGCCGGGCGCAGTTCCGGCCGATCGCGGGAAGAGCTCGTACCACGTGCTGAAGCGCGCGCGCTCGCGCTCCACGATGGCGGGGAATGGCCCCGTTTCGAAGGCGCCGTCGCGCGGCGCGTGCGCCCGCGCCAGCGCGAAGAGACTCTCGTCGTGCGCAAGGCCGCGCAGTGTGGCGGGCTCCTGCTCCTCGCTCATCTGCCTGGCGAGCGCCGACAACCGGTCGCGTTCCGCGCCCTTTGCACCCTTCGCCGACAGCGCCACCAATTCGGCGCCGATCTTCGCGGCGAGGCGCAGGTCCTCGGGATCGATGCGCCGCGCGAAGTCCTCGCGCCACGTCGCGAGATGGTCGATCCAGCATGCGACGCGGTACTGCCAGAGGCCCAGCCGGTCCAACGTGAACGATGCCTGCCACCGGTCGTTGCCGAGGGAGTGCATAGGGATCGCGCGCCAGGCCTCATCGCCGGGGCCGCGGTAGCGCAGCTCACACGCGACCTTCTCGTGGCCGTGGGAGAAGCCGTCGGCGGTGACGTCGATCGCCTCGCCCAGCACGCGCTTCACGGCGAAGCGCCCGCCGTCCACGCGCGGGTTCACGTCCTCGATCACCGCGGCGGGTGCGAGGTCCTCGCGCAGCGCCTTGCGCGCGTCGTTCACGCCCGGCCTTCGGGCTCGAGCACCACGATGGCAAGCGGCGGCAACGTGAGCAACACCGATTGCTCGCGCCCATGCCAGGAGACCGCCTCGGATTCGACTCGCCCCATGTTGCCCACTGCGCTTCCGCCGTAAACCGCTGCGTCGCTGTTCAGGAGCTCGCGCCACCCGCCGGCGGAGGGAACGCCCACCCGGTATGCGTAGCGAACCACTGGCGTGAAGTTGCACGCGACCAGCACCGCGCGCCCGCCCTCGGCGATGCGAAGGAATGTAAGGATGCTGTTGTCGCTGTCGTGGTTGTCGATCCACTGGAAGCCGCGGCCGTCGAAGTCGAGCTGGTGCAACGCGGGATTGGCCCGATAGGCGCGATTGAGATCGCCCACCCAGCGCTGCAGCCCGGCGTGCTCGGGCTTCGTGGTGAGGTTCCAATCGAGCTCGCGCTCGTGGTGCCACTCGCGCCGCTGGCCGAACTCGCCGCCCATGAAGAGGAGCTTCTTCCCCGGGTGCGTCCACATGTAGCCCAGCAGCAGGCGCAGGTTGGCGAACTGCTGCCACGCGTCTCCCGGCATTTTCGAGAGGAGCGCCTTCTTGCCGTACACCACCTCGTCGTGCGAGAGCGGCAGCACGAAATTTTCCGTGAACGCGTACCAGAGCGAGAAGGTGAGCGCGTCGTGGTGGTATCGGCGGTGGATCGGGTCGTGGGCGAAGTAGTCCAACGTGTCGTGCATCCAGCCCATGTTCCACTTCATGGAGAAGCCCAGGCCCCCCGCGAACACCGGGCGCGAGACCATCGGCCACGAGGTCGATTCCTCGGCGATGGAACGGGTATCGGGAAAGTCGCGGCCGACCGCGACATTCAGCTGCGTCAGGAACTCGATGGCCTCGAGGTTCTCCTTGCCGCCGTGCGCATTGGGGACCCACTCGCCGTCCTTGCGCCCGTAGTCGAGGTAGAGCATCGAGGCCACCGCGTCCACGCGCAATCCGTCGATGTGGTAGTTCTCGAGCCAGAAGTGCGCGCTCGACGTGAGGAAGGCGCGCACCTCGTGGCGGCCGTAGTTGAAGATCGCGCTCTTCCACTCGGGGTGGAAGCCCAGGCGCGGGTCGGCGTGCTCGTAGAGGTGCGTGCCGTCGAACTTCGCGAGGCCGTGCGGATCGTCGGGGAAGTGCGAAGGCACCCAGTCGAGGATCACGCCGAGGCGATGCTGGTGAAGAACGTCGATCAGGTACATGCAGTCCTGCGGCGTGCCGTAGCGCGCGGTCGGCGCGAAGTAGCCGGTGGTCTGGTAGCCCCACGAGCCGTAGAACGGGTGCTCGGTGATCGGCATCAGCTCGACGTGCGTGAATCCCATGCGCAGCGCGTACTCGGCCAGCGGCACCGCGATCTCGCGATAGGTGGGAAGCCCGCCCGAAGGCCGCCGCCACGAGCCGAGATGGACTTCGTAGACCGAGAGCGGCGCGTCCATGGCGTTGGCGGCGGCACGGCGCGCCATCCAGTCGCGATCTTGCCACTCATAATCCAGGCGCCAGGCGCGCGAGGCTTTGGCGGGCGGGATCTCGGCGGCGAAGGCGAACGGATCGGCCCGGTCCTGGCGCGCGCCGTTGCTCGCGGTGATCGCGAGCTTGTAGGCATGCCCGTGGCGAAGCGCCGCCACATCGGCCTCCCAGATCCCCGACTGGTCCCAGCGCGGGCGCAGCACGTCGACGCCCGGCTTCCAGCCGTTCCAGTCGCCGATCAGCGAGATCTCGCGCGCGTTGGGCGCCCAGACCGCGACGTGCGCGCCGTCCTTCTCGTCGTCGGAAAGGAAGTGGCAGC
>JBBRQA010000173.1:0-8854 GCA_038227085.1 Burkholderiales bacterium | reverse complement strand
TGTATTCGGGCTTGCGCCTCTAGAGAAAAAAGTAAAGTTTCAAACAATCAACTCATCCTCTTGGGAGTTCCGAACATGAAGATTTCCTCGCTTGGCACGGCTACGCTCGGTTGCGCAATGGCGCTGGCCGCCGGCTCCGTTTTTGCCAACGTCACCCCGAACCTGCAGGATGGCTCGGGCAATGCAGTCAAAGATGGTTCCGGTGCCTGCGTCGTGACGTCCGGCCAGGTCCTGCCCGAGTGCGCGGGCGTGAAGGCCCCCGGGGCTCCGGCTCCCGCCGCGCCCGCGAGACCCGGGGCCCCCGCCGCGCCGGCTGCTCCCGCCGCGCCTGCAGCTCCGGCCCGCCCGGCTCCGGCCTCGGTTCGCGCCGCGGTCGTGATCCAGGCCGACGCACTGTTCGACTTCGACAAGTCGGTTTTGCGTCCTGACGGCCGCAAGAGCATCGACGACGCCATGGCCAAGATGGGCGGCGTGGATCTGGAGATGGTGATCGCCACCGGCCATACCGACTCCATCGGTACGGACGCGTACAACCAGAAACTGTCCGAGCGCCGCGCCGCGGCCGTGAAGGCCTACCTGGTGAGCAAGGGCATCCCGGCCTCGAAGATCACCACCATCGGCAAGGGTGAGTCGCAGCCTGTGGCGACCAACAAGACCGCCGAAGGCCGCCAGAAGAACCGTCGTGTGGACATCGAGTTCAAGGGCGTTCGCAGATAACGCTTCGCAGACCCGGCAGAAAACCCCGCTCCGGCGGGGTTTTTTGTTAGGGGTCCTGGTTCCTGAAACATGCAAACCATCGACACCCTGATCTGCGCGGCCCATGTGATCCCGGTCGCGCCGCGCGGAGTGCTCGCCGCGCACGCCGTGGCGGTGGACGGCGGGCGCATCGTGGCCGTGGTGCCGACCGCGACGGCGTTGGAGCGCTACCAGGCGCGCGAGGTCGTGCGCCTCGATCGCCACGCGCTCATCCCCGGCTTCGTGAACCTGCATTGCCACGCGGCCATGACGCTCATGCGCGGCCTGGCCGACGACATGCCGCTCATGACGTGGCTGCAGCAGCACGTCTGGCCTGCGGAAGCGAAGCACGTGAGCGACGAGTTCGTGTACGACGGCAGCCTCATCGCGATCGCCGAGATGCTGCGCGGCGGCATCACGTGCGTGAACGACATGTACTTCTTCCCCGAGGCGACCGCGCGCGCCGCGTTGCGCGCCGGTATGCGCGCCTCGCTCGGCGTGATCGCCATCGAGCTTCCGAGCGCCTATGCGCCCGACGCCGCGGGCTACCTGCAGAAGGGCCTCGCCACGCGCGACGCGTACCAGGGCGAGCCGCTCCTCACCTTCTGCCTCGCGCCCCACTCTTCGTACACCGTGGGCGACGAGATGCTGAGGAAGATCGCGGTGCTCGCCGAAGAGCTCGACCTGCCGATCCATTGCCACGTGCACGAGACGCTCGGCGAGATCGAGCAGGGAGTAGCGCAGCACGGCGTACGCCCCTTTGAGCGCCTGCGCCGCCTGGGCGTCGTGGGCCCGCGTCTCATCGCGGTGCACTCGGTGCACCTGGAGCCCGTCGAGCTCGACACCATGGCCCGTGAGGGCGTGAGCGTGGCGCATTGCCCGTCGTCGAACCTCAAGCTGGCCAGCGGCATCGCACCGGTGGCGGGCATGCGCGCGCGCGGCATCCGCGTGGGCGTGGGCACCGACGGCGCGGCGAGCAACAACCGCCTCGACGTGATGACCGAGATGCGCACCGCGGCGCTACTGGCCAAAGCCGCGAGCGGCGACGCAGCCGCGGTGAGCGCGCCGGAGGCTCTTGAGATGGCGACGTTGCAGGGCGCGCGCGCCATCGGCCTCGAAGCCGACATCGGCTCGATCGAGGCCGGCAAGCTCGCCGATCTGGCCGCAGTGGAACTTTCCTCGCTGGAGACCCTCCCTTGCTTTGATCCCGTCTCGCACCTGGTCTACGCCGCGGGCCGCGAGCACGTGACCCACGTGTGGATCGAGGGCCGGGCGCGCCTGACGGATCGCGTCCTCGCCGGCCTGGACCTGCAGGACCTCAACGACAAGGCACGCTGGTGGGCCAAACGCCTCTCATGAATACGGAATCGAAAGCGAACGTCGACCCGGGCGAGCTCGCCAAATTCAGCGCGCTTGCCCATCGCTGGTGGGACCCCACGAGCGAGTTCCGCCCGCTGCACGAGATCAACCCGCTCAGGCTCGCGCATATCGAGCGCATCGCGGGCGGCCTCGCCGCCAAGCGCATCGTCGACGTGGGTTGCGGCGGCGGCATCCTCGCGGAGGCTATGGCGGCCAAGGGGGCGCAGGTCACCGGCATCGACCTCGCCGACAAGCCGCTCAAGGTCGCGATGCTGCACCGCATGGAGTCGGGCAGCAGCGTGGATTACCGGCTCATCTCCGCGGAGGCGCTCGCCGAGGAAAAGCCCGGCGCCTACGACATCGTCACCTGCATGGAGATGCTCGAGCACGTGCCCGATCCGCCGAGCACGGTGCGCGCCTGCGCGCGCCTCGCCAGGCCCGGCGGCATGGTGTTCTTCTCGACGTTGAACCGAAACGCCAAGTCGTTCCTGCTCGCCATCGTCGGTGCCGAATACGTGCTGAGCCTGCTGCCGCGCGGCACCCACGAGTACGCGCGCTTCATCCGTCCCTCGGAGCTGTCGCGCGCGTGCCGCGAGGTCGGGCTCACCGTCGCCGACCTCACCGGCATGACCTACAATCCCTTCACGAAGACTTATTCGATGGGGCGAGACGTGGACGTGAATTACCTCATGGCGACCGTGCGTGATTGACGCGGTCCTTTTCGACCTAGACGGCACGCTCGCGGACACCGCGCCGGATATGGCGCGCACCGTGAACCTCATGAGGACCAACCGGGGACTCGCGCCGGTGCCCGCCGCGGTGGTGCGCCCGCACGTCTCGCAGGGCGCGCGCGGCATGATCCTTTCGGCGTTCGGCATCGGCACCGACGATCCGGAGTTCGCGGCGATGCGCGCCGAATTCCTCGACCTCTACGCGGGCAACCTCTGCATCGACACGCGGCTCTTCCCCGGCATGGATGAGCTCCTCGCGGGCCTCGAGAGCGAAGCTATCGCGTGGGGCGTGGTCACCAACAAGTTCGAGCGTTTCGCCAAGCCGCTCATCGAGGCGCTGGGACTCGCCACGCGCGCCGCGGTGGTGATCGGCGGCGACACGTGCGCGCGCGCCAAGCCGTTTCCCGATCCGCTCCTCTTCGCGGCGTCGTCGATCGGCACAGCGCCCGCGCTCACGCTTTACGTCGGCGACGACGAGCGCGACGTGCAGGCCGCGCGCGCCGCGGGCATGCCGGTAGTGGTCGCGGGCTACGGCTACCTCGGCGGCTCGCCGCCCGCGACGTGGAATGCCGATGCGATCCTCGATTCGCCAGCGCACCTGCACGCGTGGATTCGCGACGCGGGCGGACGCCGCGCGGCGCAGGCGGCGCGATGAATTCGCCATCGCGGCGCCGCGCGATGCAGGCCCTCGCCGCCGCCCCGCTGGCCGTCGCGTGGCCCACGCTCGCCATGGCGCCCCCGGCCAATCGCCTGCTTGTGATGGTCTTCCTCTACGGCGGCAACGACGCCTACAACACCTGGGTGCCATACTCCAACGACGTCTATTACCGGGTGCGCCCCAAGATCGCCGTGCCGCGCGACGCCGTGCTGAAGGTGACCGAGCGGCACGGCTTCCATCCGTCCTTCGCATCGCTCATGCCGACGTGGAAAGCGCAGGAGCTCGCGGTCGTGCAAGGCATCGGTTATGCGCAAGGTACTCAGCAGCATTTTCGCGACGAGGAGACGGCGTTCACCGGCTGCGACGGGCAGGACTATACGCGCGACGGCTGGGTCACGCGCGCCCTCGAGGGCCGCTTGCGCAAGGACGCCCTGGTGGACGCGGTGGCGTTCGATGTCCTCGACATCCGCCAGGCCGATCCGATGGGGCCGTTCCGCGGCGACAAGCTCGCGGCCGTTCAAATCTACTACGCGGCGGACCTCCTCAATTCGCGCCGCCTCGACGCGCACGTCCACGAAGCCACTACGCGCGCTCGTGAGAAGCTGGCCGGCAGCCGAGCCCTCGAGCCGATGGAGCTCAAAACCCGGTTCCCGGACGATCCATTCGGAGCCGCGATGCGCGCCGCGGTGGAACTGGCCGCCCTCGACCGCGGTTTGCCAGTGATCCACGTCGCTTTGAACGGCCTGGACGGCGACAAGCACCACTCGCTCGACTGCCACACCGACCAGTTGCAATACCACGGCCAGGCGCTCCTCCGCTTGGCCGAGGGCCTTGCAGCGCTACGCTCGGGAATGATCGAGATCGGCCGCTGGGACGAGACGCTGGTCGCCACCTACGACGAGTTCGGTCGGGCGCCGGTCGAAAATGAGGCCCGCGGCACGCACCATGGCCTGGCAACCACGCACTTCGTCATGGGTGGCCGCGTACGGGGCGGGCTTTACGGGGAGGCTCTCCCCGTATCGCGCATATATCCGGCGATCGGCGGGCCGGTCCCGGTCATCGACACCCGGCGCCTGTGGACCGCGGTCGCGCAGCATTGGTTGCAGTCCGACACCGCGGGCCTCTTCACTCAGCGCCACGCGCCGCTCGACCTGCTGCGCGCCTGACTACTTCTTCGGAAGCACCAGCATCACCACGCCGGCGACGATCGCGCCGATCCCCAGCCAGAGCGGAATGTTCACGTCCTGCTTCTCCTGCACCGCGAGGTGAATTGGGCCGATGTCCGCCTTGTGGGTCTCCTTGGTGAAGGAAAACCCGCCGAAAGCGAGCGCGGCGGCGCCCGCGAGGATCAGGACGATGGCGATTATCTTGAGGGGATTCATGGGGTTTCCTTGAAGGATGGGGAACGATCCCCATGTATTCGCTGCCGTATACTGTGAGTTGCAAGCTTCGATTACAAGGGGGCGACCCGGTTTCGACGCGGGCTCGGATACATCGCAGGGCATGCCGAGGGGTGGAGCACCTCGTAAATCCAACCGCAAACAATCTAGTTGCGAACGACGACAACTACGCTCTGGCCGCCTAATACCGGCTGGACTCTGCTCCGGGCCTGCTCATGGGCCCGGGTGGTGCAGTAAGCAGTACGCCACAGCAGAGTCATATTCATGAGATCGCGGTCAGCGGGGCCACTTCGCTGATCGCTAAAACCAAGGTGGCTCAGCGTTGCCCAGTTCGCCGGTCTACGGGGCAGCGGTTAAACCAAATGGCCTGGCTACGCATGTAGAACTGCATGGAGAAGACTCGCGGACGGGGGTTCGATTCCCCCCGCCTCCACCAATCCCCCCTCCGGGGAGATTTGACGGCGTCCAAGCGGACGCCGTTTTTCTTTCGATCGGGAGTGCCGGCACCTTCGCAATTCATCTTCGGCCCGGCGCGGGCGCATGATGCCTGATCACGATTTGGGTATCCGCTCTTTACCTGTTCGAATCGGGAGGCTGGCAATGAAGAAAGCGATCAAGCTTCTGTTTACGGCGGTTTCGGCTGCGGCAGGCTTCTCGCTCGCCGCGTTTCCAGCATCCCAGGCAGAAGAAGGCAGGGCAGCGGCCATCGGCCAGCTCATGCAGGCCTGGCAGTCGCGCATTGTCGCCTTCAGTTTGCCGGTCGATGATGCGAAGAACTGGTCACGACGCAACTTGGCCAAGTTCAGCCGGCTCAACGCCGAGCGACTCGCGCTCGCGCAGCGCGCCGGCACTCTCGAGGAGCTCGAGCTGGCTCTACTGGAGGCTCCTATTCCCGCGGGCACTCACCTCGACGTGCTCATGGCCAACAAGCCGGGGGACATCGCGATGATGGGTGCGCACGCCATGGCGAAGTCGAGCCCTGCCAGCGCCCCTTCTGCCTACGCGGGCTTGGTCTTCACCGCCGTCACCACATGCCGCATCCTGGATAGCCGCGCCTCCCAAGGTGGCACGGGGAGCTGGACGGCGGGCTCCTCGAACCTCGTCAAGATCGGCCCCTATGCCACCGGGTACGCAACGGGGCTGGGAGCGCAGGGCGGCTCTGCCACGAGTTGTGGCCTCGATGCGCTGGCCGGTCCTGGACAGGTTGCAGCGGTCCTCGCGGCGGTGTCCACCGTCACGCAGGCGGGGGCGGGATATCTGACCTTCTTCCCGAATGGCGCACCCAATCCGGGGACCACTAGCGTGAGCCAGTGGTACCAACCCGGATACGTCCAGACCTCCTTCGTGCTCATTCCCACCGATCTCGCAGGGACCGTCGCCGCGTCAGGCTTCACCAGCGCAACGACCGAAGTCATCATCGATGTGGTCGGCTATTTCTCCGCCGAAGCCGCTGAGGGGACGGTGACCGCCATCACCGCGGGCACGGGCCTTACGGGGGCAACCATCACCACTGCGGGCACTATCGCGATCGCGGTAGCCTACCAACTGCCGCAAGCGTGCACCAATGGGCAGGTCGCCCAATCCAATGGAACGGGCGCATGGGGCTGTGTCACGCCCGGGGCATCCGGGGGCACGGTAACAGCGGTCGGCGCGTCTGCTCCTCTTGCCTCGAGCGGAGGCAACACGCCCAACATCAGCTTGACCGGTACCGTTCCCGTTGCGAACGGGGGCACCGGCCAGACGGGCCTCGCAGCGAACGGCGTTGTGTTCGGACAGGGAGCGGCTGCCGTCGGCACCGCCATAGGTGCGGCAGGGGACGTGCTCGTGGGCACGGCGGGCGCGCCCGCCTGGACCGGCTCGCCCTCGATCAGCGGCAGCTTGACGCTGGTAAACCCTTCGACAGCCAGCGCCGGAAACATCCTCAAGGGAGGCAACCCGTTCATCCACAACTTCGGCGTCGCCAACACCTTTCTCGGGGAAGGCGCCGGGAATTTCACAATGAGCGGTGGCAGCAACACAGCCACTGGCTATTTGGCTCTCGCCACCAACTCCACAGGCACCAGCAATACCGCCAGCGGGCCCGACGCGCTCGGCCACAATACCTCTGGCTCGAGCAACACCGGCTCCGGCTCGGGCGTGCTCTTCAGCAACACGACCGGCGGCAACAACACCGCGAGCGGCGTGAGTGCGCTCAACACCAATACGGGCGGGAACGGCAACACGGCAACCGGCGTGAACGCCCTCTACTACAACGCCGGCGGCTCCGGCAATACCGCGATCGGCATTTCAGCGCTTCAGAACACGACGGGCAGCAACAACATCGCGTTGGGCATTCAAGCGGGGCTCAACCAGACAACCGGCAGCTCGAACATCGCCATCGGAAACCCGGGTGTCGCGGCAGAGCTCCAGACGATTCGCATTGGAGACGTAAACCAGACCAGAACCTTCATCGCCGGAATCCGCGGCATCACGACCGGAAGCGCAACCGGTATCGCGGTCCTCATCGACGCCAATGGCCAGTTGGGCACGGTCAGCTCCTCCCGCCGCTTCAAGGAGGACATTTCCGACATGGTCGCGGCCAGCAGCGCGCTCATGAAGCTTCGGCCGGTCACGTTCCACTACAAGACGGACCGGAACGCCTCGGTACGCACGCTCCAGTACGGGCTCATCGCCGAGGAAGTGGCCGAGGTCTATCCGGGACTCATCGCCCACTCCACGGATGGCCAGGTGGAGACGGTGATGTATCAATTCTTGCCGCCCATGCTGCTGAACGAGTATCAGAAGCAGCAGCGCAGGATCGATGCGCAAGCGACGGAAATCATCACGCAACGGCAGGTCATCGCGGAGTTGCAGCGGGATCAACAAGCACTCAGGAATGCAATGGCCGAAATGGGCACGATGATGGATCAGCTGCGGCGCACCAATGACATCACTGCGTGGTTTCCCGGTCGCTGAAGCTTCGACTTCTTGACAACGGGCCCGTTGTGCCGGCCCTTTTCTTTCAGTTTGCGCTCTCGCGCGGCTCTTCAAGCGACCCCATCCGTGGATCGCTCCGACGGGCTCCGAAGCCAAAATGGCGACGATATCCGGATCGAGATCAATCGTTGTGTTTGTGATGTCGTCGCGCGATGTCAGCCAATTCCTAACATCGCAGCCAAATGCAACCCGGTAGGCTTTCCTGCGTGGCGCCCTGCCTGGCTCAATCGCTTTCCACCGTGCGAGGTTTCAACTCCCACTCCGCCCACAATACAAAGTGCTCAAGTACCTCCGCGGTGCTTGCCGCGAGCAATGCAACGAAGGCCGCAATTGCTGCTCTCGGCGGAGCGCGGCCGGGCTCCGCGTTGGTGTTCGATTGCGTCGCCACGCACGTTCGCCTGGGAAAGGCGTTCGGCGATGAGCTCGATGCATGCGCGCAGCTTTTGCAGCCCGCGGGCTTCGTCGGCTGCAACACCTATGGCCCTGGCGCATGCGGAAGCCGCCGACGCGCGCAGCCTCGCGAGCAGAGCACAGGTACTCGCCCGTGCTCTGGATGCTGCGCGCCGCGAGGGGGCGAAGCTCAACATGCGGCTACGGGACGAGCACCGCCTCAAGGACGAATTTCTGGCCATGCTCGCCCACGAGTTGCGCAATCCACTCGCCCCACTGGTCACCTCGGCCGCGATCCTGAGGCGAACAGCCGGCGAATCGCCCCCTCAGCAAGCGCGCCTGTTCGACATCATGTCGCGGCAGACCGCACAGCTTTCGCGGCTCGTCGATGATCTGCTCGATATTTCGCGCGTCACCCGCGGCAAGATCGAGCTGCGGCGCGAAATGATCTGCCTTTGGGACGTCGTGACCAACGCAATCGAACGTCCCCCTGATCGAATCGCGCCGCCACGAGATCGAGCTCTTCCCGCCAAGCGAGCCGATTTACTTGAACGCAGATCCCGTGCGCATCACGCAGATCGTATCGAATCTGGTCAACAACGCGG
>JBBRQA010000172.1:0-8861 GCA_038227085.1 Burkholderiales bacterium | reverse complement strand
GCTGGGTTGGCTGCCACCCAATGGCCGCGGCGAGACCGTGCTGGTCGCGGGAATCCCGGTGAGCTTCCTCACGGCGGACGGCCTCGCGCACCTCGCCATGCCCGCGTTGAACCTCGCCCTCTTCAAGCTCTCGCTCCTGGTGCGCCTCACCCGCGCCGGCACGCGCGAGGCCCTGATGCAGGACTACGTGAAGTTCGCGCGCGCCAAGGGACTGGGCCCGGGGCGCGTTATCGGGGTGCACGTGCTGAAGAACATCCTCATCCCGATCGTGACCGTGATCGGCCTGGAGCTTGGCTCGGTGATCGCCTTCGCGATCGTGACCGAATCGATCTTCGCCTGGCCCGGCAGCGGCAAGCTCCTCATCGACTCGATCAACCAGCTCGACCGCCCGGTGATCGTCGCCTACCTGATGGTCACCGTAACCATCTTCATCGTCATCAACTTCGTCGTGGACGTCCTGTACTCGCTCCTCGACCCACGCGTCCGCCTGGGCGGCGCGGCGGCGCACTGACGCGATGCAGGCCGACTCGCCCTGGCGGCGCTTCGCGTCGGAATTCGCCGAGAGCCGCCTCGCGCTCTTCGGCCTGGCGGTGCTCGTGCTGCTGGTCGGCGTGGCCCTCGCGGCACCCTTCATCTCGCCGCAGAACCCCTACGACCTGGCGCAGCTCGACGTGCTCGATTCGAAGCTGGCACCCGGCGAGCCCTCGTCGTCCACGGCGAAGCCCTATTGGCTGGGCACGGACGACCAGGGGCGCGACATGCTGTCGGCGATCTTCTACGGCCTGCGCATCTCGCTCTCGGTCGGCGTGGCGAGCACCGTGATCGCGCTAGCCATCGGACTCGTCCTGGGCCTCGCAGCGGCATACTTCGGCGGGTGGGCCGACGCGGCGATCATGCGCGTGGCCGACATCCAGCTCTCGTTTCCCGCGATCCTCATTGCCCTCATCCTTCTCGCGATCCTCGGGCAGGGCGTGGGCAAGATCATCGCCGCGCTGGTGACGGTGCAGTGGGCCTACTACGCGCGCACGGTGCGCTCCTCGGCGCTGGTGGAGCGGCAGAAGGAATACATCGAGGCGGCGCAAGTGCTGGCCCTCTCCCAGCCACGCATCGTGCTGCGGCACTTGCTGCCCAATTGCCTGCCGCCGCTCATCGTGGTGGCGACCGTGCAAGTGGCCCACGCGATCTCGCTCGAGGCCACGCTCTCCTTCCTTGGCTTGGGCCTGCCCATCACCGAGCCGTCGCTGGGGCTGCTCATCGCCAACGGCTTCCAGTACCTGCTGTCGGGCAAGTACTGGATCAGCTTCTATCCCGGCGTGGCCCTGCTCGCCACCATCGTCTCCATCAACCTGGTCGCCGACCAGCTGCGCGACGTGCTCAATCCGCGGCTGAAAAGATGAGCGCAGCGCTGCTGGAGGTGGAGGGGCTGCGCACCCACTTCTTCACACGTGCCGGCGTGGTGAAGGCCGTGGACGACGTGAGCTTCCGCGTCGAGCGCGGGCGCATTCTCGGGCTCGTGGGCGAATCGGGCTCGGGAAAGTCGATGACCGGCTACTCGATCCTCGGCCTCGTGGATCCGCCGGGGCGCATAGTCGCCGGCCGCATCGCGCTGAACGGCACCGACCTCACGACGCTCGACGAGCCGCGCTGGCGCAAGCTTCGCGGCGAGCGCATCGCGATGATCTTCCAGGATCCTATGATGACGCTGAACCCGGTGCTGCGCATCGATACGCAGATGGTCGAGGCGGTGTGCGCGCACCACGACGTCTCGCGCACCGCGGCCCTCGAGCGCTGCCGCGAAGCCCTCGGCCACGTGGGCATCGCCTCACCCGAGGAGAGGTTGCGCAATTATCCGCACCAGTTCTCGGGCGGCATGCGCCAGCGCGTCGCCATCGCGATCGCGCTGCTGAACCGTCCCGACCTCATCATCGCCGACGAGCCCACCACGGCGCTCGACGTCACCATCCAGGGCCAGATCCTCTTCGAGATGCAGAAGCTGTGCCGCGAGACGGGCGCGGGCCTCCTCTGGATCACGCACGACCTTTCCGTGATCTCCGGACTCGCCGACGACGTGTGCGTGATGTACGCCGGGCGCATCGTCGAGGCCGGCACGGTGGACGACGTGCTGGAGCATCCGATGCACCCCTACACCCGCGGCCTCCTCGATTCAGTGCCGGGCCGCAACGTCCCGGGCCGGCCGCTCGCGCAGATCCCGGGCATGACGCCCTCGCTCCTCGAGCTGGGCGAGGGCTGCGCCTTCCGTGAGCGCTGCACGCGCGCGGTCGAAGAGTGCCGCGTCGCCCCGCCAATCCGCTTTCCCGCGGCGGGGCGCGCGCTACGTTGCGTGAACCCGAACCCATGAGCACCATCGCCGCGCCGCTCGTCGAAATGCGCGCCATCTCGAAGCGCTTCGTGAGGCGCGCCGACTTCGCCATGCGACTCGCGCGGAAGCTCGGCGCCAAGGGCTCCGATGCGACGGTGCACGCGCTCGACCAGGTGAGCCTCGCGGTGCGCGAGCGCGAGGTAGTGGGCCTGGTCGGCGAGTCGGGCTGCGGCAAGTCCACGCTCGGCCGCATCGTCTCGCGCATCCTCGAACCCACCGAGGGCGAGCGCCTCTGGAAGGGCCGCCCCTATCGCGAGCTCGACGGCCGGGCAGCGCGCGCCGAGCGACTCGCGGTGCAGATGATCTTCCAGGACCCCTACGCGTCGCTCAACCCGCGCATGCGCGTCGTCGATCTGATAGGCGAGGCGCCCGTGGTCCACGGACTGATCGGCCCCGAGGAGCGTGAATCCTACGTCGCAGAGATGCTGGAGCGCGTCGGCATGGATGCGAGCCTCATGCGCCGCTTCCCCCACCAATTCTCCGGCGGGCAGAGGAGCCGCATCGGCATCGCGCGCGCGCTCGCGGTGAGGCCGGGCTTCCTGGTCTGCGACGAGGCGGTCGCCGCGCTCGACGTCTCGATCCAGGCTCAGGTGCTCAACCTCTTCATTCGCCTGCGCGCGGAGCTGGCTCTCACCTATCTTTTCATCAGCCACGACCTGGGCGTGATCCGCCACGTGTCCGACCGCGTGGTGGTGATGTACCTTGGCCGGATCGTCGAGGCCGCGCCGACCGCGGAGATCTACGCGCAACCCAACCATCCGTACACCGCGGCGCTCATCGCGGAGGTGCCGCGCGTCGATGCGAAGCGCCGCGTGTATGTGCCGATCCGCGGCGAGATTCCCTCGCCGCTGGCTCCGCCCCCTGGCTGCCATTTCCACCCTCGCTGTCCCCATGCCTTCGCGCGCTGCCGCGTGGAGGTCCCACTGTTGCGCGAGATCGCGCCTGGCCGCGTGTCGGCCTGCCACCTGAACGACCTGCCATGAAATCCGCATTCACCCTCACCAAGCCCACCGGTCGCGCCGTGCCGCTGGTCCTCGACTCGCCGCATAGCGGCACCGACTATCCCGAGGATTTCCGCGCGGCGGTCGCTACCGAGCTCCTGCGCCAATCCGAGGACAGCTTCGTCGACGAGCTCTACGCCGGCGGAACGGCGCTCGGCGCGACATTGGTCGCCGCGAATTTCCCGCGCAGCTACATCGACCCCAATCGCTCGCTCCTCGACATCGACGCTTCCCTCCTCGACGCGCCTTGGCCCGGCCCGGCAATCCCGAGCCGCAAGACCGAACTCGGCATCGGCCTCATCTGGCGCGTGCTCGATTCGGGCGAGTCGATCTACGGCCGCAAGCTCACTGTCGAAGAGGTGAAGCAGCGCATCGTGCGCTTCCACCAGCCCTACCAGCGCGCAGTGAAGGACGCGCTCGACGCGACGCACGACCATTTCGGCGCGGTGTGGCACATCAACTGCCACTCGATGCCGGCGCTGAGCGGGCGCATCTCCGAGGAGGGCCCTGGCAGGCCGCGCGCCGACTTCGTGCTCGGCGATCGCGACGGGTCGACTTGCGAGCCCGAGTTCACCGCGATGGTCGCGAAGACCCTGCGCGATATGGGATACGAGGTGAAGATCAACGACCCGTACAAGGGGGTCGAGCTGGTGCGCGCATTCTCCGATCCCGCCGCGCAGCGCCACAGCTTGCAGATCGAGGTGAATCGCCGGCTCTACATGGACGAGCGCACGCGCGCTAAGAATGCCGGCTTCGACAAGCTGCGCGCCGACATCGAGCGCATGCTGGCGGCGGTCGCCAGGTACACCGAGGAGCGCGGCTCCCACGTCTGCGCCCCCGGCCACGATCACCACCATGGCCACGACCACGGTCACCACGATCACCACGACCATGAGCATAATCACTCTCACGAACATGGCCATAATCACTCTCATGACCACGACCACTGAAGCCCCGCCATGCCTGCCATCGCCGTCGAGCTGAAAGCCCCGGATATCGAGCGCCACCGCCGCTCCTCCACCGGTACCGGTTTCGTCCACACCCTGGATAGCGGCAAGCCCGGGCCGCACGTGATGGTGAACGCCCTCACGCACGGTAACGAGATCTGCGGGGCGATCGTGGTCGACCGCCTGCTGCGCGACGGGGTGCGCCCGACGCGCGGCAAGCTCACGCTCGCCTTCGCGAACGTGGAGGCGTTCTCGCGATTCGATCCCGCCAATCCCTATGCGACACGCTTCGTCGACGAGGACTTCAACCGCGTGTGGACGCCGCGGGTGCTCGACGGCCCTCGCGACACGACCGAGATGCGCCGCGCGCGGCAGCTTCGGCCCTTTGTGGAGGCCGCGGACTCCCTGCTCGACATCCACTCCATGCTCGAGCCCAGCCCGCCGGTGATGATCTGCGGGCCCCTCGAGAAGGGCATCCGCTTCGCGTTCGAGGTCGGCCTCCCGGAGCACGTCGTGAGCGACACCGGGCACGCGAACGGCACGCGCATGCGCGACTACGGCGGCTTCGGCGATCCGGCGAGCCCCAAGAACGCGCTGCTGGTCGAGTGCGGCCAGCATTGGGAGCGCAGCGCCGAGCGCGTCGCCTGGCAGACGACCTGGCGGTTCCTGCGCCATCTCGACGTGGTCGACCGCGACCGGGCCGAAGGCGAGATCGAGCCCGCCGGGCCCCAGAAACTGATCCGGGTGACCGACGCGGTCGTCGCGAGCACTCCGGCATTCCGCTTCGCCAAGCCGTTCGCGGGGCTGGAAGTGATTCCGCGCCAGGGAGACGTGATCGCGTGGGATGGCGACCAGGCAGTGCGCGCACCCTACGACAATTGCGTGCTGATCATGCCGGTGCCTAACAACGTGAAGACCGGGCTCACCGCCGTGCGCCTGGGGCGCGTCGAGGCGCGCTAGCGGGTCAGCCCGTGACGTCCTCGCTCTTGCCCGAGGGACGGATGCCGAGCTGTTTCAGCTTCCGGTAGAGGTGCATGCGCTCCAGGCCGACGCGATCGGCCACGCGCGACATGTTGCCGTCCTCGCGGCGGATGTGATGCAGGAAGTACTGCTTCTCGAACTGCTCGCGGGCGTCGCGCAGCGGCAGGTCGAGCGACACGCCGACCTCCGTGGTGGCCTGCTCGCGCGGGCCGAGGTTGAACTCCCGCGCCACGCGGTTCACGTCGTCGCCGGCGATGTCGTTGGTGAGCGTGGTGAGCGCCAACGTCTTCACCACGTTCTGCAGCACCGGCAGGTTGCCTGGCCAGTCGAGGTTGCGCATCACGTTCAGCGCACCGACCGTCAGCGTGCGCAGCGGAACCTCGTTGGCGTCGACCAGCTGGGTGAGCATCGTCATCGCGATGTCGGGAATGTCCTCGGCGTGGTCGGTGATCGACGGCACGCGAATCGTGAGCCCGGAGAGCTGGTGGTAGAGCGCGGCGTCGAAGCGCCCGTCTTCCGCCATCGCCGGCAAGGGCCCGGTCGCCGCGCAGATGAGTCGCACGTTGAATTTCTCGAGCTTGCCGATGAGCTGCACGAGGCCCTTCTGCTCTGCCTTCGAGAGGAGCGCGATCTCCGGCAGGAAGAGTGTGCCTTCGCGCGCCTCGTTGAGCGGCTCGAAGGGGTTCACCGCCAGCCAGTCGGTTTCCTCGGAGGCGACCCACGGCGTGTTCGGGATGTGCAGATGGCGCGCGCACAGCTCGAAGCCGCAGCCAGCCTCGCCGGTGAAGAGCACCGGCGTGCGCAAGCGCCCTACCTGCTCGAGGCGCTGGCGCAGCTCCTGGATCACGCGCGCGCGCCCCAGGTTGACCAATGCGAGGCCTGTCTTCGGCAGCACGCGCCCGCCGGCGAGCGCCTTGCCCACCGTGGCGAGGAGCTTGGGCAAGCTGATCGGTTTTTCGAGGAAGTCGAAGGCGCCGATGCGCGTGGCCTCGACCGCCGTGTCGATGGTGCCATGGCCTGACATCATCACCACCGGCATGGTGAGAAGCCCGCTGCCGGCCCATTCCTTGAGGAGCGTGATGCCGTCGGTGTCGGGCATCCAGATGTCGAGCAGCACGAGGTCCGGGCGCATCTCTTTTCTTGCCGAGCGCGCGGTCTGCGCGTTCTCGGCCAAGCGCACGCCATAGCCCTCGTCGCGCAGGATCTCGAAAAGCAGCTCGCGGATGCCGACTTCGTCGTCGACGACGAGGATCTGGTTCGCGGACATGCGCGGGCGCCGCTAGGCCGCCTTGGAGGGCAGGACGATGCTCACGGTGGCGCCGTGCGGCTTGACGTTTTCCACCAGGATCCTGCCGTGATGCTCATCGACGATCTTCTTGACGATCGCGAGGCCGAGCCCGGTGCCCTTGGGCTTGGTGGTCACGTACGGCTCGAAGATCCGGCCCATGACGCCCTCCGCGATGCCGGTGCCGTTGTCGCGCACCGTCAGGAGCACGCCGCCCGTGCCCATGCTCGTGTTCACGAGGATGCGCGGGTTCTCCACGCCGGTAAGGGCGTCGATCGCGTTCTGGAAAAGGTTGTGCAGGACTTGGCGCAACATCGCGGGATCGGCGTAGATCGACGGAAGGTTCTCCGCCAGGCGCGGCTCGATCGCGACACCCATCGCCTCGTAGAGCACGAGCACTTCGCGCACCAGGTCGTTCAGGTTCACGGCCTTGGCGTTCATGCGCGAGGCGTGGGCGTACTGGGTGAAGTCGTCCACCATGCCCTTCAACGCCGCCACGTGGGTGACGATCGTGCTCGTGGCGCGCTTCAGGATGTCGGCCTCGTGCTCGGGCAGCTTGTCCTTCAACTTCAATTGCAGGCGCTCTGCGGAGAGCTGGATCGGCGTGAGCGGATTCTTGATCTCGTGCGCTAGGCGGCGCGCGACTTCCCCCCAGGCGGCGTCGCGCTGCGCCTGGATGAGGTGGGTAATGTCGTCGAATACGACCACGTAGCCCTCCTCGCCCCGCGAGCCCAGGCGCGTGCCGCGGATGAGGAGGGTGCGCTGGCCGTCGTCACGCCGATACTCCATCTGCTCTTCCCACTGGCGCATGCCCGAGGAGGCGAACTGGCGTAGCGCGATCTCCGCGAACGGGGCCACCGACTGCACGTGGCGCGGCCACTCCGACAGCTTGATGCCGTGGAAGGCTCCGCCGGGCACGGCGAGGATCGCGTTGGCCGCCGCGTTCATGGTCTTCACGTACAGTCGCTCGTCGAAGGTGAGCACGCCCGAGGTAAGGTTGGAAAGGATGGTCTCGAGGTAGGTCTTGGAGTTCACCAGCAGTTGCTGGTTGCGCTCCATCGCGTCGGTCGCGTCGGCGATCTGCCGCGTCATCGTGTTGAACGACTGCGTAAGCACGCCGAACTCGTCGCGGCTCTTCACCGGGTTCAGTTTCGAGTAATCGCCCTTGGCGATGGCGCGCGTCGCCTCCGCCAGCGCGGAAAGCGGCGCGGAGAGCCTCTCCGAGAGCACGAACGCGAGGGCGAGGGCCGAGAAGAGCGTGAGCAGCATCGCCAGGGTAAGGGTGAGGGTGAAGACGTTCTTCAGGTCGTTCCTGGCGAGCAGAAGCTCCTGGTAATCCTTGTAGCCCTTCTCGACCAGCTCCGCCTCGCGTGCGATGGAAATCGGTACTCTCTGCAGCACCTGCAGGATGCGGATGTCGTCGGCGATGGTGAGGACGTTCACCGGCACCAGCACGCGCAGGTAAAGGCCGCGGTCGGGAATCGACTCGATCGAACGTACGGACTGTTGGGTGCGCACTTGGCGCATCACCGAGGCGCTCGGCATCTCGGGCAGCAGCGCCACCGGATCCACGCCGGACTGCGCAATGATCTTGCCGCGCGGGGTCATGAGCGTCGCTTCCTCGATCGAGTGCTGCTCGCGCAGGCGATTGAGGGTCGCGACCTCCGTGGCCTGGGAGGCGGCGAGCGTCTGCGCCATCGCTTCGGCCTTCTGCGCGAGCTGGTCGCGCGAGCTCTCGAGCGCATTTCGCGCAAGGTTGATGCCGCTCTTCAGCGATTCGTCGACGCGCACGTTGAACCACGACTCGATCGAGCGCTGCAGGAACTGGAACGAGATCGCGTACACCAGGCCGCCCGGGATCAACGCCATCAGCGTGAACACCATCATGAGGCGCAGCGTGAGCTTGGAGCCGAACACGCGCTCGCGCAGCTTCCGGCGCAGCACCATGAGCTGGTAGCCGATGAGGGCCATCAGCCCGACGGCGAGCCCGACTCCGAGCCCCAGCAACAACGGGTAGTTCTGCGCGAAGAGCGCGTTGTTCGAAGAGGCTTCCGACATCAGGTACACCAGCGCCGCGCCGGTGACGACACACAGGAATATCAGGGCCTTCATGGATTCAACGACCAGCGATACCAATCCGAAGCCAGCGTCCAGTCGCGCGAGGCGATGGCATTGAGCTGGAACGGTTTTGGCAGCTGGGCGGTGTCCAGGCGCATGCGGATCCCCGCCTGGTAGGTTGCGTCCTTCCTGAATGCATTGCGGTCCGC